>NZ_JAAGPF010000043.1 GCF_017104645.1 Burkholderia sp. Ac-20379
CGCGCCGATGCCGGGCGCGCTGCGCCGCGCCGCGCTGCTGACCGAGCAGCTCGAACGGCGGCTGCCGATCCGCCCCGGCGACGGCCGCCTGCCGCCCGCCTGGCTCGAATCGGCCGAGATGCGGCGGCCGATCTCGGTGATGCGGCTGACGGCCGACGACACCTACAACACCGCGTGGGGCCTGCTGCCGCTGCGCGAGCGGCTGTGCCGCGCGCTGGCCGAGCGCAGCATCCAGTGCCATCCGGGGCAGTTGCTGATGACCAACGGCGCGAATCACGGCATGGATCTCGTGATCCGCTGCCACGTGCGGCCCGGCGACGCCGTGCTGGTGGACGATCCCGGCTACTACCCGCTGTACTGGAAGCTCGACGTGGCCGGCGCGCGCATCGTCGGCGTGCGGCGGCTGCACGACGGCCCCGATCCCGACGATCTGCGCGAGAAGGCGCGCGCGAGCGGCGCGCGGCTGTTCTTCACGCAATCGCTCGCGCACAACCCCACCGGCGGCTCGATCACGCAGGGCAAGGCCTATGCGGTGCTGCGCGTGGCCGAGGCGTGCAACCTGCTGGTGGTCGAGGACGATCCGTTCGCCGACATCCTGCCGCCCACCGCGCCGCGGCTCGCCGCGCTCGATCAACTGAAGCGCGTGATCTACGTCGGGTCGTTCTCGAAGACGCTGCCCGGCAGCGTGCGTGTGGGCTATCTCGCCGCCGCGCCCGAGATCGCCGAGGAACTGAACGAGATGAAGGTCATCACCATCGTGTCCACCTCGGCGCAGAACGAGCGGCTCGTGTATTCGGTGATCGAGGGCGCGCACTATTTGAAATTCCTGCGGCGGCTGCGTGAGCGGATTCAGGACGCGACCGCCACCACCGTGCGTGGCGTCGAGGCCGCCGGTTTCGAGGTGCCGCGCCCGCTCGGCGGCGGGCTGTACGTGTGGCTCGCGCTGACGGCGGGGATGCAGGCGATCGACCTGGCCGCCGACGCCGCGCAATCGGGCATCTTCGTGGCCCCGGCCGCGGCGTTCGCGACGTCCGACACGCCCACGCCGGGCATGCGCGTGAACGTCGCCTACGGGCACGACCGGACGTTTCTCGATTGGCTCGGGCGGTTTCGTTGAGGGCGAGGGGATAAGTTTTGCGGCGAGGGCATTAATTCGGCGGCGTCCGCATTTACCCTTATCGCGTTAACCCGCAGACTTCGGGCTTGAACACTTTGCCGACTTGCCCTCTAGGATCGCGATGAAATTTGCTGCCTCCCACCGTATCATTCTGGCCGCTGCCGGCCTGGTTGCCATGTTGGGCGCGGCCTCCGCGCCCGCGTTCGCCGATGGCGCGAACCACGCGATCACGCGCGCCGACGTGCGGGCGCAACTCGTCGAACTGGAACAGGCGGGGTATAACCCGGCCGGATACGATGGGCGGCTGCATCGGCGCATGGAGGAGGCGGAGGCGGTGATTGCGCAGCGGCGGGCGGCCGCGGCGGCGTCCAAGGCGATGGTGCTGGAGGCGAGTGCGCCGCAGGCGGGGCGGGTGATGTTGCAGGCTTCGAAGTAGGGCGTCGGTCGACGATGAGGTGCGTCGGCGGCTCGATGGGCGGTTCGCAGAGGTCGCGGTCGTGTTTGCATTCCACGCCGAATGACACAGACAACGGGTGATAGTTCCGTTTGCCGTCGATGATCGTGGCGCCAGTCGCAATCTGCAATCGGCCGTCCGGTGAGTTCGCGGTCCATACCGGCGCCGGCCGATCGGAAATGCGCAAGGCGGGCCCGGTCATGCCTGCATCAGAACTGCGCCGTTACCTGAAACCCGAGCGTCACCCGGGCGGTTGGGAAGCCGGACGGTTTGTACACCGGCGTACCGGCGAACAGGTCGTAGCCATAGCCGCCCAGGCGCGTCGCCACGCTCCCCTTGATGCCGATCACCGCACCGGCCAGTTGGGTGCCAACCAGCGCGATCGGCTGGGCGCCCCACACACGCCCGTAGTCGAGGCCTGCGTAGGCCACCAACCCTGTCTGCCCGATCGGCGCCTGCAACTCGTTGCGCCAGTAGAAGCCGCGAGCCGCGGCGAGCATCGTCTCGCCGTCGAAGCCGCGCACTGTGTAGCGGCTGCCGATCGTCAGGTCGTCGAGGTAGTACAACGTGTTGCCGGTGTACTGACCGTGAAATGTCGTGACGTACCTGAACGGCTGCTGCGCGATCGCGAAGGGCACCGACAGATTCGCGTCGAGCACCGCCATCTTGTAGCGGTAGGTTGGGCCGCCGTCGGCCGCCAGGCTGTCGCCCTGCGCACCGAACGCGCCGATCCCTTGCCGGTACGCGAGCGTGCCGTCGAACTGCGCGTTGCCGAAGTAGTGCCGATCGGTCAGGCCGAACTCGACGAATGTATTGTTGCGGTGCTGCTGCGGGATTTCGGTGTCTTCGATGAAGCTTTGCCCGAACCGGCGCGATAGCCGGAACTGCGCGCCGAACATGTCGTTCTGGCTGCGCGACAGCACACGGTTCAGCTTGAAATCGACCGTCTTTGAGTTGCCGCTCGCGACAAATATCTGGTTCACGCCGGCGATCTGCTGGTAGTACGTGTTCGTGTACGCCGAGAGCGTCGCCGTCCAGTAGCCCCATGGGATCGAATAGAAACCGTTCCAGCCGTGCGAGCCGAGCCGCTTGTCGCCGAATTCGAGATCCTGGCTCACCCCGATGTTGAAGAGGTCGTTCAGGCCCAGAGGGTTGTCGATGCCGAGCGACAGGTTGCCCTGCAGCCGGCCGGTCGCGCGCGTGCCGGAGTTGTCGATCGACGCGACCACCGTCCAGGGCTTGCCTCGCTTCACGTCGAGCACGACGCCGCTCTCGCCCGGCACGTCGGCGGGGACGATCTGCATCGACACGTCCTGGTTCGACACGCGTTTCATCTGCTCGAGGCCCTGTTCGAGGTCGCGCAGGTTCAGTAGCTCGCCGTCACGGGTCGGAAAGGCGGTTTTCCAGGTGCCGCGGAGCTTTTCGTCAGCGAAGCGCACATGGCGGATCACGCCGGGGATCAGCGATAACGTCAGGGTGCCGGTCGACAGATCCTGTTCGGGCAGCAGCACGCGCGTCGTGACGTACCCGCGGGCGAGGATTGCCTGCGACAGGCCTTTGACGAGCACGTCGAGGCCTTGTTTGCCGACGCACTGACCAACGTAGTGGTCGAGCCATTCGCGTGCGAAGGCGAAGCGATCCATCGACAACTCCGACGCGCCTTGCGATTTCACGGACGCGGGCAGTGCATCGGGTACGTCGAGCGAGAAATGATCGATGCGAAAGCACGGCGACTCCGATCGCAGTGCGGGATACCCGGTGCTTGCTGTCACGCTCGAACGCACCGTAGGCGCGGATACCACCCGTTCTCGCACGCGCGCTTCTTCCTGCTGTCGGGTTTGCTGGTCGTTGCCGGGAATGATCAGGCGTGGCGCTTCTTGTGCCGACACACTGGCCGCAATAAGCAGCAGTGTTGCAGCAGAATTCCCCCGGTGAATAGGTCTCATGTATTTTTAAACGCTGGATTGTGAATGTCGGCTACACCACACGCCGAAGGGGCGAGCGCAGTTCCCATCAACACCATCGAGTTTGCCTATTACAACATCGCGAGAAGGTACGATCGCCCGAAGGTAAAAGTGCCTGCTAGACCGATGCTCACCAACGCGCCGATCGTGTTGAGAGCAGCCGGTTCGTTGTAAGCGAAGCGCGCGAATAGATTTTCATGCAAGCATCAGTCCAGGTCGCGTCGCTTGAGTTATGCGAATATATCGTATGGTCGTCGATTTAATTAGATTGCCTGTCGTGGTCGAGGATCATTTTTTCTCACAAATGCTGCTGTCACGAAGATGCAAAAAACAAGCCCCAACAGAGTTCCGTTTGCCAAAACTAATTTCGTGTCATTTTTCACCCGCAAGAATTCACCACCATAAAAATAGGCCACAAAAATCATTGCAAATGCCTTTATGGAGGCAGGGCGCGTAAATGACAGCAAGAAGGCAGATAAATGCAAGGAAATCAACCTAAGCATTTCTTCACTTCCCAATCCGGGATTGAGCATCGTTTGTCACTTTCGTTCCTGTGTCAGCGCCGGCTGCGCCAAAGATACCAGCACAAATTTCAGGAAAATTTTCGAATTGAATAGATTTTTCCCCGTTGATTTCGCCAAAATGCCAGACCCGAATCAACCAAATCTAGCCCCCCATCTAACGGCCCGACAATTTTTTTCGTATAACCAAATTATCAGTGAGCATGGAGGAACCACTAAGGCAATTAGCTTCATCCATTTATACAGTCGGTCAATTTTCGGTAGGTGACAGCCCCCATCTCTCAGCCACATCAATGCAGGCCAGAACAAAAATTCAAAAAAAAGACCCGCCATCACAAACAGAACCAGAAGAAACATGGAAAAGTAAGCGATAGTTAAAAGCTCGCGTTTTAATCTGCTCATTTCTTTATCGGTTTCGATGGAGGAGTGGCGATGATTCCAATTGTTCCGTTGATTCCTTCGAAGCCTATCGCACCCACGGCGATGCCACCAAGAGACGGCAACGTGCTGGACGGAAGGTACTTGGAAACGCCGAAGCCAATGTCGACCCATTCTGGTCGATACCAAGGATTGACTACCTTGGTCAGCCCGCTTTCGATCCAACCGCCGGCCTTGTAACCAACTACTGTACCTGCTGCCGCCCCGACCATGCTCCAGTTCGGGTTGTCACCTTTTACTGCCTCTCCCGTATTAATCAAAAGTCCGGAAAGAAGCTCTGTCCCAAAGGCCAATGCGCCAGTCATCCCAGCCAATCCTGTATCCACCAAGTTAATTTTCAAATTATTAAATATATACTGGGATCCTGTTTTAACGGTCGCACCAATACTGTCGCCAGCCAACATTCCTGCGATCAATGGCACACCTCCTGCAATCGCACCACCCAACGCGATCATGCCAGCACCTGCAATCCCAGTACTCGCTGGGTTGTTCTTGACATTATTCTTCACCAGATCGTTGTAAGTCACGCCTTTGTTGATCTGGCTTTGTCCAGCATCATGGCCTTTCTGGTTGCTCACTATGCACTGGCTGTTGTAGTCGTGATTTCCGTATTGCAGGTAGCCGTCTCGGCGTAGATTCTGGCAGCCAACCCGCGAGTCATGTACGCCGCCCGATCTTACTTTAAAGGGGATTATTTAAACCAGGGGCCAAATCTTTTCGGGTTGCCGTTCAGCATCCCCGCGGTTCGAAGCGGTTTCTGTAGACGTCTGAAAAATATCGGCAACTGAATCAGAAGAACTAGAATTTCAATCTAAAATACTGATGCATCATCGCTTAATTTCAGTGCTAATCTACAAATCCCAATAACCGCGACTGCATTGCAGTCAGCCGCAAATACGGATGCAAGAGATACAGTAAACCAGATTTGAGATGTTGCATGCGCTCGACGCCAATTAACTGATGACCTCCGGAATTTTTAATGTCGTTGAGCAGCGCAAATACTTTTATGTCGATTATGTGGTCGATGATTAAATCAGGTGTCGGGCCAATCTTCCTTGGATTTGTTGATGGTTTTACGGCCAAGGTATGCGAAAAACGTCGTTCTCACCGATAAGCTCATGAAGGCGAACAGGGGGGGCAAACAATTCGGAGAATATTGGCTTGATTGTTTAAAAACTGACCAATGCAATTGGCATTGCAAATGCTCCGCCATACAGGGCCATAAACGCCACTGTGAATACTTTCCATAGGCGGAATTCCCTGCGAATTTTTTCAATGAAAGCTTATAAAACACCACCAATTAATCCGCTTATAATCTCGCCAGACATGGTCATTCCTTGCAGGCAGTCGTATAGGCCGGTCAGTTTTCCCTGTTTTTTTGTGCAGCACGTCCTAAAAATGCAACGAGAGTGACCGTGGCAGACAAACCCACAAATACAAGTAGCGTGAAAGGTGTGAGGAATTCGCCAAATCTAGATACTGTGGCCTTGAGGCCAACCACCGCAAGCCCCATCGCAAACAACCCTAGATATATAAAAAACATCGACGCGAGGAAAACTTTCCACAGACGAAATTTTCCGAGAATATTTCCGAAAACTTGCCCGAAGAGCCCTCCTATAAGGCCACTTATAGATTCAAGCGACATTTTCACTCCTTATTGTTTCTGAGGTTCACCAGGCTTCACAATTATGATCGCGTTGCTGGTCAGCTTCGACACCTGATCGGCCGACAGACTCGCGCCAATTGGCAAATCGAGCGACTTCGACAGATCTGCGCCGGCTGCCATTGGCGATTAATACATGCTCTGTTCAGAACTGACTTCCTCGTTGCTGTGCCTGATTTTATGTTGCTGGGTAATGTTTGTTAGTTTTGTCGTTGCTCTATGCGCACCTTTCCAATTCGGGACGTGCAATTTCGATGGTTTTCAGAAAGTCCGAAAGACTGAATTTCATTCTCACATTATTCGGCAAGACATAAAGATCAGCCAGAAATTCGATTTCCATTCTTTCATTTCCACCTTCTCTGTCTAAAACGCAGAGCCTCTGACCGTCGAAGCTTATCTCTGCCGTAAGGTACTCGTGATCCATGTCACTGACGAAGTCGATACTCAATCCAGTCATTTAATTCACCTTATTTCGTTCGATCCAGGACGCCTGAGAACGAGCCGTCTGCATTAAACCTTATCCCTTGGCCATTGGGCAAACGATATTCTCAACGTTGGTCCTTATATAGACCGGTTGTTGGCTCACCGGAACGCCTGCGTTGCGCTTGACCTCATTGAAGGCACCTCCGCGATCGGCCCCATCGGGAGACATATTCGGTGGTGGCGCACCGCCATTATCGATCGAATTCGCATCAACGCTTGCTAACGTCGATTACTGCGTACATAGCCCGAGGTGCTGGTTATTCGAAGTTCACGGCAAAGGCATCACCTGAAAGATTCTTGCTGGCATACTGACTGAGCAATCCTTCGATGAGCTTAGATGCCACTGCGACACAGTGAATAGCGGCTACCCCATCAAGATGAAGAGAGAAAGTACTCAGTCGAGCATCCCCGTTCCAAGACACGAACATATCGCTGCTGGGCGAGCTCCAAAACTGTACATTTCTCAGATTTCCAGACTTGATATTTTCCAATACTTCCGCCGATACAGTCACAATCTGCTCCCCGTCGTCGGACCAGGACGTGATCTTGCCCGTTTCTGGATTTTGAATAGTCAATCCGGCTAAATTGATGCAGGCTGCCACAAAAGAAAATGCAGAAACCAAGTCATCAGGAATTGATACACGAAAAATTCGGTTTGCCATCATTTACTCCCGGCAAATATTTTTACATTCCCTTCGCCAAGAACCTTAGTCGCAAGGTTGATTGCCGACTCCGGGGTTCCCTCGGCGAAGTAGACCTGAGCCGCTACGCCACGTTGATCGGCGATTGTTTGATAGATACGAAGCTCTTGTCCCAATTTTCCGAGGTTGTTCGCCTTAGCAGGGCCACCGACGGCTATCAGATCACCGTTTGGCGCAACCACATCAATGTCTGTCGATCCCATGCCTGGGACTGCGACTTTTCCCCCCGAAGTTGAACCATTGAATTCGTTTTCACTTCAGTCATGATGTCATTTTCCAAGCATCGCGTTAATGCAGCCAGTGATGTAGGTCTTCAACGCTGCGGCTTGTGCAGCACTAGCCTCAATGTAGTTTGGATCGAGCGGTTGCCCCTTGTGGTCGTCCACTCTCCGGGCATCTTCGCGCCTTTCGAAGAGTTGAATGAACCGGGTAGACCTTGCGTATTTACCGGATCGTTTAATATATTGCTTTGCTATGCTGGGGTGAGTAACTCGAAACCTTCCTGTTGTTTGATCCCGTTCTGCGGCAGGATATGGTCTGCTGCGAGTCTACCCTCAGCTATACGCTTCCAGTAGGCTGCTGAGTTTGCTACAGGTGTCCAACGCGACAGCATCGAACTCGCCTAATGCTAGGTCAACCGTCTTAACGCTGTTTCCGCCATCGCTCGAACAAACGATCTTGGAAATCTCTCGGGCATCCACCAAGTAGATGTGCCAAGTTCCGAAAATGTCGATGGGTGGACAAACGTCAAAGCACGCTGGCATTGAGTCGGTAGGAATCAGCTTAGCCAGGTCATCGCTGGCTTCGTTGAGATAGTCTCGAATAATGTGGAATGCATCTCGACCATCGCATGAAGCGAGAGACGGGGCCGTGCGCCTTCCGGTATCACCAACGATGTATTTCATTGCAAACAGGACGTCGCGCAGCGAAGTTACTTCGTAAAAGTCGCCGACTTGTTCGCCACCAATCCAATAGCAAAATTTGCCGAACATCCACGCACCGCCCGGATTTTCGTTTAGTTCAAACTCAATACCAAACCTTGCCTTGTTGCCATATAGCATTCTCATTTCCCCAAGATATTCAGAACATTTGCGGGAACCTTCGACTAGAGGTCCAGCACTACCGCCAGATAAAGCCAGCCCTGCCAAGTTCGCAGGTACATGATGTCCGTGACCCAGGCACGATCTGCCGCTTCGGCGGTGAATTGTCGGTTCAGTCGATTGGGCGTGAGAATCGACGGCCGGCCAGCAGTGCGATGAGGCGACTTGTATCCTCGAATCGCCTTGATACCGTTGCGTTGCATGATTTTGGCCACTCGGTTCTTGCTGCAAACTTCACCCACTTCGCGTAGGTTGCAGCACAGGCGACGTGCACCATATCATTGATTATAAAAAATTAGACCGTGATGCGCCTATGGAAAATTCCTTGAGATCAACTCCTCTTATTCGATCGCGCGTGAAGAAGAGCGCAAAAAGAAAAAATAGCGGAAAACCCTATCGGCACAAACACCCCTGGGACTGTGAAAATAATCCCTATGGAAGTTGCAACACCTTGCTCAAATCCAGCCTTTAATATCGCAACGGAAAATATGAAGATATAAATTAATGCAAGAATAAAAATAAAAACCTTCCAGTATGAGAGTTTTCCGATAGCCCTTGAAACGAGAGGCCCCAAAAATCCACCTAGCAGACCACTCCAGAGACCATCAATCATTACCATGCTCCTTTCATTTCTGCGGTGAATTTCCGGACTGCACTGCCCCCTGAGCCGCTCGTCCAACAGTCTGACTTATTGCAATCTTGTTTGCGTTAATGACAATGCCTGGAATAGTTCCAAGATTTTTTATCGAATTCGCAATCCCTGCCCAGTTAAACATGGATACTGCCAAAACACTATTATATGCCCCAATGACCGCAGCAACGCCAAAGCCGACCGGTGAAAAATTTCGGCTGAAAGAGTCATGAAATGCTTGGGTTGACGAGAAGTCCGATTTCACAAAAGCGGGAATCGTATATAGCCCCCCAGATACGACCGCTCCAGTTAAGGCTCCCGTCGTCAATGAGTAGGCTGCTTGTCCTGCTTTGTAGGCTTCAATTGCTGCTGGGCCGGCAATTACGACACCAGCAATTGCTGCAGCAGCTCCGCCTGCAATGACTGTATTTGTTGCATACCGATTAACTTCCTGAGACATTTCGCCCTGTGCCTTAAGTATCTCTTTCAGTTGAGCATCCGAACAGGGAGAAGCTGCGCTACAGTATTTGCTCACTAGATCTACTACCACCGGATTTTTCTGTTTGCCGCCAGGAAGCGCGAGCTGGTTATTCTCCACCTCAATTTTGCCGGCGCCGGTCGCCGTTGCTACGTTTTGCCCGGACATGGCGGCGACGCCGGCAACCAGGCTGGCCACCAGATTGTCGCGCGCTTCACGCTCCGATGCAGACAGGTTCGTCGACGGCGCGAGCAGACTGCCGAGCACGGAGCTGGTCGCCGCGCCCATCGCGCCTGTACCGCAGTTCTGGCTGCCGGCAGCCGCACCGGCACATCCGACAATCGCATGAAGTGCCGCACGCGCTTCTTCGCTGCCGAGGTTGTCGGCAATCTGCTTCACCTGATTGGAACGAAGCTCTTGCAGGTAAGCCACCGTCGCATTCTGCGCGAACTGACCCAGACCACCCGTCACGTTGCCGCCCGCGGCCACCGACAGGGCCGTAAGCACTTGACGATACGTACCGCCCGATCCCCAGTTAGCGCTCAGTTCATCGGCGCGCTGCTGGGCGGCCGCGCGCTGTTCCGGCGTCAGATTCGAGTTGTTCGCGGCGGCCTTCGCTGCGTCGACCTCGACCGCCCGATTCGCAACGAATGTCCCCGCCTGGTTGATGAACTGGCTCGTAATGTCAAAGCCGGCCTGAATCTTGTCCTTGTCGAAGATCGGCGCGAGCGCACCGCCGGTGTTCGATGTATCGCGGTTGACGCTCGCAACCGCTTCAGCCGCCGTCTGTCCGGTCATTTGCTGCTGCTTCGCACCGTCGGTGATGGTGATGGCGCCTCCACCGATACCGGTCTTCGTAGTCGAATTGGCATCGCCTGACGCGCTGAGGGCTACCGGCGGCGCTACCTGAAACCCGCCATCGCCCTTCGGCAGCGTCGTCCCCGGCACCGGGTTCACGTTGTCCGCCTTGCCTTTCTGATCCTTGCCGATGGTCCCGCCATAGCCGCCCGAGAGTCCGATCGACGAGGCATCGTACGATGCATGATTCTCGATATCGCTATGGGTAAGGGTAGCGGTCGTGAGACTGTTCAGATTGTCCTGGACGGCCTTGTCGCTGCTCGCGATCACTCCGCCCTTGAGATCGGTATTGCCCGTCACATCGACCTGGAAACCGCCATCACCCGCCTTGATTCCCGATTGCGCGATCACGCTTGCGTAATCGCTGTTCATCTTGGTCTGGCCGACGCTGCCCGCCACGCTCGACTTCCCGGCGCAAAGCGGTGGCGCACACACGCTCGCCGAAATACCGGCGCTCTGCTGCTTCGAATCGTAGAGGTCCTTGTCCTGCAGGCTCTCGATGTTCAGGTTGCCGCCGACATCGGCAACCACCTGTTTGCCCGACGCGACCGCGCCCTTCAGATTCGTATCGCCGACCGACTGGATTGCAAGCTGGTCGCCCGCGGTCACGTGCGTATTCGTCCACGTCGACGAATCTCCGTCCGCGTTGCCTCGATTGCCGGCAACGCCCGCCGTGAAGGCTATCCCCGACTTGTCGCCAACGGTGAACGACACGCCCACCGAGGCGCTCGACCCGCTGTTCGTGCTGTGCTGGCTGCTGGTATTTTCTGCCGCCTGCAGATTCACATTGCTTTCGGCGGCCAACTTCGCGTTGTTGGCCGCCGAAATCGTGCTGCCGATCACGTCGATATTGCTGTCCTTGCCGGCGCCAGCAGCAGCGATCGTCACGTTGCGGCCTGCCGACACCGTACTCCCCACCGCCGTGCTCGACTGCGCCTGCATCTGACTATCGCTCTTGCTCGCGCCGACCGATACGTTGATCCCGACGCTTGTCGCGGCTTCCACCGGATCCCCGCCCATCTGCTTCAGCGAGTCATAGGTATTCTTCGCTGCAAGGCCCGTCGTAGCCGCTGCCAGCGCGATCAAGCGTGGATCACCCCCCACGTTTTGCGCAGCGTTCGTCATCTGCCGACCAGTCTGCACCGCCGCGACCACCGGATTCGTCACGCCCACAGTCACGCCGGCCTGGCGGAACTGCTGTTGCTCTGCGATGCTGGATGTATCCGTCGCGGCGTCGATCTTGACCGTCTTGCCGGCCAAATTCACGTCATTGCCTGCATGCAGGATGCTTCCGGTCGCGTGCAGATCGTTACCCGCACTCACAGTCAGGTTGCCGTTCAGTGCACCGATCGCACTGCCGTTGTTCGTGACCGATGAAGACTGCTGCTTGTCGGAGTTCGAACGCGAGCCGACGGATACTGACAACCCGCCGTTCGACATAAGGCCGGTTTCTTTTTTGTCGAAATAGGTCGACGATTGGATCGTGTCTTGCGTGGTCTTGATGTTCACATCCCGAGCAGCCGACAGCGACACATCATTTGTGCCGACGATATTGCTGCCAGTCACGTTGACGTCTCGGCCGCTTGTGATAGTCACACCATCCGCTGAAATCGTGCTGCCCTGGCTGTAGATCGCAGTCTGATCGATTCCGCTCGCAACCTTCGACCCACTCACCACATTGCTATGGCTGTGCGTTTCGTGCGAGTTCAGCTCATGCGTCTCGGTCGCCGCGCCGATATTCACGTCGCCGGCCGCCAGCAGATTCGCGTTGCCCTTGTCGAGGCTGATCGTGCTGCCGGAGAGCGTAATGTCCTTGCCCGACACGATATTGACCGTGTCGCCACCCTTGAGCGTCGTGCCGGTGAGTGCCTGGTCGGACGTGTGCAGCGTCTCCGCATAGCTGCCGTGACCGTCGCTGCCCGAACTGTTGCTGTTCACGGTCGACGTCGCACTCGCCGCGCCGAGTGTTACGTTGCCCTTGGCAGCAAGCGTCCCGCTCTGGCCGAGGTCGATCTGTGCGCCCTTTGCCGTCAGGTCTCCGCCGACGGCAATCAACGATTGCCCACCGACCGTCACCGAACCGCCGGTGACCTTGTTGATATCGGTATTCGACACGCCATTGGCTCGTTGCACGATCTTGTGCTCGCCGGTCTGAACCGCGCCGAGATCCCAGTTACCGCCAACATTCATGCCGAGATTGCCGCCGACCGACAGGTTGCCCGCGTGCTGTTGGAAGTTGCCGCCGGTAACGATCGACGCATCGCCCGCCACGTCAAGTTTGGCGGTCGGCCCGAGCGTCGTCACCACGCTCGTCGCGCCATCTCGGCTCACCCGCGTGTTCGTCTTCGTCGCCGTATCGAGAATCAGGTCTTTCCCGGCATCCAACTGCAGGCTGCCGGCCTTCACGTTCGCCGACGTCAGGTCGATGTTGTTCTCGGTCTTCAGCGACATCAGCCCGCCGCTTTGCAGCGCGCCGAACGCGTTGTCGATCTGCTTGCCCTGGATCGCCAGCGTGTTGTCGGCCTTGATCGTGCCGCTGTTCGTGAACGCCTGTGCATTCTGGAAATCGATGTTCGTCGCACTGACCAACGGCCCGTCGATGTTCTCCTGGCTGGCCTTCGCGAGATACACGACGGGCACCAGCACCGACTGGCCGCCGACCACACGCGTCTCCATCATGATCACGTTGCTGGTCAGCTTCGACACCTGATCGGCCGACAGGCTCGCGCCGATTGGCAAATCGAGCGACTTCGACAGATCCGCACCGGCCGCCAACAGCGACTGATACATGCTCTGCAGGTCTGCGTACGGCCCGAGCACGGCCTTGCCGGTCAGAGCAGTCACTTCGTTGCGCACGAGTTGCTGCTCGTAGAAGCCGTCGCCGAGCCGCTTCGGAATATGCGTGAGATCGACGCCGAGCTGACCGAAGAAGTCGTCGCTCGAAATGAAATTCTTCCGGTTCGTGAACGCCGGGTTCGTTTCGATCACGTAGCTCGCATTCGGCGCGGTGGTCGGCTTGAACAGGCCGCCCTGCGGAATGGCGAGGTTGTTCAGGACGTTCAGCGCCGTTGCGCTGGCGATGATCGGATCGACCGGCCCCGACGGGCCACCGTGCACGGTCGAAGAATCCGATTTCGCGCCGCTCGCGTTACCGCTCAGGTTGCCAGGCGTGAGGCCCGGCACCGACTGCCCCGGCAGCAAGCCGAGCGACGGAATCGATGCGTTGCCCGCCGTGTTGTTGACGCTTACGCCCGTACCCGAAATCGTGCCGTTCGCGCTCAGCGTCGCGTCGTAGCTCGGCAGCTTGTAGTCCTTGATCGATGCCGGTGCCGCCTGTGTATAGCCGCCCGGGCGTCCCGTCACGAACGGCGCATTGCCGAACGGCAACTGCCAGTCATGCTCGCTGTTGTCGTAATTGTTGTAGTGATACTGCCCGGAATAGGAGACCGACACGCCCGGCAGCTTCTGGCCGGATGCCGCCCAACCGTTCGCATCGTAGTAAGCCGGCATCTTGATGTCGCCGACCGCCGCGATGTTGCTCCAATAATTCCGCAGCGTGCCGACCGACGACGCGTCGATGTTGCCACCCGACACGATCTGGCCGGCCGCACTGATGCCTGACACGGTTGTCGCCATCGCGCTGTCCGCGTAGTAGGTCGTGAACTGGTACGTGCTGTTCCACTGACCGCCGTGGGGCGGCTCGGTGTAGATGCCGCCGATGCTGTCCGGATCCTTCACGCCGATCTGGCCCGTTCGGCCGCTGATCGGAATCCCGAACTGGCCGAGCAGCGATGGATCGATCGAACTGGTCGAGGTCGTCATCACGTAGCGCGTGTTCGTGATCTTGTCGGCGTGCAGTTCCATATTGCCGCCCGACTGGATCAGGGCCGACGCGTTGTTGACGAGCGCCGCGTTCGTGTAATTGCCGCTGGCATCCTTGCCGCCCGCCAGCACGACCTTGCCCATCCCGAAGATCGCGGTTGTGGCCATCGTATCGGCCGCGCTCGTGTCGTCGCGGTTCTCGATGTCGTGCGCGAGAATTTCGAGCGTGCCGTTGCTGTCTGAACCGCCAATCAGCGCGGTCGGTCCGAGGTTCGAGATCGTATTCGTTGCGTTAAGCGACGCGCTGGCGCCCACGAGTGCACCCGTATTGGTCAGGTTGGCAGACTGCGTGTGCAGCAGGCCGCCAGCCGTCAATGCGCCCGAGTTCGCGATATCGCCCGCATTGACGCTTAGGCCATTGACCGACTCCAGGTTCGCGTTGTTCGTGAAGGTGCCGGGCAACGTGAAGGCGAGATCGTGACCGACGTTGAACTGCGTGTCGGCCGCCGCCGTGTAGTCGCCCTGAAGGTTCACGTTCGCGTCGTGCGTTGCGCTGTATGTACCGCCGCCTTGCAGCGTGGCCGCCGCGACCGACAGGTCATGTGTCGAGCTGATCTGGCCGCTCGTGTTCGTGATCGCGCCGGTCGTCGTGACATTCACGTCGCCGTTCGAATTCGCGACGTTGCCGATGGTGCCGCCACTGTTGTCCAAGGTGTTGCCGTGGACTTGAAGCGATGCGCCGCTGAGCTGACCGCCTTGCGTATTGCTGATCGACGCTGCGCTGACCGTGACATCGCCGTTGCCGGTAATGGCGCCCATGCCCGATACGCCACCGGCATGGCTGTTCGCGATCTGGCTGCCGCCTTGCACCGTCATCTTGCCCGCACCGAGGTCGACAATGGCGCCGTCCGCATTGGCGATCGAGGCCGCTTGAATATCCAGCGTGCTGGTGTCGCCCGTAGTCGATTGGCCGGCCTGGACATGCCCGCCTCGATTGGACAACGTGCCGCCGTTCGTCAACGACAGCGAAGTGTCCGAACGAAGCAAGCCCTGCGTATTGTTCACGTCGCCGGCAATGGTTGCGTTGATGCCGCGCTGCGCTGCGAGGATGCCACTCGCGTTGTTCCAGGTAGCCGCGTTGACGATGGCTTGCCCCTTCGTCACGATGGTGCCCGACGCGTTGTTCAGCGCACTGGCGCTACGCCCCGAAGGAAGTGGGGGATTGCCCGGTGCGATCGTCAGCGTGCCCGTGCCGGCGTGTGTAATCGTGCCGCCCGCGTTGTTCAATTCGGCAGGCGTGAGCGTCAGATCTGTACTGTTGGTCTGGATCACGCCGGCGGCGGAGTTGTCGAGCGTGCCGCCAACGCTCAGGCCCATCGTCGACGAACCATACTGCGTGATGGTGCCGCCGCGGTTCGCGAGATTCGAGGCTGTCAGCGTAAGCTGATTGGCCTCGAGCTTGCCGCCGCTATTGTTGAGCATCGAATCGGCCGTGACCGACAGGTTCGGCGCGACGATCGAGCCACCCTGGTTCGTCATCGAACCCGTGTGGATCGTCGCGTTCGTGCCCGCGCCGATTTGGCCGCCATCGTTCGCCAGCGTGCTGCTGGTGACACTCACGTCCGTGTTCGACAACAGCTTGCCGTTTGCGTTGTTCAGCGTGCTGGCGACGGTTGCCGTCAATCCGGTTTGTGCGTTGATCGAGCCCGATGTGTTGTTCAGCGCACCAGCTTGCGCGACGACGCGCCCGTTGCTCGCGATCGAACCACCCACGTTTGACACCGAGCCGGCTCCGTTTCCGATCGTCAGCGTGCCGGTGCCGGCGTGCGTGATCGTGCCGCCGTCGTTCTTCAGCATCGCGGGCGTGAGCGTCAGGTCGGTACTGTTGGTCTGCAACGTGCCGCCGCTGGAATTGTCGAGCGTGCCCGACACGTTCACGCCCATTGCGCCGGCGCCGGTCTGTGTGATCGTACCGCCGTGATTCGCAAGATCCGTCGCGTTCAACGAGACCTGATCGGCCTGCACGGTACCGGCGCTGTTGTCGATCGTGGTTCCGTCGACCGAAGCGTGCCTGGCGCTCTGGATGGTGCCTTGACTGTTCGCGATGGCGCCACCGCGCACGTTCG
This sequence comes from Burkholderia sp. Ac-20379, assembly GCF_017104645.1. GTDB lineage: Bacteria > Pseudomonadota > Gammaproteobacteria > Burkholderiales > Burkholderiaceae > Burkholderia. The sequence continues at coordinate 16,357 of NZ_JAAGPF010000043.1, forward strand.
CCGTGCTTTCAGAGACCAGTTCGCCGGACTGGTTGTCAACCTGGCCGGCCACGTTGACCGACAGCAGGCCTTGCGACGAGACCTTGCCGCCTTGGTTCGAGAGGGCACCACCAGTAAGCGTTGTACTGCCGCCACTCGACAGGCTGCCGTGATCGTTGATCAACGTACCGGAAGCATTCGCCTGAAGGGCGCTTTGCGCGCTCGTCGTCGCGGTCGACAAGTTCACGTCGCCGGCCGTCGCGCTCAGCGACAGATTGCCGTTCGCAGCGGTCTGGCTGCCGGAGAGATTCACGTTGCCGCCGGTCAGCAACGCATTGCCGCCCGCAACGTTCTGACCGGTCGCGCTTAACTGGCCTGAGGCCGTCAGGTTCAGATCGCCGCCACGTCCGACCGTGCCGTCATTGTTCACGCCCGCACCGAGCGTGCCGGTCGAATCGACGCTGCCCGCGTTCACGGTCGTATTCTGTTGCGCGGCGAGCGTCCCGGTGTTCGTGAGATCGGCACTGGTCCTGGCCGACGCCGATTGTTGCGCGTACGTCGTGCCGCTGTTCTGGATGCCCCCGGCAGCCGACAGTGCGAGGTTGCCGTTCGCCGTGGTCTTGCCCGTCAGCACGAGGCGGCCGTTCGACTGCAGCGTCAGGTCGCCGGCCTGCGCGGCGATCCTGCCGGCATTGGCCACCCCCACACCGAACTCGTTCGACGCGAGGAAGATCCGATCGCTATACATACCGCCCAACTGGCTCACGTCGATCGCGACCGACGGGGCAGGGCCGTCGCCGGCGAGCGGCGTCGCGGCGAGCGTGTCGTGCTTGACCTGGGCCGCGCCGGCAATCACGTTCAGGTTCTTCGCGTAGGCCGCGGCATTCACCTGCACCGCGCGTGCAATCAGATCGACCTGATCGGTGCCGGTTGCATTCAGGCCGGCGCCTGACACGGTCACGAGCCCGCGGTTGACGTTGTAGCCGGCAAGCGATCCATCGGCGCCGTAGTACGGCACGCCTGTGGCGAGGGTCGCGCGACTGGTGTTGATGAAGGACGCGCCATCGAGAAAAATGCCCGAGGGATTCGCCAGGACGAGTTCAGCCCTGGAGCCTGCGATTTCCAACGCGCCACGAATTTGTGAAGGATTCGGGCTATTGACCTGGTTGACGATGATCCGGGCGGCTTGGCCCGCGCCATAGTTCGGGTTGCCGTTGATCCAGCCCGCCTGCTGGGTCTGGACCATCGTGGCCGAGTTGTTCAGGATTGCGCCGTTGCGCGAGACGTCGAACTGGTTGTAGGTGTTGACCGAAACGCCAGCACCCGACGGCGCGGCCACGTTGACTTGAGGCAGGCCGTTCGGCGTCTGAATCACGTGCGTGGGGGCGCCCGGCGTCGGAACGATCTGCGCACCAGACAGCGTGGGCAGCATGCCCAGTGCGACAACGCCCGCGATTACGGCACGTGCGCCCGACGTCGGTGAGCTTCTCCGTGCGCGCGCTTCGCCCGTAGCCGATTTGCCCTCGGCCGTTGTCGTCTCCGCAACGGCCACCACCGTACCCCGAAGCCTGGAATACACCAGGCGATGCGTATTGTTGTTCATTCTGTCGACGCGCCCGCGCCATTTCATTCGTCAGATCATTGTGGGCGAGCCTACCAAAATTCCGAAAGGAAACTGTCAGTCATTGCCGGGCCGTTGATGGAAAGAGGAAAAAATCGGTTTTCAGACCTGTCTGATTGACGATGCGCGTTGCAGGCGTGCAGGGGAAAGCCGAATGAAAAAAGCCGACGCAAAAGCGTCGGCATGAAAGTGTTCCAGCAGGTCGGGGAACCCGGTCAGAAACCGAGAGGCGGGGACTATCCCATACGCGGCAACCCGATGTATTCGGGGCATTCAGCAAGCAGCAACGCTGTCGCGCTACATCAACGACCTGGAGATGCGGTATTTCAACGGTCTGTTCCCCCGCCTTACCGCAAATCGGTAATCGTCGAATTGAACACCTGCCCCGCGATCGTCACGTTCTGCAGCGCGATGCCGTTCACGTTCCACGCATAGATCGGCCCCGGCGTCTGCGCGCTGGCCGGCCCGGCTGCGGTGGGCGTGCCGAAATCGCAGTTCGAGATCGTCACGCCGGTGATCGCCGGAATCGCGGGCGTGGGCGCCGGGCCGTTGTAGTCGAACGCCACCGGCCCCTGCGCGACGATCGCCTGGAAGCACGAACCGGTCGCGCTGCCGAGCGTCACGTTGCTGGCCTTCACGTTGGTGATGTTGACGTTCTGCACGAGCGCCGGACGCGTGCGGATCGCATCGCTGGCGGGCTGGTAATCGCAGTCGAACGTGATCAGGCCGCCCTGCGACGCCGACGGGTTGCCCGACGCCGACGTGGCCACGCCGAGCGGCACGGTGCTGTTGATCGGGCTGCCGGTCAGCATCTTGCTGCCGTAGCCGGCGCCCGTCAGGCTCACGCCGTTGGGCAGCGTCACGCCGTTCACGTAGAAATTCCGCACGAAGCCGCCGCGGTTCATGTTGGTCTTGATGCGGATCGCGATGTTCAGCGAATTGGTGGCCCAGTACTGGTTCAGCATCGTCAGGTTGCGCGCGTAGACGTTCTCGATGCCGCCGCCCATCTCGCTGCCGAGCGTGATGCCGCCGTGGCCGCTGTTCATCGTGCAGTTCTGCACCACGTGGTTCTGCGCCGCGCCGTATTGCGTGTCGAGATCCTTGCCCGACTTGATGGCGATGCAATCGTCCCCGGTGTTGAAGATCATGCCGTCGCACAGCACGTTGTTGCAGGCGTCGGGATCGAAGCCGTCGTTGTTCGGGCCGATGCTGTCGGCCATCACGCCGCGAATCACGACGTTCGTGCAGTCGGTGGGGTGGTGCTGCCAGAACGGCGTGTTCTGGGTGTGATAGTTCTCCATCAACACGTTCGTACACCCGATGAATTCCACCATGCACGGGCGCAGATAATGCCCGAGCCCGAAGATGCGCTGCGCCACCGGCACGCCCGCCTCGGACAGCGCGGGCAGGTAGTTCTGATCCTGCTGCCACGGCGTGGCCGGGTTGGTCAGCAGCGTGTACAGGGCGCTCGAAATGCCGGGCACGGCCGTCTTCAGGTCGACGTTGTTCGGATTCGTATAAGCCTGCGACGGCGTGGACGAACTGGCGCAACCGTACGCGCCGGTGGTGCCCTTGTAGGTCCACCAGCAGGTGGCCGTGTTGCCCGTGCCGGCGAACGCGGTCATGGCCTGGCCGTTCAGGATCGAGGTGGCGCCTTCGCCGGTCAGCGCGATATGGGTGGCGTTGCGCGCATACACGGGCGCGCCGAAGTTCAGGCAGTCGTTGGCCTGCCAGCGGCTGTAGAACAGCTTGCCGTTCGTGCCGCAATCGACCGGGCCGTCCTTCGCGTAATCGGCCGGGTTCGCGCTGAAGAAGATCGTGCAGTTCGCGCTCACGTGGAAATTGACGTTGCTCTGCAGGACGATCGGCCCCGCGCAGTACCACGCGCCGGCCGGCACCACGACGCGCCCGCCGCCCGCCGCCGCATCCGGCCAGACGCAGCCGCCGCCCGCCTATCTGAAGCAAAGCGACACGCCGTGGTCGGTGTTCGGCCGCATCGTCGCCGCGCGCGCCCGGCGGCTGTTCGACCGCGCGGGGCAACGGATCACGCAGCGCACGCTGCGCATCGGCGTGTCGGCGCGGATCTTCCACCCGGAACCCGGCGCGGCCGGCCTGCGCGGCAAGACGCTGCAGTATCTCGAGGAATCGATCGCGCACTGGGTGATGTCGCGCGACGTGCTGGTGTTCATGATCCCGACCGTCGGCCATCAGGGCATGCTGCATCCGAGCAACATCCGCCTGCGCGATTACGCCAAGCATCTCGACGGGCTGCTGCTGCAAGGCGGCGCCGACGTTTCGCCGCAAACCTACGCGGCGTCCGATGCGCGCCCCGAGTGGCCGGGCGACCGCGTGCGCGACATGTACGAGCTCGAGCTGCTGCACGAGTTCGTCGAGTCCGGCAAGCCGGTGCTCGGCGTGTGCCGCGGCGCCCAGCTGATCAACGTCGCGTTCGGCGGCTCGCTGTATCAGGACATCGCCACCGATGTGCCGACGGCCGGCGTGCATGTGAGCGAGCACTACGATCAGCATCGCCACGCGATTCGCTTCCCCGACAACTCCACGCTCGCGAACATGTTCCCGGGCAGGCGCGAGGCGATCGTCAATTCGATTCACCACCAGGCGATCCGCGATCTCGGCCGCGACCTCAACATCGAGGCCGTGTCGGCCGAGGACGGCATCATCGAGGGCATCCGCTACCGCCGCGCGCCGTTCGTGGTGGGCGTGCAGTGGCACCCGGAGTTCCACCGCGCGGGCGGCTCCGAGCTGCTCGACTGCACGCCGCTGCTCGACACGTTCCTGCGTGCGGCCCGCGAAACGCGGCTCTGACGCGACGCAGTTCCTGTTCGAGCGCGTCGAACCGGCCGGCCGTTCCGCATTCGCGGGCGGCCGGTTCGCCGTTTCAGGCGATAATCGCGCGTCGTTCTTCTACCAATCGGGAGCTTCAGCTTGAGCAAGCGCAGCAAGGTGGCCGGCATCGGCCGGGCGATGCCGTGGGTGGCGCTGTGCGTCCTCGCGTGGACGGGGCCGTCGATCGCGGCCGAGCCGGCGGCCGACGCCGTGGCGCAGGTGCAATCGAAACCGCCCGTGGCCGGTACGCGCCCCGACGTCACGACGCTGACGCCCGACAACGGCGAAGGTGCGGCGGCGTCCTCTTCGCCGGACGCGGCCGCTGCGGTTGACGCGCAGGGCAACGTCGGCGAGATGATGCAGATGCTGCGCGATCACCAGCTCACGGAGATGCGCACCACCTACAACGGCAGCTACGGCGCGAGCATGCTGTTCTATCCGCGCGAGATGACGTATTACGTCGCGCTGTTCCAGGACAAGCATTTCTGGCGCGTCGTCAAATCGCAGGAGCGTCCGCGCGCGGAAATGATCTATCAGAACTTCGCCGATCAAACCGTGCAATTGGCCGATCTCGAACTGCGCCGCACCGAGCTGGCCGCGCAGAAGCAGTTCCTGGAGCGTGTGATCGGGCTGTCGGAGGATCATGCGAAGCGCCTGCAAGCCGATCTCGATATCGCACGCGCGCAGCGCACGCAGATCGACGAGCGGCAACGCGCGGTGCAGAACGAAGCGAACGCGCTGGCCGTCGAGCAGCGTGCGTCGCAACTGCAACTGCGCGATCTGGAGCGGCAGGTGCGGCAGTTGCAGCAGCAGAACGAGCATGGGTTGTCGCCGGCGGCGAAGTAACACGCGTGGCAGCGGTTCTATGACGGCGGGCGTGCAACGCGCCCGTCGTTCAGTCTGACGTTTTCCTTTCTTAAAACGAATTTCTTTCGTGATTCGTAGGCATTTCGAAAGAAAAATTCGCACGTCTCATCACTTCCCCGCATACCCCGCCGCAGCGAATCGCGCGACACTGCGCTAGAGTCATGGCGCGCCGCCGCCGGCACGACCGAAAGCCGGCGCGACACGACGACACCACACGCCGCGCACCGCGCGCGGGCGCTCGACCGGGATACAACATGTCAACTGCGACCCACTCGTCCGTCAATCAACAGGAATCCAAGGCCAGAACCGTCTTCCGCGTCGTCAGCGGCAATTTCCTGGAAATGTACGATTTCATGGTCTACGGCTATTACGCCTCGGCGATCGCCAAGACCTACTTCCCGAGCGGCGATGCGTTCGCCTCGCTGATGCTGTCGCTGTCGGTGTTCGGCGCGGGCTTCCTGGTGCGTCCGATCGGCGCGATCGTGCTCGGCGCCTATATCGACCACCACGGCCGCCGCAAGGGCCTGATCCTGACGCTCGGCCTGATGGCGCTCGGCACGCTCGCCGTGGCCACCGTGCCCGGTTACGGGACGATCGGCATGCTTGCGCCGATCCTCGTGCTGCTTGGCCGCCTGCTGCAGGGCTTCTCGGCCGGGGTGGAGCTGGGCGGCGTGTCGGTCTATCTGTCGGAGATCGCGACCAAGGGCAACAAGGGGTTCTACACCGCCTGGCAATCGGGCAGCCAGCAGGTCGCGGTGGTGTTCGCCGCGCTGGTGGGCGTGCTGCTGCACAGCCTGCTGCCGGTCGAGGAGATGACGGCCTGGGGCTGGCGCGTGCCGTTCCTGATCGGCTGTCTGATCGTGCCGTTCCTGTTCCTGATCCGCCGCTCGCTGAAGGAAACCGACGAGTTCCTGGCCAAGCGCCATCGTCCGACGATGGGCGAGATCATGCAGTCGATGCTGAAGAACTGGGGCGTGGTGCTGGCCGGCATGGGCATGGTGATCATGACCACCGTGTCGTTCTACATGATCACGGCCTACACGCCGACGTTCGGCAAGGAAGTGCTGCATCTGTCGTCGATCGACGCGCTGGTGGTGACGGTGTGCGTGGGGCTGTCGAACCTGGTCTGGCTGCCGGTGTGGGGCAGCATCTCCGACCGTATCGGCCGCCGCCCGGTGCTGATCGCCTTCACGGTGCTGACGCTGCTGACGGCCTATCCGGCCGTGCAGTGGCTGGTGGCCGATCCGTCGTTCATGCGGCTGCTGATCGTCGAGCTGTGGCTGTCGTTCCTGTACGGCTCGTACAACGGCGCGATGGTGGTGGCGCTGACCGAAGTGATGCCGGCCGACGTGCGCACGGCGGGCTTCTCGCTGGCCTACAGCCTGGCGACCACGATCGGCGGGTTCACGCCGGCGATCTCGACGCTGCTGATCCACGAAACCGGCAACAAGGCCGCACCGGGCCTGTGGCTTGCGGTGGCCGCGATCTGCGGCCTGATCGCGACGCTGGTGCTGTATCGCACGCAGGCGGCGCGTCAGCAGTACAAGGCGAGTTGAGGATGGCGCGGGCCGTGGCCCGCAGCGATCCGACCGGAAAGCAAAAGGGAGCGCCGCGGCGCTCCCTTTTTCATGGTGCGGACGCGCGGCGCAGGCGGCCGGCGCTGCTTCTGCTGGCTCCGGTGGCGTTCAACCGGCGGCGACGCGCGCGGCCACTGCCGCCACCACCGGCGCCCAATCGCCCGGCGACGGCTGACGGAACAGTTCCGCACGGCGATACCACGGGCTGTCGCTGCCGGTGAACCAGCGCCAGTCGGCCGCGAACGCGAGCATCAGCCAGAGCGGCTTGCCTAGCGCGCCGGTCAGGTGTGCGACGGCGGTATCGATCGAGACGACGCCATCGAGGCGATCGATCAGCGCGGCGGTGGCGGCGAAGTCGTTCAGGCCTTCGACAGTATGGATGCGCGCGCGTTGCGGATGCGCATCGAGCGCGGCGCGGTCGGCGGCGGACAGATCGGGCTGCAGCACGATCCAATCGATGCCGGCAATCTCGAACAATGGCGCCAGCGCGGCGAGCGGCGCGGCGCGATTCTCCTGCACCTGACGGCGGCCGGACCAGACGATGCCGAGCTTGCGCCGCGACTGCCCGCCGAGCGAGCCGCGGAAGCGGCGGCGCGCGCTGTCGGGCACGCTCAAGTAGGACGACGGAGCCGGGATCGCGTCGAAGCCGATGCCGAGCGCATAGGGCAGGCTCAGCAGCGAGCACGACAGATCGGCTTCGATGCGCTGCCGCCCCTGCGCGACCACCGACACGCGCCACGGCTTCGCGAGCGGCTCGATCAGCGGCAACAGCTCCGGCTGCACCTCGAGCACGAGCCGCGCGCAGCGCTCGCGCGCGAGCGGCACGAAGCGCACGAACTGCAGCGTGTCGCCGAAGCCCTGTTCGGCGCGCACGAGCAGCGTGCGCGAGGCGATCGGCTCGCCGCGCCAGCGCGGCGGCGCATTCGCGTCCGCCACGCCGGGCAGCGCATGACGCGCTTCGTATTCGGGCAGGCCGCGCGAGAAATCGCGCAGCGTCAGCAGCGTGACGGCGCGGTGCATGCGCGCCAGCGTGTGATCGGGCGCGAGCCGCAGCGCCTGATCGAACGCGCGCAGCGCCAGCTCGTGCGCGCCGAGCGCATGGTGCGCGGTGCCGAGATTGAGCCACGCCGGCACCAGCGACGGATCGAGGCCCACGGCGCGCTCGTAGCGCGTGCGCGCCTCGCCGTGACGGCCGAGCGCGGCCAGCGCATTGCCGAGGCCGAGCAGCGCGAGCGGGAACGCCGGATGCATCGCGAGCACCGCCTCGAACGCGCGCACGGCCTCGTCGTGACGGCCGGTCGCATCGAGCGTGTTGCCGAGGTTGAAGTGCGCGGCGGCGAAGCCCGGCTCGGCGTCGAGCGCGGCGCGGAAATGGGCGAGCGCTTCGTCGGCCTGGCCGAGCGCGGCGAGCGCCATGCCGAGATTGTTGTGCGCCCCCGCATGGCCCGGGCGCAGCGCCAGCGCGCGGCGGAACGCGGCGAACGCCTCGTCGTGCCGGCCGAGCGCGTTCAGCGCATTGCCGAGGTTGTTGTGGATCGACGCATCGCCGGGCGAGAGCCGCAGCGCGCGTTCGAACGCGTCGGCGGCATCCTCGTGACGTTCCTGGGCCGCATAGGCGTTGCCGAGGTTGTAGTGGGCGAGCGAGAAATCCGGCGCGAGCGACAACGCGTTGCGGAACCGGTCGATGGCGTCGTCGATGCGGCCCAGCGCGCGCAGCGCGTTGCCGAGGTTCAGGTGCAGCGCAGCATCGTTCGGGCGCAACGCGACGGCGCGGCCGACGAGGTCGGCCGCTTCCTGGTTCTGTCCCTGCTGGTGGCGCAGCACGCCGAACAGATGCAGCGCATCGGCATCGGCGGGGTTGGCTGCGAGTGCGGCGCGGTAGTCGCGCTCGGCCTCCGTGAGGCGGCCGGCCCGGTGCGCCGCGAACGCGCGATCGAAAACGGATTCCATGACGCAAAGCTGGCGAGAAAGCGGTATTTTCCCATACCGCACCGGGGGCTCGTCCATTTCGGCCATTCGGCATATGGATGACGTGCGGCGGCCGGCGTAGACTGGTTGCCGTCGTGGATCGCGGAGGTCGACATGCTTGCCGTTCCGCTGGATATCGCCCCGGTGCTGGTGGTCGGCGCCGGCCCCACCGGCCTGGCCGCCGCCATCGCGCTGGCCCGCGCCAAGGTGCCCGTGCGCCTGATCGATCAGGCCATGCAGCCGGGCCGCCATTCGCGCGCGATCGGCATTCAGGCGCGCACGCTCGAACTGTTCGAGCAGCACCGCATCGTCGAGCCGTTTCTCGCGCGAGGCCATCGCGCCCGCATCGCGCATCTGCATTCGGAAGGGCGGCGCATCGCCGAGCTCGATTTCGATCCGCTGCAAACGCGCTATCCGTACCTGCTGATGCTCGATCAGACGGATACCGAACGCATCCTCGCCGAGCACCTCGCATCGTTCGGAATCCAGATCGAGCGCGGCGTCAGGCTGGCGCGCATCCGGCAGGACGGCGGCGGCGTGCAGGCGCTGTTGCAGCGCGAAGGCGGCCGCGAGGAGCGCGTCGAACCGTCGTATGTCGTCGCGGCAGACGGTGCGCACAGCACGCTGCGGCATCTGCTTGGCGCCGGGTTCGCCGGGCAGGCCTTCGAGCAAACTTTCCTGCTGGCCGACGTGGCGGCCGAGCCGGGCTGGCCCGACGACGAGATCCGTCTGTACGCCACCCACGAAGGGCTGGCCGGCATGCTGCCGCTCGGCGAAGGGCGCTACCGGATCGTGGCCGATCGGCCGCCGTCCGGTACGCAGGGCGCGGAAGGCGAAGCGGAGCACGCGCCGTCGCTCGACCTGTGCCGCGCGATCGTGCGCACGCGCATCGATACGCAACTGACGATCGACGATCTCGCGTGGTCCTCGTACTTCCATCTGCACAGCCGCATGGTCGAGCGCCTGCGCATCGGCCGCGTGCTGTTCGCGGGCGACGCCGCGCACGTGCACAGCCCGGCCGGCGCGCAGGGCATGAATACCGGCATCCAGGAGGCGTTCAATCTCGGCTGGAAGCTCGCGCGCGTGTTGACGGGCGGTGCGCCCGAGCGCCTGCTCGACACGTATCACGCCGAGCGCCATCCGATCGAGCGCGACGTGCTGCGGCAGACCAGCTTCATCACGCAGGTGGTGGAGGCCGATCACGGGCCGCTGAAGCTGCTGCGCGAGCATGTGGTGCCGGTGCTGGCCTCGCTCGGGCCGGTGCGCGACGCGCTGCGCCGCTCGGTCAGCGAACTGGCCGTGCAGTACCGCAAGAGCCCGCTCACGCTCGAGCGCGTGCTCGACGGTGGCCCGCGCGCGGGCGAACGCGCGCCCGATGCGCTGCTGCACGTGCTCGACGGGCCGCTTGGCCAGGCGCCCGGCGTGGCGCGGCTGTTCGATCTGCACGATCCGGCGCATTTCACGCTGCTGCTGATCGAGACGCGCCAGGCGTCTTCAGGCGCCGGCGCAGAGGAGAGCGAAACGCCTGCCGACCGCGACGGCCTCGCGCTCGCGGCGGCGCTCGACCGGCTGATGCCCGGTGCGATCCGAACCTGGCGCGTGACCGACGCCGGCGACACGGGCGAGGACGGCGCACCGCCGCTCGGCGACGCCTATGGGCACACGCGCGGCTGCTTCTACCTGCTGAGGCCCGACGGTTATCTGGCGGCGCGCGGGCGCTGCGCATCGGACGGCAACGCGTTGCTCAGGCACTGCGAGATGTGGTTCGCCGCCGTGAACCGGGGGCTGATGCCGGCGCAATGAGCGCGGCGGGGAAGGCGGGAGGCAGGGCGGCGCCGAACCTGCCGGCCCCGCCCTGCACGCGTCACACGGCCGGCGAGGTCGCCGGTGCGAGCGTGGTGCGATGCTTCACGAGCGCTTCGCGCACGATCGGATCGATCGAGAGGAACGCTTCGCCTTCCGGTTCGTCGAGCGTGGCGAGCAGCGTGCGGCGCATGCGCGGTTCCCAGAAGCGCCGGATGTGATCGGCGATGCCGTCGAGGGCCTCCGGTCGGTCGGGCATCGAACCGAAGAACGTGCCGATCTGGTTGGCCATCGTGATCAGGTGGTCGACTTTCATCGTGCGTCGCTCCTCACTTGCCCGAACCGGCCGGCACGGCCGCTTCGCGCTGTTGCAGCAGGTCGATCTGCTCGGCGTTGAAGCGCGAATACTGGCGCTGCCATTCCGAGGGCTGCGTGACCGGCAGCACCTGCACGGCCGTCACCTTGTACTCGGGGCAGTTGGTCGCCCAGTCCGAACTGTCGGTGGTGATCACGTTCGCGCCCGATTCCGGGAAGTGGAACGTGGTGTACACCACGCCCGGCTGCATCCGGTCGGACACCAGCGCGCGCAGCACCGTCTGCCCCGAGCGCGATTCGATGCCGACCCAGTCGCCCGTGCGGATGCCGCGCTCCTCGGCGTCGTGCGGGTGAATTTCGAGCCGGTCCTCGTCGTGCCAGTGGACGTTCTCGGTGCGGCGCGTCTGCGCACCCACGTTGTACTGCGAGAGGATCCGGCCGGTGGTCAGGATCAGCGGGTAGCGCGTGTTGACCTTTTCCGGCGAGGCCACGAACTGCGTGATCACGAAGCGGCCCTTGCCGCGCACGAAGCCGCCGATGTGCATGGTCGGCGTGCCTTCCGGCGCCGCGTCGTTGCACGGCCACTGGATGCTGCCGAGCCGGTCGAGCTTCTCGTACGACACGCCCGAGAACGTCGGCGTGAGCGCGGCGATCTCGTCCATGATCTCCGACGGATGCGCGTAGTCCATCTCGTAGCCGAGCGCGCGGGCCAGCATCAGCGTCACTTCCCAGTCGGCGTAGCCGGCCAGCGGTGGCATCACGCGGCGCACGCGCGAGATGCGGCGTTCGGCGTTGGTGAACGTGCCGTCCTTTTCGAGGAACGTCGAGCCGGGCAGCAGCACGTGCGCGTATTTGGCCGTCTCGTTCAGGAAGATGTCCTGCACGACGATGCATTCCATCGACGACAGCGCGGCGGCCACGTGTTGCGTGTTCGGGTCCGACTGGACGATGTCCTCGCCCTGGCAATACAGGCCCTTGAAGCTGCCGTCGAGCGCGGCCTCGAACATGTTCGGGATCCGCAGGCCCGGTTCGGGTTGCAGCGTGGCCTGCCATGCGGCCTCGAACTGCGCGCGCACGATGCTGTCGCTGATATGGCGGTAGCCGGGCAGCTCGTGCGGGAACGAGCCCATGTCGCACGAGCCCTGCACGTTGTTCTGGCCGCGCAGCGGGTTCACGCCCACGCCTTCGCGGCCCACGTTGCCGGTGGCCATCGCGAGGTTGGCGATGCCCATCACCATCGTCGAGCCCTGCGCGTGTTCGGTCACGCCGAGGCCGTAGTAGATCGCGGCGTTGCCGCCCGTGGCGTAGAGCCGCGCGGCCATGCGCACCTGTTCGGCCGGCACGCCGGTGATCGCCTCGTTCGCTTCCGGCGAGTTCTCCTCGCGGGCGGCGAACGCGCGCCAATCCTCGAACGCGCGCGTTTCGCAGCGCTCGGCGATATAGGCGGCGTCGAACAACTGCTCGGTCACGATCACGTGCGCCAGCGAGTTGATCATCGCGACGTTGGTGCCCGGGCGCAGTTGCAGGTGATGCTGGGCCTTCACGTGCGCGCCGTCGACGATGTCGATGCGGCGCGGGTCGATCACCACGAGCTTCGCGCCTTCGCGGATGCGGCGCTTCAGGCGCGAGCCGAACACCGGGTGCCCGTCGGTCGGGTTCGCGCCGATCACCACCACCACGTCGGCCTTGGCGACCGAGGCGAAGGTCTGCGTGCCCGCCGATTCGCCGAGCGTGGTCTTCAGGCCATAGCCGGTCGGCGAGTGGCATACGCGCGCGCAGGTGTCGACGTTGTTGTTGCCGAACGCGGCGCGCACCAGCTTCTGCACGAGGTAGGTTTCCTCGTTGGTGCAGCGCGACGAGGTGATGCCGCCGATCGAATCGCGGCCGTATTTGTTCTGCAGCTTGCGGAACTGCGAGGCCGCGTAGTTCAGCGCCTCGTCCCAGCTCACCTCGCGCCACGGGTCGGTGATCTTCTCGCGGATCATCGGCTTCGTGATGCGATCCTTGTGGGTGGCGTAGCCCCAGGCGAAGCGGCCCTTCACGCAGGCGTGGCCTTCGTTGGCGAGGCCGTTCTTGTGCGGGGTCATGCGCACCACTTGCGAGCCCTTCATCTCGGCCTTGAACGAGCAGCCCACGCCGCAATAGGCGCAGGTCGTCACGACCGAGTGCTCGGCCTGGCCGAGGAACGTCACGCTCTTTTCCTGCAGCGTCGCGGTCGGGCAGGCGGCCACGCAGGCGCCGCACGACACGCATTCCGATTCCATGAACGGCTGGCTCTCGCCGGCCGACACGCGCGATTCGAAGCCGCGGCCCGAGATCGTCAGCGCGAACGTGCCCTGCGTTTCCTCGCAGGCGCGCACGCAGCGGTTGCAGACGATGCACTTCGACGGGTCGTAGCTGAAGTACGGGTTCGATTCGTCCTTCTTGGCCTTCAGATGGTTGTCGCCGTCGAAGCCGTAGCGCACTTCGCGCAGGCCCACCACGCCGGCCATGTCCTGCAGCTCGCAATCGCCGTTGGCGGGGCAGGTCAGGCAGTCGAGCGGGTGATCGGAGATGTACAGCTCCATCACGTTGCGGCGCAGGTCCTGCAGGCGGTTGCTTTGCGTGCGCACCTTCATGCCGGCTTCGGCCGGCGTGGTGCACGACGCGGGGGTGCCGCGGCGGCCTTCGATCTCGACCAGGCACAGCCGGCACGAGCCGAACGGTTCGAGCGAATCGGTGGCGCACAGCTTCGGCACGTGCACGCCGGCCTTGATCGCCGCGCGCATCACCGAGGTGCCGGCCGGCACCGTGACGGATTGGCCGTCGATTTCGAGCGTGACGTCGGTGTCGGCGTGGCGGAACGGCGTGCCGTAATCGGTGTCGTCGAACGGATCGCGGCGTTGCGCTGCGCTCTTGCAGGCGCAGTTGCCGGAACCGCAGCCGCCGGCGGGGGCGGAGGAATCGAATGCTTGAGTGGACATGGTCGGGTCTCCTGTCAGGCCGCGGCCTTGGCAGCCGTGGCGGCGCCGGCGAGGCCGAAATCTTCGGGGAAGTGATCGAGGGCCGAGATCACCGGGTAGGGCGTCATGCCGCCCATCGCGCACAGCGAGCCGGCCATCATCGTGTCGCAGAGGTCGCGCAGCAGGCGCACCTGGCGCTCGGACGTATCGCCGTTGCGGATCCGCGCGATCGTTTCGACGCCGCGCGTCGAGCCGATCCGGCACGGCGTGCACTTGCCGCACGATTCGTGGACGCAGAACTGCATCGCGTATTCGGCGAGATCGGCGAGGTTCGAGGTGTCGTCGTGCAGCACGATGCCGCCGTGACCCACCACGGCGCCCACGGCCGCATAGGCTTCGTAGTCGAGCGGGATGTCCCACTGATGCTCGGGCAGGTAGGTGCCGAGCGGGCCGCCCACCTGGGCCGCGCGCGCCGGCCGGCCGCTGGCCGTGCCGCCGCCGAAATCGAACAGCAGCTCGCGCAGCGTCACGCCGAACGCCAGCTCGACGAGGCCGCCCTGGCGGATGTTGCCGGCCAACTGGAACGGCAGCGTGCCGCGCGACCGGCCCATGCCGTAATCGCGGTAGAACGCCGCGCCGCGCGCGAAGATGATCGGCGCGGTGGCGAGCGTGATGACGTTGTTGATGACGGTCGGCTGGCCGTGCAGGCCTTGCAGCGCAGGCAGCGGCGGCTTGGCGCGCACCACGCCGCGCTTGCCTTCGAGCGATTCGAGCAGCGCGGTTTCCTCGCCGCACACGTAGGCGCCCGCGCCCTTGGCCACGGCCAGCTCGAACGCGTGGCCCGAGCCGAGCACGCTCGCGCCGAGCCAGCCGGCCGCGCGGGCGCGCACGATCGCTTCGTCGAGCGCCGCGATCGCATGCGGATATTCGCTGCGCACGTAGATATGGCCCTGTGTCGCGCCCGTCACGATGCCGGCGATGATCATCCCTTCGATCAGGCAGTACGGATCGCTTTCCATCACGAGGCGATCCGAGAACGTGCCCGAATCGCCCTCGTCGGCGTTGCAGACGATGTACTTCTGCGCCGCCTTGGCCTGGCGCACGGTGCGCCACTTGATGCCGGCCGGGAACGCCGCGCCGCCGCGGCCGCGCAGGCCCGATTCGATCAGTTCCTCGCAGGCGGCCGCGCCGTCGAGCGTCAGCGCGCGGCGCAGGCCGTCGAGGCCGCCGTGCGCGACATAATCGTCGATCGACAGCGGATCGGTGATGCCGATGCGCGCGAACGTCAGGCGCTGCTGCTTCTTCAGGTACGGCAACTCGTCGACCACGCCGACCTGCGACGGATGCGCGCCGCCTTCGAGCCAGTTGGCATCGAACAGCGAGGCGACATCGCGCGCGGCGAGGTTCGCATAGCCCACGCGGCCCGCCGCGGTGGCCACTTCCACGAGCGGTTCGAGCCAGAGCAGGCCGCGCGAGCCGTTGCGCACGAGTTCGATGGCCACGCCGCGCTTGGCGGCTTCGGCCGCGATCGCGCGGGCCAGCGCCTCGGCGCCCATCGCCAGCGCGGCGGAATCGCGCGGCACGTAAATGCGGACGGGGGCTTGGCTCATGCGGGCTCCTTGGCGCCGGCTTCGGCTTCGGCGAGCAGCGCGTCGAATCGCGCCGGCGTCATGCGCGCGTGCGGTTCGTCGTTGATCATGGCAGCGGGCGATTGGGCGCAGAATCCGAGGCAATAGACGGATTCGAGCGCGACGTCGCCGTGGTGTCCGCCGTCGATGCGGCAGCCGGTGCGCGCTTGCGCGTGCGCGACCAGCGCTTCGCCGCCGAGGCTGCGGCACGCTTCGGCGCGGCACAGCTGGATCGTCACGCGCGCGGGCGGCGTGGTGCGGAAGTGGTGGTAGTAGGTGAGCACGCCGTGAACTTCGGCGCGCGACAGGTTCAGGGCTTTCGCGAGCAGCGGCACGCAGCCTTCCGGCACGTAGCCGGCTTCGTCCTGAATGGCGTGCAGGATCGCGACGAGGGATTGACCGGCGCGCGCATGTCGCGAGACAAGCGCGTCCGCTGAAACGGGGGATGGGGACATCCGTGCTCCTCCAGGTCCTATATGCTCGGTTGCTTCATATGTCCGAGCACTGGCGCTGTTGTTTGATCAAGTGGAAAAGACAATAAGCCGTTAGAATCCAGGTCGCAATAAGAAACGAGGTTGCATAAATGATTCGAGTCGAATGCGACGCACATCTGATCGTGCGCGACAGCGAAGGCCGCACCGCGAGCCTGTCGGACGTGGTGCCGTTGCTGGAACTGGTGGCCAGCACGGGCAGCATCGCCCAGGCTGCCGAAGCGAAAGGGCTGTCGTACCGGCACGCCTGGGGCCTGCTGCGGGCGCTGGAGGCCTGCGTGGGCGGTGCGCTGATCGAGACGGCGCGCGGCAAGGGCACCACGCTGTCCGAACTGGGCGCGGCCGTGGTCGGGGCGCAGCGGCTGGTGGGCGAGCGGCTCGGGGGGAATTTGCGGGCGCTCGCGGCCGAGGTGGCGAGCGAGCTGAACCGGCGGCTGACCCAGCATCCGGGCGCGCTGCGCATCCATGCGTCGCACGGCTATGCGGTGGCGGCGCTGGTGTCGTCGCTCGTCGACGGCCACGCGCAGGTCGACATCAAATACCGCGAAAGCGTCGAGGCCGTGAAGGCGCTGGCGCGCGGCGAATGCGATCTGGCCGGCTTTCACCTGCCGCGCGGCATGTTCCGCGAGAACTGCGCGCAGATCTACCGGCCCTGGCTCGACGATTCGCGCCACGTGCTGATTCACCTGACGCGCCGCAAACAGGGCCTGTTCATCCCGCGCGGCAACCCGAAGGGCGTGGTGGGCCTGGCCGACCTGGCGCGCGAAGATGTGCGCTTCGTCAATCGCCAGCCCGGCTCCGGCACGCGGATGCTGCTCGATCTGGCGCTGCGCGAGATCGGTGTCGATCCCGAGCGGATCAACGGCTACGCATCGGCGGAACTGACCCATTCGGCGATCGCGGCGTTCGTCGCGAGCGGCATGGCCGATCTCGGCTTCGGCGTCGAGCCGGCCGCGCATCATTTCGGGCTCGCGTTCATCCCGGTGGTGGACGAGGATTACTACTTCGCCTGCGAGCAGGGCCGGCTCGGCGAACCGCCGCTGGCCGACGCGCTGTCGCTGCTGCGCGACGAGCCTTACCGCGAGACGGTGGCCCGCCTCGACGGCTACGACCCGGCCGCCTGCGGCGCGCTGCTGTCGGTGGCCGACGGGCTGTCGGGCGCGACTTCGGTCTGAACGCGGCCCGCGCGCCGAAACCGCCCGTAATCAATAACCGGGCGTCGGCAATGCGCGCCGCGCGCATTTGCGCTACATTTTTCGCTTAGCCCACGATTACCAGCCCACGCGCCGCCAACCCGGCGCTCAGACGTCATGAAACTCCTTGCCAATCTCGCCGCCGTCGCCGTGACGGCCGGTGTGCTGTCCGCCGTCGCCTCGGTCGCTTTCGCGCAGAATTCTCCCGGCCTGCCGGGCGGCATCCTGAACGACCAGTTCCATTTCAACGAACATCCGCAGATGCAGTTCGCGGCGTCCGCGCCGTCGAAGAAGTACCAGTCGGGCAAGCGCTCGGAAGCGCGCAAGAAGGGCGACATGGGCGACCCGAACGGCTGCAACCTGCAGTGCCCGCAGGACAATTGATCGGCCGCATGCGCCGGTTTCGACAGGTGTAGGCAGGCCCCTGCCTACACCGCACCTCGCCGAGATGCCGCCTGCGCGCGGCGCGGCGAACTGCCTCGCGGTTCCGTATTCCGCATTCCACTCTCCCATTGTCGATAATCCGCGTCGCCTAACGGATTTACCGTCGGCCGCGCACGAATAAAACGATCGGACGACATGGGCGTATCGATTTCCCGTTTCTAAATAAGCTGTTTCGGCGACGCACGAAAAGCGGGTTGCGAACGATTCATCGGCATGAGTGTTTTCGGTATGATTGCGGTGCTTGAAAAACCGCTACGGGCAGGTATTCGCGCTCGAAAATAACTTTCTCGCATCGTGAGAGACCAATGAAATCGGCCAAATTCGTTTCCGCGGCGTTGTTCGCCGCGATGTTGCTTGCTGGGTGTGACAAAAACAGCACGCCCTCCGCCGCGCCTTCCGCGGCCGCTTCCAATACGGCTGCGACCGCCGGCCCGGCGCCCGATGCCGCGCCGGTCGCGCAGCCCGCGGCGCCTTCGCATAATTACGCGTTGAATCAGGATGGAACGTATGGCTATGAACCTGCTTTAAGCGAAGACGATATTCGTGCCGGCAAAGCCACGAAGGCACTGGTCATGATGCGTTACGTCGGCTTGAAGAGTGGCAGCTATGTATTGCTGATTCTCGACAGCGACAATCCGAACCTGGCGAGTCGCGTCAGTTGCCAGGCGCCTTGCAATTTCGCGAAATCCGAGTTGATTTCAGGCGAATCGGTTTTTAAAACCGAAACGTTGCGTGTCGCACCGAATTCGCTGATCGGCGCAATGATCGAAGACGCGATGGCGGGGCAACTGACTCCGTTCGGTCAGCAGGTTGCGACGATGCCTCAGCCTGTCAACGTGGCCCCGGCCCCGGCCCCGGCCCCGGCGCCAGCTCCGGCCCCGGCACCCGCCTCCACCGGCGCCGACTCGCAAGCCACGCCGATCCAGCCCGCCTCGGACACGCCGGACGGCGGTTCGCTCCAGCAAACGAGCTTCGATTGCACGAAGTCGAAGTCGATTCCCGAGTATCTCGTGTGCCACGACGCGGATCTTGCCGCGTCCGATCGGGATCTCGCTGCTACCTATCAGCAGGCCAAGGATGCGGCGACGGACAAGGCGGCGTTTGCCGACCGTGTGCGCCGACAGTGGAATTTCCGCGAAAAGAACTGTCGGGACAAGGCTTGCCTGGTGTCGTGGTACGCCTATCAGAAGCGCGTTTTGACCAAGATCGCGCAAACGGGCGACGCCAACGCTCAGGACAACGGCAATTGAGTCGAGGGTGCGGCGGCCGGGGTGCTGCCGCGCCCCCGGCCGTCACGCCGATTGCGTCGTGTCGACACGAAGTAGTCACGAATTTGTGCGATGCAATGCGGAAAATCCGCACGCATTGCACCATTTCGGGGATTTGCGCGCGGCGCTTCGCTTCGGCGTACATCGGTTCCGTTGGCCTGTGACGCGCCATTCTGCCGGTCGTAGTCTCGTGTCGATACCACGCTCCGGAGTTCGACATGTCTTTCGAGATCAACAGCCCCAGCACCAACAACTGCAGCGGCCTGGGTTCGTTGGGCGGCGCCAATTCGTCGGTGCAGAGCCAGATCATCCAGATGATCCAGCAGCTCGAGAACGCGATGCATCAGTTGCTCGCGCGCATGGGGCTGGGTAACGACAACAATGTCGGCAGCGGCCCGTCGG
>NZ_JAAGPF010000473.1 GCF_017104645.1 Burkholderia sp. Ac-20379
ATATCCGCGAAAGTGGACGTGCAAGAACACCAACAAGTCTAGAGGCTTTACGTGGGCAGATTACGATTAGCGTGCGATGAATGAGAAGTCAGCATACGTCAATGGGATGTTCTAAGCTTATGACAGAGTCTAAAAGTGAAAGACCGCTTTCCAGTTACTACTAAAAGTGACGACTCCGATGATCCTAAAGACGTACGAGAACAAGCGCTGTGTTGTATTTCTTTTTTTTTTTTTTTT
>NZ_JAAGPF010000474.1 GCF_017104645.1 Burkholderia sp. Ac-20379
TATGCCGGCGATTTCGCCGCGGCCGACCGCGCCGTGCTCGACGCGATGCGCGCGGCCGGCCCGAGCGCCGAAGCCTATTACCTGCTCGGCCTGATCGACGACGCGCAGGGCCGGCCGAGCGCCGCCGAGCATTACCGCAAGGCGCTCTATCTGGCGCCCACCCACCGCGAGGCGCTCACGCATCTCGCGACGCTGCTCGACATCGCCGGCGATCACGACGGCGCGCGCTGGCTGAAGGAACGCGCACGCCGCGCCGACGCGCAGGCATCGGGCCACGCTCAACCGGGAGGACGCGAACATGCACGACGCCGTTGATTCGACGCATGCGTTCGACGATTGCTGGAACCGCATCGGCGTGCGCGGCGATCAGTCCTGCGAACGGTTGGCCGAGGTGGGGCGCTGCCTGAATTGCCCGGTCTATGCGCGCAACGCCGCGCGGCTGCTCGACCGCCCGCTGTCGCGCGACGAGCTGACCCAGGCCGCGCGGCGCGACGCCGCCGCGCCGTCGCTGCAGGCCCGGCCCGAGGACGACGCGCGCCAATCGGTGCTGGCGTTCCGCGTCGGCGACGAATGGCTCGCGCTGCCCACGCCGGTGGTTCGCCAGATCGTCGACGACCGCCCCGTGCATTCGCTGCCCGACCGGCGCAGCCGCGCCGTGCTCGGCATCGTCAACGTGCGCGGCACGCTGCGCATCGCCGTCTCGCTGGCCCGGCTGCTCGATCTCGAGGCGTCCGCCGCGCCGCGCGCCGCCGA
Organism: Burkholderia sp. Ac-20379; assembly: GCF_017104645.1. Taxonomy (GTDB): domain Bacteria; phylum Pseudomonadota; class Gammaproteobacteria; order Burkholderiales; family Burkholderiaceae; genus Burkholderia. The sequence goes on from NZ_JAAGPF010000474.1 coordinate 754, forward strand.
CACCGTGCGCGCCGCGTTCACGCGGATGCTGGTGGTGGCGCATCGCGGCGAGCCGGTGGTGTTCCCGGTCGACGAGGTGGAAGGCGTGCTGCGCTTCGGCGCGGCCGAGCGCACGCTGCCGCCGGCCACCGTGGCGCGGGCCGGCATCGCGCTCACGAGCGCGATGTTCGCCTGGCGCGGCGGCATGATCGGTCTGCTCGACGAAGACCGCCTGTTCGATACGCTGCTGCGGAGTTTGCGATGAGCCAGGATGACGATCTGAGCCGGCAATCGCTGCTCGACCTCTATCGCGAGGAAAGCGAGAACCAGACCGAGGCGCTGTCGCGCCAGTTGCTCGCGCTCGAACACGGCGCGCAGGATGCCGCCGCGTTCGAGGCCTGCATGCGCGCCGCGCATTCGCTGAAGGGCGCGGCGCGCATCGTCGGCGTGCCGCAGGGCGTGGAGATCGCCGGGCGCATGGAAGATTGCTTCGTCGGCGCGCAGCGCGGCGAGCGCGTGCTCGGCGCGAGCCATATCGATGCGCTGCTGATGGGCGTCGACCTGCTGGTGCGGGTGGGCGATCCGCGCACGGCCGGGTCGGTCACGCCGGCCGAAATCGACACGTTCGCGGTGGCGCTGGCCAATGCCGACGAAGCCGGCGGCGTGTCGTTCGCCTCGGCCCCGGCCCCGATCCCGCCCGTGCTGCCGGGCGGCCCGTTCGATTTCAGCGAGCCGCTCGATCCGTATGCGTCGCCGGTGCCGCTCGATCTGGCCGCGCAGTTGCGGCTCGACGCGCCGCTCGCGCCCGACGCGCCGCGCGGGCTCGGCGACGGCGGTGGCGATGGCCTGCTTGGCGCCGCGCCGCCGTTCGAATCGTCGGTGCCGCCCGATCTGGCCGCGCAACTGCGCCTGAGCGAACCGGCGCCGGCCGCGGCCCCGGCCCCCGAGCCTCCCGATGCGACCCCCGAGCCATCCGCGTCCGAGCCGTACGACGCGGGCGACGCCGGCCAGATGCGCCGCGTGCGCGCCGACAGCCTGAACCGGCTGCTGAGCCTGTCGGGCGAATCGCTGGTGGAATCGCGCTGGCTCAAGCCGTTCGCCGATTCGATGCTGCGCATCCGCCGCTCGCAGCACGACGCGGCGCGCGCGCTCGATTCGCTCTACGACAAGCTCGCGGACGATCTCGATCCGAACCACGAGGCCGCGATCAACGAAGTGCGGCAGATGCTGAACGATCTGCAACGCGCGTTCGCCGCGCGCATCGACGATCTCGACCGCTTCGAGCGGCGCAGCACCCACATCGCCGAGCAGCTCTACGACGAGGCGCTGCAATGCCGGATGCGGCCGTTCGGCGATGCGACGCGCGCCTATCCGCGCGTGGTGCGCGATCTGGCGCGCTCGCTCGGCAAGCGCGTGCGCTTCTCGATCGTCGGCGAATCGACCCAGGTGGATCGCGATATCCTCGACATGCTCGACGCGCCGCTCGGCCACCTGCTGCGCAACGCGCTCGATCACGGCGTGGAAACGCCCGAGGTGCGCCTCGCGCGCGGCAAGCCGGCCGAGGCCAGCGTCACGCTGGAGGCGCGCCACAGCGCCGGCTCGCTGCTGGTCAGCGTGGCCGACGACGGCCCCGGCGCCGATCTGACCGCCGTGCGCGCCGCGATCGTGCGCCAGCGGCTGACCGACGAGGCCACCGCCGCGCGGCTGTCGGACGCCGAAGTGCTCGAATTCCTGCTGTTGCCCGGCTTCTCGATGCGCGAGCAGGTGACCGACGTATCGGGCCGCGGCGTGGGCCTCGACGCCGTGCACGAGATGGTCAAGCGCGTGCGCGGCGCGGTGCGGATCTTCAACGAGCCGGGGCAGGGCATGCGGATGGTGCTGCAACTGCCGCTGACGCTGTCGGTGATCCGCAGCCTGCTGGTGGAGGTCGGCGGCGAGCCGTATGCGTTCCCGCTGGTGCACGTGCGGCGCGCGCTCGAACTCGACCGCGGCGGCATCGACGTGCTCGAGGGGCAGCAGCATTTCGCGCTCGACGGCCGGCGCGTGGGGCTGGTCACCGCGCATCAGTTGTTCGACGCCGGCGAGCCCGACGCGGCGCGCCCGCGCACGGCCGTGGTGGTGATCGGCAACGAGCCCGAAACCTACGGCGTGGCGGTCGACCGCTTCCTCGGCGAACGCATGCTGGTGGTGCAGCCGCTCGATCCGCGCCTGCAGAAGATCCGCAACATCGCGGCCGGCGCGCTGCTGGAGAACGGCGATCCGGTGCTGATCGTCGACGTCGAGGATCTGGTGCGCTCGATCGACAAGCTGATCCGCGGCGGCCAGCTCACCAAGATCCGCCGCGACGCCGATCGCGCGCTCGCGCAGCGCCGCAAGCACGTGCTGGTGGTGGACGATTCGCTGACGGTGCGCGAGCTCGAACGCAAGCTGCTGGAGAAGCGCGGCTACGCCGTGACCATCGCGGTGGACGGCATGGACGGCTGGAACGCGATCCGCAGCGAGAGCTTCGACCTGGTGGTGACCGACATCGACATGCCGCGCATGGACGGCATCGAGCTGGTGACGCTGATCAAGCGCGATCCGGTGCTGAAATCGGTGCCGGTGATGATCGTGTCCTACAAGGATCGCGACGAGGATCGCCGGCGCGGCCTCGATGCCGGCGCGGATTATTATCTGGCGAAAGGCAGCTTCCACGACGAGGTGCTGCTCGATGCCGTGCACGATCTGATTGGAGACGCCGCCTCATGAAAATCGGAATCGTCAATGATCTGCCCCTCGCGGTGGCCGCGCTGCGCCGCGCCGTCTCGCACCGGCCCGACCACCGCGTGCTGTGGGTGGCCGCCGACGGCGAGCAGGCCGTCGATTTCTGCTGCGCGAACCCGCCCGACCTGATCCTGATGGATCTCGTCATGCCGCGCCTGGACGGCGTGGAGGCCACGCGCCAGATCATGGCGCGCTCGCCGTGCGCGATCCTGATCGTGACGGCCAGCGTGGACGCCAACAAGGCCACCATCTACGAGGCGATGGGCGCGGGCGCGCTCGACGCGGTCGATACGCCCACGCTCGCGCAGGGCATGCTGGCCGACGCGGCAGATCGGAAGAGCGTCGGGGAGGGAAAGAGTGGTGGTGGAAGTCTCGATGTGGGGGTGGGTGCAATCGATAAAACAAAAAGAGA
>NZ_JAAGPF010000475.1 GCF_017104645.1 Burkholderia sp. Ac-20379
TGCCGGTGAACGTGAACCTGCACACCTACGCGGGCCCGGAAGCGCGCTTCTGCCCGGCCGCCGTGTACGAGTTCCAGAAGAACGACGACGGCAGCGACCGCCTCGTGATCAACGCGCAGAACTGCGTCCACTGCAAGACTTGCGACATCAAGGATCCGACGCAGAACATCGTGTGGGTCACGCCGGAAGGCGGCGGCGGGCCGAACTACCCGAACATGTAAGCGCCGCCGGCACACCTGCGCCCGGAAACGAAACGGGCCTCGCGAATCGCATCGCGAGGCCCGTTTTTCATGGCGCGGCGGCCGAACCGGTTACGGCGCTTCCGGGGCGATCTTCGGCGTATCCGTATGCACGTCGCCGCACTGCGCGCGATGACGCAGCGCGTGGTCGATCAGCACCAGCGCGAGCATCGATTCGGCGATCGGCGTGGCGCGAATGCCGACGCACGGATCGTGGCGGCCGAAAGTTTCGACGACCGATTCCTCGCCCGCCTTCGTGATCGAGCGGCGCGGCGTGCGGATGCTCGAGGTCGGCTTGATGGCGATCGACACGGTCAGATCCTGGCCCGTGGAGATGCCGCCCAGAATGCCGCCCGCGTGATTGCCGACGAAGCCCTGCGGCGTCATCTCGTCGCCGTGCTCGGAGCCGCGCTGCGCAATGCTCGCGAAGCCGGCGCCGATCTCGACGCCCTTCACCGCGTTGATCGCCATCATCGCGTGGGCGATATCGGCGTCGAGGCGGTCGTAAAGCGGCTCGCCCCAGCCGACCGGCACGCCCGAGGCCACCACGTTGATGCGTGCGCCGATCGAATCGCCGTCCTTGCGCAGCGCGTCCATGTAATCCTCGAGCTGCGGGACGATCTCGGCGTTCGGCGCGAAGAACGGGTTCTCGCGCACGTGCGACCAATCGACGAACGGCACGTCGATCGCACCGAGCGCGCTCATATAGCCGCGCACCTCGATGCCGAAGCGCTCGCGCAGCCACTTCTTGGCCACCGCGCCCGCACCGACGATCGGCGCCGTCAGGCGCGCCGACGAGCGGCCGCCGCCGCGGTAATCGCGGATGCCGTATTTCTGCCAGTAGGTGTAATCGGCGTGGCCGGGGCGGAAGGTTTCGACGATGTTGCCGTAATCCTTGCTGCGCTGATCGGTGTTGCGGATCAGCAGGCCGATCGGCGTGCCGGTGGTGCGCCCTTCGAAGGTGCCCGAGAGGATTTCGACGGCATCGGGCTCCTGACGCTGCGTGACGTGGCGCGACGTGCCGGGCTTGCGGCGGTCGAGTTCGAGCTGGATGTCGGCTTCGGTCAGTTCCATCCCCGGCGGGCAGCCGTCGATCACGCAGCCGATCGCGGGACCGTGCGATTCGCCGAAGGTCGTGACAGTGAAGAGCTTGCCGAGGGTATTGCCGGACATGGGAGCCGTTCCAGGAGAAAGTCGGGGAAACCGCTATTATGCCAGCCGCCCCGGCTGTCGAGGGAACGCGGGCGTGCCCGGGCCGGGCCGCCGCTGTCTTGCGGGCCTGTCCTCCGCCCTATTCGCACCCTATTTCCGCAGCCCGCGCAGCTCGGTCACCACCTTCTGCAGCACGTCGGGCAAGGCTGCGGAAGCCGCGATCGGCTCGCCGACCGCCAGCGTCAGGCGGCTCATCGCGCCCTTCTGCACCGGCCGCGGCCAGCGCGCATCGCTGTGCCGCGAGAACCAGCTGCCCCACAGCCCGCGCAACGCCATCGGCACCACCGGCACATCGGCGCGGCGCAGGATTTCGGTCACGCCGTGGTGGAACGTGTTGATCTCGCCGGTGCGCGTGAGCTTGCCTTCCGGGAAGATGCAAACCAGATCGCCGTCTTTCAGCGCAGCCTCGCAGGCCGCGTAGGCCGCTTCGAGCATTTCAGGATTCTCGTGGCGCGGCGCGATCGGAATCGCCTTGGCATGGCGGAACACCCAGCCCGCGAACGGCGTGCGGAAGATCCGGTAATCCATCACGAAGCGGATCGGCCGCGGGCTGGCCGCGGCGATCACGAGCGCATCCACGTAGCTGACGTGATTGCAGACCAGCACCGCCGCCGTATCCTCGGGAATCCGCTCGGCGTGCACCAGGCGGATCCGGTAGAGCGTGTGCACCAGCACCCAGGCCACGAAGCGCAGCAGGAACTCCGGCACCAGCGAGTAGATGTAGGTGGCCACTACCACGTTCAGCAGCGCCGTGACGAGGAACAGCCCCGGAATGCCGACGCCCGCGTGCGTCAGGCCCATCGCCATCAGCGCCGACGCCACCATGAACAGCGAATTGAGGATGTTGTTGGCGGCGATGATCCGCGCGCGGTGGGTGGGCGCGCTGCGGCTCTGGATCAGCGCGTAGAGCGGCACGCTGTAGAAGCCGCCGAACATCGCGAGCAGGAACAGGTCGGCCAGCACGCGCCAGTGCGCCGGCTGCGCGAGGAATTCGCCGACGTTCAGCAGATGCGTCTGCGCCGGCAGCGCGTGGCTCGCGAAGTACAGGTCGATCGCGAACACGCTGATGCCGATCGAGCCGAGCGGCACCAGGCCGATCTCGACGCGGTTGCGCGACAGCTTCTCGCACAGCATCGAACCGAGGCCGATGCCGATCGAGAACGTGGCCAGCAGCACCGTCACCACGTCGGGGTTGGCCGACATCACGTCTTTCGCGAAACCGAAGAACGACGTCAGGAACGTCGCGCCGACGAACCACAGCCACGAAATGCCGAGCAGGCTCAGGAACACGGTGCGGTTCTGGCCGGCCAGCTTCAGGTTGCGCCAGGTTTCCGACACCGGATTCCAGTTGATCTTCAGGTCCGGCTGCGGCGCCGGCGTGACCGGCACGCCCGAGGCGACCAGCCGCCCGATCACGGCGATCACCACGCAACTGACGGCGAGCAGCAACTCGCCGCGCCCGTCGATGCCGGCCGCCGCCCCGCCGATGATGGTGCCGATCAGGATCGCGACGAACGTGCCCATCTCGACCAGCCCGTTGCCGCCCACCAGTTCCTTGTCGCTCAGATGCTGCGGCAGATACGAATACTTGACGGGGCCGAACAGCGTGGAGTGCATCCCCATCATGAACGTGCACAGATACAGCAGCGCGGCGATGTGGGTGACGAAACCGGCCGCCCCCACCAGCATCAACGCGATCTCGAAGCTCTTGACGAAGCGCGTGAGGCGCGCCTTGTCGTATTTGTCGGCGATCTGGCCGGACGTGGCCGAGAACAGCATGAACGGCAGGATGAACACGGCCGAGATCAGGAATGCGGCCGTCTTGGGATCGACGCCGTTGAATTTCGCGCTCTGATAGGTGATCAGCGAGGTGAAGCCGATCTTGAAGACGTTGTCGTTCAGCGCGCCGAAGAACTGCGTGACGAAGAACGGGGCGAAGCGTCGCTGGCGAAGCAGGCCGAATTGCGACGAGTGCGAATGGCGTTCGTTGCGCCGCGGAGTGTTTGTCGTATTGGAATCGCTCATGCGCTCGGAGCGCGCGGCTTCGACGCCGCACGCAGTGGGTGTGTCGGATCGAAAACGGCCGGCACGCGTTGGCGTACCGGCCGTGGGAAGATGCGCGGCCCGTCCTGCGCATCCGGTGCGACGGGCAGCCGGCCCTCTCAGGCTGCCTTGCTTCGGTGAACCCGGATCAGTTCGTCGCGGGTTGCTGGTGCACTTCGCCGTCCGGCTCGGGCGGCCAATCGCGGATATACGCCTTCAACATGCGATTTTCGAAGCTCTGCGCCTCGACCACCGTTTTCGCGACGTCGTAGAACGAAATCACGCCCATCAGCACGCGCTTCTCGAGCACGGGCATGTAGCGCGCATGGCGCTCGAGCATCATCCGGCGCACTTCGTTGACGTCCGTTTCCGGCGTGCAGGTGAGCGGATCGTCCATGACCTTGCGGACCTGGACATCGCCGATCGCGCCGCCATTCTCCTTCAGACGCAGGATGATCTCGCGGAACGTCAGGATCCCGACCAGATCGCCATACTCCATCACGACCAGCGAGCCGATATCGCGCTCCGCCATCGTGTCGACTGCCTCGCGCAGCGGCATATCGGGCGTCACGGTGTACAGCGTGTTGCCCTTGACTTTCAGAATATCGCTGACGCGCATTCTTGCCCCCAAAACTGGATGGTACATAACCGGTTTTCGATCCTATCGGAAACCCCATCAAAAGGAAAGCGCGCGGCCCGCCCGGCAAGC
>NZ_JAAGPF010000476.1 GCF_017104645.1 Burkholderia sp. Ac-20379
TCGCCGAGCGGCAGATCCACATGGAATTCGGCGCCGTGGCCCGGCGTGGACACCAGCCCGACCCGGCCGTGCATGCGCTCGACCAGCACCTGCGTGATGTGCAGGCCCAGCCCGGTGCCGGTGCCGACGCGGCGGTCGCGCTCGTCGGCCTGCGAGAACTTTTCGAAGATGCGCGCGCGGAACGCCTCGGGGATGCCGCCGCCGTGATCGCGCACGGCGATCCGGGCGCGCGCGCCGCTGGCGTGGCCGCGAATTTCCACCGCGCCGCCGGCCGGCGAATTCTTGATCGCGTTCGACAGCAGGTTCGCCATCACCTGCAGGAAGCGGTCCGGATCGACCCACACCTCGCAGCCGAACGGCTGGCCCACGCGCGCGAGCGTCACGCCCACGCGGCGCGCGTAATCGAGGTTGGCGGCCAGCGCCTCGTCGAGCAGCGCGTCGAGCGCGCAGGCGCGGCGCTGCAGCGTCATGCGGTCGGCTTCGAGCTTGGCGACGTCGAGCACGTCGTCGATCAGGCGGCCGAGCCGCTCGCCGTTGCGGCGCGCGATGTCCACCAGCTTCTGCGCGGGCGCAGGCAGCGCGCCGGCCGCGCCGCCCGCGAGCAGGTCGATCGCGCCCTTCACCGACGTGAGCGGCGTGCGCAGCTCGTGGCTGACGGTGCTGAGGAAATCGTCCTTGAGGCGGTCGAGCCGGCGCTGTTCGGTCAGATCGCGGATCACCAGCGAGACGCGCGGGCGCGCGCTGTTGCGCCAGCGGCTGATGCGGATGTCGGCGGGGAACGTGTCGCCCGACGGGCCGCGCACGTGCGCCTGGCACGAGGCCGGCGGCGTGTCGGTGCGCAGCCGTTCGGCCAGCTCGGCGGGCAGCAGCGAATCGAGCGGCGCGCCGGCGTCGGGCAGCGCGGCCAGGCCCAGCAGCGCGTAACCGGCTTCGTTCGCGTCGCAGATGCGCACGCCGTCCTCGATGGTCAGCACCGCGTCGCCCACGTGATCGAACAGTTCGCGGTTGTGCGCGGCGAGATGCGCCACGCGCGATTGCAGATCGAGCACGTGGCCGATGTTGCGGATCTTGGCGGCGAGCAGCGCGCCGTCGACGGGCTTCACGAGGTAATCGTCGGCGCCCTCTTCCACCGCGCGCACGAAATGTTCGGCGCCGCTCAGCGAGGACATCACGACGATCGGCAGCCAGGCGCGCTCGTGCCGCGCGCGCAGGCGGCGGGTGGCCTCGAAGCCGTCCATGTCGGGCATCAGCAGGTCGAGCAGCACGAGATCGACGTCGGTGGTCTCGACGATGCCCAGCGCGGCCGCGCCGCTGTCGGCCTCGATCACGCGATGGCCGGCCGCGCGCACCTGCGAGGCGGTTTCCGCGCGGCTCGCGCCGATGTCGTCGACGACGAGCACGCGCAGCGGGTTGTCGGGAGCGGGAAGCGTGATCGAGTCGGTCATCGTGGGAAGGTGCCGGCGCGCGGCACGCAGCGACGGAGTGAGAGCGAACCGATTATGCCATCGGGCCGGGACGCGGAGATGACGGCCGGAACGGGCGGGATGGGCGCGCGGTTGCGCGTGCGTGGCGGCGGTATCCGATGCCGGTTTGCGTCGATCCGGATACCGAAACAATGCGGCGCGGAAAACCGCGTGGCGTCGCTCGGGAAAGCGCGGCGCGGATCGGCGTGGCGCGCATCGCGCGCGGCGGCCCGGTGCGCCCGGCCGCCGCCTCGCCGCCCGCCCCGGCGGCTTTGATACGATGCACGCTTTCGCCTTTCCGGGTTTTCGCGTGAGCCGCCGTTTCCTGTCCAGTCTGCTGTCCCGCCTCGCCGCCTGGCAGGCCGCCGCCCGGCCCCGGGTGGCCGCCGCCGCCGAACGCGCCCGGCCGTACGTGTCGCGCGCGCTCTGGCACGTCCGGCATCCCACGCGCCGCGGCGTGCTGATCGCGATGGCCGCGCTGCCGGCGCTGCTCGCGCTGTACGTGGTGATCCTGATTCCGTTCACGCCGAGCATCGGCGACATCCGCAAGGCACGCGTCGATGCGCCGGCCCAGGTGATGTCGTCCGACGGCAAGCTGCTGGCCGAATTCAAGCCGTCGAACCGCGAATGGACGGCGCTCGCCGACATCTCGCCGCACATGGTCGACGCGCTGATCGCGACGGAGGATCACCGCTTCTACGAGCACCACGGCCTCGACTGGAAGCGCACCGCCGGCGCCGCGCTGCATACGTTCTCGGGTGACCGCCAGGGCGGCTCGACCATCACGCAGCAGCTCGCGCGCAATCTGTATCCCGACGAGATCGGCCGCGCGCCCACGCTCACGCGCAAGCTCAAGGAAGCGATCACGGCGCTGAAGATCGAGGCCGTCTACAGCAAGCCGCAGATCCTCGAAACCTATCTGAACACGGTGCCGTTCCTCTACAACGCCTACGGCGTGGAGATGGCCGCGCGCACCTATTTCGACAAATCGGCCGATCAGCTCGACATCCTCGACAGCGCCACGCTGGTGGGCATGCTCAAGGGCAACAGCTACTACAACCCGGTGATCAACCCGGAGCGCGCGCTGCAGCGGCGCAACACGGTGCTCGGGCAGATGGTCAAGTACGGCAAGCTCACGCCGGCGCAGTTCGCGGTGCTGCAGAAGAAGCCGCTGCGCATCGATTTCGAGCGCCAGAAGGAGCCGCCCGGCCCTGCGCCGCACTTCGCGCAGCAACTGAAGAAATGGCTGATCGGCTGGGCCGACCGCAACGACTACAACATCTATTCGGACGGGCTGATCGTCAGGACCACGATCGATTCGCGGCTGCAGGCGATGGCGACCCAGGCGCTGCGGCTGCAGACCAACCAGTTGCAGGGCATCGCGAACGGCATGTGGAATTCGGGCAGCGGCTGCGCGGCGGGCAGCCCGCTGTTCCAGACGTTCATCCGCGAAACGCCCGACTATCGCGCCGCGCGCGACGGCGGCGCGGACGACGCGGCCGCGCTCAAGACGCTCGACAAGGATCGCGAGTTCCTGCGCAACCTGTGCAAGGCGAAGGCCGACGTGCAGGCCGGCTTCATGGCGATCGACCCGCGCGACGGCGCGATCCGCGCCTGGGTGGGCAGCCGCGATTTCACCAACGAGCCGTTCGATCACGTGCAGCAGGCGCGCCGCCAGCCGGGCTCGACGTTCAAGGCGTTCGTGTATGGCGCGGCGTTCGCCGACGGCGCGAAGCCGTCCGACACGTTCATCGATCAGCCCGTCGAGATCCCGCTCAAGGGCGGCGAGATCTGGCGCCCCGACGACGCCGAGCCGCCCACCGGCAAGCCGATGACGCTGGCCGACGCGCTCGCCTATTCGCGCAACCGCATCACGGCGCAACTGATGCAGCAGGTCGGCCCGGTCAAGGTGGCGCGGCTCGCGCGCGAGATGGGCGTGCGCGACAGCACGCTGGAGGCGGTGCCGTCGCTGGCGCTCGGCACCAGCCCGGTCACGCTGAAGGAAATGGTGTCCGGCTACGCGACCATCGCGAATCTCGGCAGCTATGTCGAGCCGCGCATGGTCACGCAGGTCGAGGATCGCAACGGCAACGTGCTGGCCGAATTCGCGCCGGCGCCGCCGGAGCGCACGCTGTCGGCGTCGGCCTCGCGCACGCTCGTGGACGCGCTGCGCGGCGTGATCAATCGCGGCACCGGCGCGGCGATCCGCTCGCGCTTCGGGATTCGCGGCGACGTGGCCGGCAAGACCGGCACCACGCAGGGCAATACCGACGGCTGGTTCATCCTGATGCAGCCGCAGCTCGTGGCGGGTGCGTGGGTGGGCTTCGACGACGGCCGCGTGACGCTCGGCGACAACTGGGGGCAAGGCGCGCGCAGCGCGTTGCCGATGGTCGGCGATTTCTATCAGCGCGCGTTTCGCGCGAAGCTGATCGATGCGCACGCGAAGTTCGACACCGAATCGCCGCCGGGCTTCTTCGACACGCTGCGCGGCAAGCTGACCGACTGGATGGCGTATCTGTTCCCGTCGAAGCCGGAAAAGGCGGCCGCGCCGGCCAAGCCGCGCGCGGCGCCCGCGCCCGCGCCGGCGCCCGACGAG
>NZ_JAAGPF010000477.1 GCF_017104645.1 Burkholderia sp. Ac-20379
CGCCCCCGCGCACCGCCGCCGCGGCGCGCGGGCGCACGGGGACGGCGCCGGCCGCGCGGCGTGCCTGGGGGGCGCCGGCGCGCACCGCGCCACCCCCGGGCGGCGCGGGCGGGTGCGTCGATTGCGTCGATTGCGCGGCCTCGTCGGCCGTCTCGCCGCCCGGCTCAAATCGTTCCGGCGCGTCGCTCATGCCGGCACCTCGTCGAGAAAGCCCTTCAGCATGTCGAGCGTGTCGGCGTCGTCGATCGACTTGTCGGTGCGCCAGCGCAGCATGCGCGGGAACCGCACCGCAATGCCCGACTTGTGACGCGGGCTCGCCTGAATGCCCTCGAAGCCGATCTCGAACACCAGCGACGGCGTCACGCTGCGCACCGGGCCGAACTTCTCGATGGTCGTGCGCCGCACGATCGCGTCGACCTGGCGCATCTCCTCGTCGGTCAGCCCCGAATACGCCTTCGCGAACGGCACCAGCGTGCGCTGGCCGTCGGCTTCGTCCCACACGGCGAACGTGAAATCGGTGTACAGGCTCGCGCGCCGGCCGTGGCCGCGCTGCGCGTAGAGCAGCACGGCGTCGATCGCGTACGGCTCCGTCTTCCACTTCCACCAGGTGCCCGACGCCTTGGTGCGCCCGACGCCGTAGCCCGACGCGCGCTCCTTCAGCATCAGCCCCTCGACGCCGCGCGCGCGGCTTTCCTCGCGCAACGCGGCCAGCGCGGGCCAGTCGGGCGCGACGACTTGCGGCGAAATCCGCAGCACGGCGTCGTTCGCCCCAGCGCCGCCGGCGTCAGGTGCCGCCAACGCACGCGCCAGCGCTTCCAGTTGCGCGCGCCGCTCGGCGAGCGGCTCGGTGCGCAGGTCGCGCCCGTTCGCTTCGAGCAGATCGTAGGCGCGCAGCGCGGCCGGCGCATCGGCCAGGACGCGCTTGGTCAGCGTCTTGCGCGTGATGCGCGGCTGCAGGCGCGCGAACGGCAGCGGCGCGTCCGCGCCCGGCTCCCATGCGAGGATCTCGCCGTCGATCACGGTGCCGTCGGGCAGCGCCTCGCCGAGCGCGACGAGTTCGGGGAAGCGCTCGGTCAGCAGATCCTCGCCGCGCGACCAGATCCACACGCGCCCCGCCCGCTTGACGAGCTGCGCGCGGATGCCATCCCATTTCCATTCGACGAGCCAATCGCCGATCGGGCCGAGCGTGGCCGGATCGGCCTGCAACGGATGCGCGAGGAAGAACGGATACGGCAGGCCGAGTTCGCTTTCGTGCGGCGCGCCGCCAGCGTCGCCGGTGTCGGGTGCGATCAGGCGCAGATAGCGCGCGGCGTCGGGCGCCTGCCGCGAATCGGTCCAGCCCACCATGCGCTGCGCGATGCGCTTGTGATCGACGCCCGCCACCGCCGCGAGCGCGCGCACCACGAGCTGCCGCGACACGCCGACGCGAAATCCGCCGCCAATCAGCTTGGTCAGCAGGAAGCGCCCGTTCCAGTTCAGTTCGTCCCAGTAATCGACGAGGCGCGCGCGCAGCACGTCCGGCTCGACGCCGCGCAGCGTCAGCACACGCGTCTCGATCCATTGCGCGAGGCCCAGCGACGATTCGCGCGCGGCGGGCGGCAGCACGTGCGCGATGGTTTCGGCCAGATCGCCGACCGCCTGATACGACTCCTCGAACAGCCATTCGGACAGCCCGGCGCGCTCGCGCGCGCAATCGGCCAGCAGGCGCGTCGGCACCGATTGGCGCGGCTTGCCGCCGGCCAGGAAATACGCGGCCCAGGCGGCGTCCTCGGGCGCGGCGGCCGAGAAATAGGCAACCAGCGCGTCGAGCTTGACGTGGGTGGAGGTGGTCGCGTCGAGCGCGGCGTAAAGCGTCGCGAAGCGTTTCATCGGCGGGCGTCCGAGGGCGGCGCGGGGTCGGCTCGCGGGTCGGCTCGCGGGTCGGCTTGCGGGTCGGCTTGCGGGTCGGCTCGCGACGCGGCTTGCGACGAGGCTTGCGACGCGGCCGGCAATGCGGCTTGAGGCTCGACCGTCGGCTCGGCTCGCGACGCAGCTTGCAATCCGGCCTGGAGTCCGCCGTCCGGCGCGCCGCCGCTCGCGGGTTCGGACTGCCGCTCGGGCGCGCCTTCGCCCTCCGCCGCCTCGTCGCCGTACTCGGTCGAGAACGCGTCGGCCTCCAGCCCCTGCTCGTTGAGCCAGCGCACCATCGGTTCGATCTGGCCATGCGTGACGATCACGCGCTCCGCCTCCGACGCGCCGATCGCCTGCAGCAGCCCGGGCCAGTCGGCGTGATCGGACAACACGAAGCCGCGATCGACGCCGCGCCGCCGCCGCGTGCCGCGCAGCCGCATCCAGCCCGAAGCGAACGCGTCGCTGTAGTCGCCGAAGCGGCGCATCCATGCGCTGCCCTGCGCGGACGGCGGCGCGACGATCAGCGCGCCGCGAAACGCGGCCTTGTCGCGTGCGGGAATGTCGCTGACGAGCCGCGTCTCGGGCAGATCGACGCCCGCGTCCCGATACGCGCGGTTCAGCGGCTCGACCGCGCCGTGGCAGAAGATCGGGCCGATGCCGCGGTCGATGCCGGCCAGCACGCGCTGCGCCTTGCCGAACGCATAGCAGAACAGCACCGAGGCGCGGCCTTCGGCGGCGTTATGGCGCCACCACGCGTCGATGCCCGCGAAGATCACCGGCGCCGGCTCCCAGCGGTAGATCGGCAGGCCGAACGTCGATTCGGTGATGAACGTGTCGCAGCGCACCGGTTCGAACGGCGCGCAGGTCGGATCGGGCTCGACCTTGTAATCGCCGGACGCCACCCACACGCGGCCCGCGTGCTCGACGCGCACCTGCGCCGAGCCGAGCACGTGGCCGGCCGGATGCAGCGACACGCGCGCGCCGCCGATCGTCAACGGCTCGCCGTACGGCAGCGCCTGCACGTCGATGTCGGGCAGGCGCGAGCGCAGCACGCCCACGCCCGGCTGCGCGGCCAGATAGCGGCGATGCCCGAAACGCGCGTGATCGGCATGCGCATGCGTGATGACGGCGCGCTCGACGGGCCGCCACGGGTCGATGTGGAAATCGCCGGCCGGGCAGTACAGCCCTTCGGGGCGGGCGACGATCAGATCGGATGAGGTGTCCACGCGTCTCCTGGGGGCGTCGGGGAAGGATCACGTCGAGAGCGAGCCAGATTCGTTCCCGCCGCAACCGGGCCGCCGAAGCGCACCGGATCGCAGGCCATGGCGCGGCTGGCGGGCCATGCCACGCGGCGGCCTCGCATGCCGCGCCACGGCACCAGGCTGCGCGGGGACGCATCGCACGCCGGGCCTGATTCGCTCGCCGCGATTGCCATCGCGGCGGACTCGACATCCCAACCTACCATCGCTTCGGTCAACGCGCTGGACGTTGCCGCTCGTCCGATCGAGGTGCACGCAACGGCAACGCCTCGCCTGACGAACCTGCCGGGATTGGAAGATCGTTCCGGGCGCCGGCAGTCCAGCCGACACGCCGATCGCCGCCACTCATCCGGTTCGCCCGCAAAAACGACAACACCCCGCCGGGCGAACCCGGCGGGGTGTGAAATCGTTGTGCGCGTTCGAGGCGCCGCTTAAGCGTCCGACAGCACGATGTTGGCCGTCTTGCTGGTGTTGCCGGCGAGGCCCATCGAAGCCGCGTCGTCGGTCGGGTTGGCGTAGGCATGGATCGCGTCGCCGTCGCCGGCCTTGCCGCCGTTCGACATCGTGACGGTCATGTTGGTGGCGTTGCCGCCGAAATCCTTGTTGCCGTCGACCTTGCTGATGTCGGGGTTGCCCGCACCGGCAGCCTGGCCGTTGTCTGCGCCGCCGTCTTCGTACAGCACTTCGTTCGGCTTGGTGTTGCCGTTCGCGTCCGACGGCGAGATGCGCACGCCGATGTCGGCCGAGCTGGCCTTGAAGCTGCCCGTCTCGCCCGGTTGCAGCGTGATGGTGCCCTTGTTCTGGCCCTGAACCGAGTACGTGAACGACTCCGGACGGTTCGTGTCGTTGGTCACGTTGAAGGTCTTGTCGTCGCCGGTGCCGGTGTTGACGACCTTGACCGAATCGGGGCTGACGCCGCTCGTCGCGGCGGCCTGCGGCACGCCGCCGGCGTTGTTGGTGATACCCGCCGCGCCCGGTGCACCGCCCGACGCGCCGGTGCTGGCGTCGTCGGTGGTCGCGGCCGGGGTGCCGTCCGACGTGGCCGCCGCC
>NZ_JAAGPF010000478.1 GCF_017104645.1 Burkholderia sp. Ac-20379
GCGCTCTTCCGGTCTGCTGCGTCGGCCGGCGCGCGTGGCGCGAGCGGGTCGCGGCGGGCGGCGGTGTCGCGCATCGTCAGTGCGCGGCCGGCACGAGCGGGCGCGCGAACGACGGATCGATCAGCGCGTCGACGATCTTCGCCGGATCGACGCCCGGCTTGACCAGTTGCTCGGCGGTCAGCACCGGCGCGGCGGCCTTCAGCGCGACGCGCTGCACGTCGCCCGGCACCGGATCGCTGAAATCGTTGCGCTGCAGTTGCAGCTTCGCCACCGGCAGCGACACCTTCGATTCGTCGGCGACGATCTTCGCGGTGTCGTCCGGGTGCGCGACGATCCACAGCCGGGCCTTCTCGTACACCTTCAGCACGCGCGTGACGGCTTGCGGATACTGGCTCGCGAACGCCTCGCGCACGTTCAGGAACCCGTAGGTGTTGAAGCCGACGTTGCGGTAGAGCAGGCGCGCGCCGTCGTCCACCTGGGCGGCGGCCATGTGCGGATCGAGGCCGGCCCAGGCGTCCACCTGGCCGTTGGCGAGCGCGGTGCGCCCGTCCGGGTGCTGCAGGTTGACGAGTTCGACGTCGTCGCGCGACAGGCCCACCGTGTGCAGCGCGCGCAGCGTGAACAGGAACGGATCGGTGCCGCGCGTGGCGGCGATCTTCTTGCCCTTGAGGTCGGCCAGCGTCTTGATCGGCGAATCCTTGCGCACCACCAGCGCCGTCCATTCGGGCCGCGAGAACACGTAGACGGCGCGGATCGGGTTGCCGTTGGCGCGGCCCAGCACGGCCGCGAGGCCGGCCGTCGAGCCGAAATCCACCGCGCCGCTGTTGAGGTATTCGAGCGCGCGGTTGCTGCCGAGGCTCAGCACCCAGCGGATCTCGGTGTGATCGGGCTTGAACGCGTCTTCCAGCCAGCCGAAATGGCGGATCACGAGGCTTTCGGGCGAGTAGTAGGCGTAGTCGACGCGGATTTCGGCGGGCGCGGCGGCGGCTTTCGCGGCGGTGTCGGCGGCCTGCGCGGCCGGGGCCGCGGCAAGCGTGCCGAAGGCGGCGAGCGCGCCGATCGTCAGGGCCGCGCGACGCAGCGCGCGAGTCCAGGACAGCTTCATGGAATGGTCTCCGGGCGGGCGGCGGGACGCCGCTGATCAATCGGGATGACCTTTCAATGTACGCAAGCGCGGGCGCCGGGCGAACCAAGAAATCGTCGCTAGGAAAGCACGCCGCGCGATAAGGGCGGCCGCCAGCAGAGTCGCCCGCGGCGCGGTATCGTGAGCGCTCCGCCAACCCGACGCCGCGCGCGCGGCGACCGACGATGACCCGCACACGACAACTGCATCTGGGCGCCTTCATGCGCCCGGTGAGCCTGCATACCGGCGCCTGGCGCCATCCCGAGGCCTGGCCCGACGCGAACTTCAACCTCAAGCATCTGGTGCAGAGCGTGCAGACGCTCGAGCGCGCGAAGTTCGACGCGTTCTTCATGGCCGATCACCTCGCCGTGCTGAACATGTCGACGCAGGCGCTCAAGCGCAGCCACACCGTGACGTCGTTCGAGCCGCTCACGCTGCTGTCGGCGCTGGCGATGGTGACCGAGCGGATCGGGCTGGTGGCCACCGCCTCGACCAGCTTCGAGGCGCCGTATCACGTCGCGCGCCGCTTCGCCTCGCTCGATCACCTGAGCGACGGGCGCGCGGGCTGGAACCTCGTGACCACCTCGAACCCGGACGCCGCGCTGAACTTCGGCCTCGACGAGCACCTCGAGCACGACGCGCGCTACCGCCGCGCGCGCGAATTCTTCGACGCCGTGACGGGCCTGTGGGATAGCTGGGCCGACGACGCGTTCGTGCGCGACGTTGCCGGCGGCCTGTACTTCGATCCGGAGAAGCTGCACGTGCTCGGCCATCGCGGCGAGCATTACGCGGTGCGCGGCCCGCTGAACATCGCGCGGCCCGTGCAGGGCTGGCCGGTGGTGGTGCAGGCCGGCTCGTCGGAGGCCGGGCGGCAACTGGCGGCCGAGACGGCCGAGGCCGTGTTCACGGCGCAATCGTCGCTGGCGGCCGGCAAGCGTTTCTACGCCGACGTGAAGGGCCGCCTCGACCGGCTCGGCCGGCCGCGCGATCACCTGAAGATCCTGCCCGGCGCGTTCGTGGTGGTGGGCGATTCGCTCGACGAGGCGCGCGAGAAGCGCGCGTTTCTCGACACGCTCGTGCACGACGACAGCGGCTTCGCCTCGCTGTCGATCGCGCTCGGCCACGACGTGTCCGGCTTCGATCCCGATGGCCCGCTGCCCGAGATCCCGGAAAGCAACGCGAGCCACACCTCGCGGCAGCGCGTGCTCGACCTGGCGGCCGGCGGCCTGACCGTGCGCGAGCTGGCGCAGCGCGTGGGCGGCTATTCGGGGCTGGAGTTCGTCGGCACGCCGGCCGGCATCGCCGACGCGATGCAGCAATGGCTGGAGGAGGAGGGTTCGGACGGCTTCAACGTGATGTTTCCGTACCTGCCGGGCGGGCTCGACGATTTCGCGCTGAAGGTGGTGCCGGAGTTGCAGCGGCGCGGGATCTTCCGGCGCGAGTACGAAGGCACGACGCTGCGCGAGCATCTGGGGCTGCCGCGGCCGGAGAACCGGTTCTTTCCGCGGTGAGATCGGGAGGGGCGAGGGGCGGCGGCCGCGATTCGGCGCGGGACCGCCTCGCTGCCGAGCCGGCCCGGTTCGATTATTTGCGCGCACGGTTGGGCCAATGGGTTTTCGAAAAGAGCCAGACGCCGAACACGGGAATTGTCAACATCGCGCAGGCCCATAAAAATCGGCCCCTCGATGAAAATCCGATTCGGCGAACCAGGGAACAATTGCCATAGACGTTTGCGGCCACGAGCGTCAGCGCCAGCACGAACACCAGGCTCAAGCCGTGCGCGCCGTTCCGCTGCGGGATCTGGCGCGCGCCGGCACGCGGGGCCGCGTTGTCCGCGCGATTTTCCGCTGCGGTTTGGAGGGCGGCGGCGCGGCTGGTGGCTTCCGTCGCGGGCCCGGCCTCCGGCGCGGCAGCCCGGGATTGCCGCAGCATGTCGTTTTGCCGCTGCGCCAGCCGGGACAGCGCCAGTTGGTGCGCGAAGGAAATGCCGTGCGTTTTCGCGTTGGCTTGATTCAGCCGATACAAATCGAAGATCCCCGCCATCAATTGCCAATCCCGGGCGATGTCCGCCTCGTATAACGCGTCCTTGATGGCGATGCCGTCGATATCCCAGTGGTTGACGTAATACCGCCAATCCGGCTCCTTGATCGTTTCGTCGAAGCCCGGGATTTCCGCTCTGACTTTGGCGAGGAATTGCTGATCCGACATGGCAAAGGCCGAGCTTGAAACACACACGCACAGCCATAACAAGAAAATCATTTTATTGATTTTATTCATTTTGTTATCCATATATTCGGAACGTTAACAGTCTCAGGAGAATTCAACCTGGCCAATTGGCTGAAATCTGAAATTACGTCCCTGCGATATTTTGTAGCACCTCCCCCTGCCGATCCTCTCCGAGCGGCCCGCAACATGGCCTGCTTCTTGCGCTGAAGTGATCCGCGAAACCGGCCCGCACCGTGCAACCGCGACGCGGCGGGCGCATCGGCCCGAGCCGGTTTGCAGGAATGTCGCAGTCGTGCGCGCGCTTGTAATTTTTACGCGCTGCACGGCCCGCGCCGGCCCTCGATCCCATCAGTCAACGGAACCCGCCATGTTCATGAACGAGTGGTTTTTGCGGCGCGCGCTGGCCATCGCCTGCACGAGACAGGCCGGCACGGCCGATCGCGCCGGCTGCCCGCAGGTGATCGCCTATCTGGCCGAGCGGGCCGCGGCCGGGCCGCGCATGCTGGTCACCGGCCTGAACGGCGATACGGTGGCGGCGCTCGGCGGCGAGCGGTCGGACGAGGGCGCGAAGCCGGTGTCGATGGCGCTGCCCGAGGCCGCGCGCCGCAAGATCCGCTACGTGGTGCACGTGCGCCGCCATATGTTCCACGAGCGCCGTGCCTGGCGCGTGGTGCTCGGCACGCGGCTGCACGCGTACCGGCTGGCGGCCTGGCTCGGCGATCTGCGGCTGCGCGGCTTCTGGCTCGCGAACCCGCTGCGCGCGGCGCGCATGGAAGTGCTGGCGCGCATCGCGGCGCTGTCGGCCGAGCTGTCGGATGCGGTCG
>NZ_JAAGPF010000479.1 GCF_017104645.1 Burkholderia sp. Ac-20379
CGCTGCGCGACCACGCCGGCGCGCGGCCATGAGGCGAACCGGTTGCGTGCGCACCGTTCGAGCAGGATCTCGTGGCGCTGGCGCTGAAGGGCAGCGGCACCGGCATCTGGGATCGCGACGTCGCGACCGGCGAGATCCGCTATTCGCCGGAATGGACGGCGATCCTCGGCTATGCGCCGCACGAACTGAGCACGCGCATCGAGGACGCCGTCGACCGCCTGCATCCCGACGACCGCGCCTACGTGCAGGCGCAGATGCGGCTGCACTTCGAGGGCGACACCGATCGTTACGAGGTCGAGCACCGCATTCGCTGCAAGGACGGCAGCTACAAGTGGATCTGCAGCCGCGGCAAGGTGGTCAGCCGCGACGCCTCGGGCCGGGCGCTGCGCATGGTCGGCGCGACCACCGACATCACCGCGCTGCGCGAAACCGCCGCGCGGCTCCAGCAGAGCATCGACCTGATCACCAACCTGACCGACGAGGTCGACGGGCTGGTGTTCCAGTATCGCGAGACGGCCGACGGCCGCCCGCACTTCAGCTACGTGAGCCGCGGCATCGAGCAGATCTACGAACTCGATGCCGCGCACGCCGCAAACCACGCCGAGGCGGTCGACGCGCGCATCGACCCGCGCGATCTGGTGGCCTACCGGCAATCGCTGCGCGAATCGGCCGCGACGCTGACGCCGTGGCGGCTCGAATACCGCGTGCTGCTGCCGCGCCAGGGGCTGCGCTGGCGGCACGGCGAGGCGCGCCCGCAGCGGCTGCCCGACGGCGGCACGCTGTGGCACGGGTTCGTGTCCGACACCACCGAGCGCAAGCGCATCGAAGCCGAGCTGCACGAGCTGGCCACCATCGATCACCTGACCGAGCTGGCGAACCGGCGCGACTTCCTCGCCCGCAGTGCATCCGAACTGGCCAGCCTGCGGCGCGCGGGCTACGGCGAGGCGGCCGTGCTGATGCTCGATCTCGATCACTTCAAATCGCTGAACGACCGCTGGGGCCACGCGTTCGGCGATCGCGCGCTGCGCCATTTCGCGCGCATGATGCGCGACGAGGCGCGCAGCGCCGATATCGTCGGGCGAATCGGCGGCGAGGAATTCGCGATCGTGCTGCCGGGCCTCGGCATCGAGGCCGCGATGGCGTTCGGGCTGCGGCTGCAGTGCCACGTCGGCGCGGCGCCGCTCGAATTCGCGGGGCAGCGCGTCGAGCTGACCGTCAGCATCGGCGTGGACCGCATGACGGCGGCCGATCTCGGCGTCGATCAGGTGCTGTCGCGCTGCGACAAGGCGCTGTATCTGGCCAAGGCGCGCGGGCGCAACCGCATCGAGCTGCACCGCGAGCCGGAGTGAGCGGCGCGGGCGATCGCCTTACAATGGCGCACCCCGCTCACCGCCCCGCCATCGCCCATGTCCCGACTCTTCGAAGACAACCCGTTCCTGGAATCCCTCGCCGCGCAACTCGACGCCTGGCGCGACGGCTATGCCGAAATCAGCATGCCGATCGACGGGCGCAAGCTCAATCGCCAGGGCGTGCTGCAAGGCGGCGCGATCGCGACGCTGCTCGACGCCGCCGCCGGTTATGCCGGCCTGTTCACGCCGCCAGGCGCGCCGATCCGCCACGGCTTCACGCTGTCGCTGACGGTGAACTACCTCGACAAGGGACTCGGATCGCGCGTGGTCGGCAAGGGCATCCTGGAGCGCGCGGGCCGCTCGATCTTCTTCGCGCGCGCCGAGGCGTGGGTGGACGGCACGCTGTTGATCGCGAGCGCGCAGGGCACGTTCAAGTACGTGAACGCCAGGCAATAACGCGCGGCGTTCAGAAGGTTTCCCAGGCCGCGTCGCTTGCCTCGGCGACGGACTTGCCGGCGGCCGCCCGCGGTTCGGCCGCAGGCCGCGGAGCCGCCAGCGCCGGTTCCCGGCGCCGCACGACGGTCACGGCCGGGGCCGCCGGCTGGCTGACCGCCACCTTGACGCCCGCCGGCACCGCACGCGCCGTCACCGCCTCCACCCGAAACGTCGCCACCGCCGCGCGCAGCACCCTGGCCTGCTCGCTCATCGATTGCGAAGCGGCCGCCGCCTGCTCGACCAGCGCCGCGTTCTGCTGCGTCACCTGATCCATCTGCGCGACGGCCTGATTGACCTGCTCGATGCCCGTCTGCTGCTCGTGCGAGGCCGCCGCGATTTCGCCCATCAGGTCGGCCACCTGCCGCACCGAGCGCACCACCTCGTCGATGGTCCGCCCCGCGTCGCCGACCTGCGCCTCGCCCTCGCGCACCTGTTCGACCGACGCGCCGATCAGCTCCTTGATCTCCTTGGCGGCCGTGGCCGAGCGCTGCGCGAGGCCGCGCACTTCCGAGGCGACCACCGCGAAGCCGCGCCCCTGCTCGCCCGCGCGCGCCGCTTCCACGGCGGCGTTCAGCGCCAGGATGTTGGTTTGGAACGCGATGCCCTCGATCACGCCGATGATCTCCGACACCTTCTCGGAGCTGCTCGAAATGCCCTTCATGGTTTCGATCACGCGGCCCACCGCGTCGCCGCCCTGGCTCGCCACCTCGGAGGCCTGCAAGGCCAGCGCGTTGCCCTGCTTCGCGCTGTCGGCGTTCTGCCGCACCGTGGCCGTCAGTTGCTCCATGCTCGACGCGGTTTCCTCCAGCGAGGCCGCCTGCTGCTCGGTGCGCGACGACAGATCGCTGTTGCCGGCGGCCATCTCCGACGATGCCGTGTTGACCGATTCGGTCGCCTCGTGCACGGTCGTCATCACGCCGGCCACGCGATCGACGAGCCGGTTGAACGCCCCCGCCGTCACGCCCACCTCGTCCTGGTTCACGACCGGCGCGCGCTGCGTCAGATCGAGCGTCTCGCTGGTCTGGCGAATCGCATCGCGCAGGCTGCCCACGCCGGTGCGCAGCGAGCGGATCAGCCACAGCTGCCCGGCCGTCACCACCAGCCCGATCATCGCGAACAGCGCGAGGTTTTTCACGAGCGTGCGGATGAACACGTCGTCGATGTCGTCGAGATAGGCGCCCGTGAACAGGTGCCAATCCCATTCGGGGATCATCACGGCGTAGGTCAGCTTCTCCACCACGCCCTCGCGCCCGGCCTTCGGCCAGTAATAGCGGCTCACGTGATCGCCGCCCGGCGAGGAGTGCTTGACGATCTCCATGGCCACGCGCGTGCCGTTGCGGTCGACCAGGTTGCTGGTGTCGGTGCCCTCGATGTCCGGCTTGAGCGGATTGAGCACCGAATAGCCGCGCGAATCGTAGATGCCGAAATAGCCGCTGTTGTCGTCGCCGTAGCGCAGCGCGCGCAGCGCCGCGATGGCCTGCTTGCGCGCTTCGTCGTCGCTCAGCGCGTGCGTGGCGGCCTGGTTGCGGTAGAACGCCACGAGGCTCGCGGCCACCTGCACCTGATGGCTCAGCTCGGCCTGACGTTGATCGAGCATCCGGCCACGGGTCGACAACCCGCCCGCCACGCCCGCCGCTATCAAGGCGACCCAGAGCAGCGCCACGATGCTCCATGCCTTGCCGTTCAGTGAAAGCCTGCTCATTGTGTTGGTGTCCTGATGATCGGGATGACGCACGAGCGCCGGAAGACCGCCGCCACACCCGTTCCGATTCAGGCAGACACCCGCATCGCCGGCCAGGAACGGGAAGGCTCCTGGTTAACGGCAATTGTCTGAATGTTAATTATTACAATTTCTGCAAAATATAGTTACATATGAACGACAAAAATTGAAGATTAACATTTTTAATTTCAATGTTAATGAATTTCTACGCATGTTGTTGTGCTGCGGCGGCCCGCACGCGCGCAGGCACCACGAGCGCCGGGGCCAGCACCGCCGGGGCGTCGAGATCGGGCGACGGCAGCGCGTGATCGTCGCGCGCGACCGCCGCCAGCACCGCATCGCGCTCCACGAGCACATGGTGCGCGCGACGCGCCGCCTGGTGCAGACCACGCCGCCCGCCGACGGCGCCGCGCTGCAGGAACGCCTCGACGCGCTCGCGGCGCTGCCCGCCCGCGCCCCCCCCCCCCCCCCCCCCCGCCCCGCCCCCCCCCCCCCCCCCCCCCCCCCCCCCCCCCCCCCCCCCCCCCCCCCCCCCCCCCCCCCCCCCCCCCCCCCCCCCCCCCCCCCCCCCCCCCC
>NZ_JAAGPF010000480.1 GCF_017104645.1 Burkholderia sp. Ac-20379
TCTTTCCCTCCACGCCGCTCTTCCGATCTACGCGCGAAGCGCCGGCCGGCCGCCCGGCGATCGTGCCGGGCACCTCGCGCGGGCTGTTCCAGATGCTGCAGGCGGGCGAACTCGATGCGGCGATCGTGGTGGAGCCGCCGTTCGCACTGCCGAAGATGTGGCGCGCGGTGACTTTGCGGCGCGAGCCGCTGGTGCTGCTCGCGCCGCGCGCGGACGACGACGGGCAGGCGCTGCGCGGCCGCCCGGCCACGCTGCTGCGAAGCTGCCCCTATATCCGCTACGACCCGGACGCCTGGGGCGGGCGCTACGCGTCGCAGTGGCTGGCCGATCAGTCGATCGAGCCGGCGGTGCTCTGCGACCTCGACGCGCTGGAGGCGATCGCGATGCTGGTGGCCGACGGCATGGGCGTGGCGCTGGTGCCACGCTGGTCCGGCATCGAGCGCTTCACCGGCGAGTGCCGCACCACGCCGGTGCCGGGCGCGGCCTACGAACGCTCGATCGTGCTGTTGACCCGCGCCGAGCCGGACCTGCCGGCCATGCTGGCGATCCTCGAACGCGCGCTGGCCGCGCCCGGCGCGGGGCCGCGAGCCTGACCGGGGCGGACGGCCGCGATTGTTCGGCCGGTGCGCCGGGTGCTGTACACAGTGGTTGAAAAATACAAAACGTTCGAGCGAACGGCATCGAACCGGCCCCCAACCTGACGGATATCGACGACAACGAATTAAATTCCCGCTTGACTGAGAATTTTCGGGTTTGTATAAATTTGTACAACTCAAGCAAAACACCTCACCCCAAGTCTGGAGCCGTCATGAAATTCTCGTTTGCCCTGCGTGCGCTGTTTGCCTCCACCCTGATGTCCTGTGCCTTCCTGTCGCCCGCCCAGGCGGCCTCGCCGGCGAAGCTCGTCGAATCCGGCAAGCTGACCTACGGCGTCGCGGCCACCTTCGCGCCGTTCGAGTTCACCAAGGGCGGCCAGTTGACCGGCTTCGACATCGATCTCGTGAATGCGATCGCCAAGCAGATGAGCGTCGCGCCCGCGCCGCAGAACATGCAGTTCAGCGGCCTGATCCCGGCCCTGCAGGGCGGCCGTCTCGACATCATCAATTCGGCGATGTACATCACGCCGGCGCGCAGCGGGCAGGTGGATTTCGTGCCCTACCTGCGCCTCGGCGACCGCGTGATCGTGCAGGCCGCGAACCCGGCCAAGATCACGGGCCGCGACGATTCGATCTGCGGCAAGAACCTGGCGGTGACGCTCGGCGGCATCGAGGAAAACTACGCGCGCGCCGACGTCGAGCGCTGCAAGGCCGCCGGCAAGCCGGCCCCCACCGTGCTGACGCTGCCCACCGCGCAGGATTCCGCGCTGAGCCTGCGCCAGGGCCGCGCCGATGCGATCTACAACTCCACGCCGGGCACCGTGCAGCTGATGACGGAAGTGCCGGACGTCTACAAGACGGTCGGCCCCGAGTTCGAGCAGACCACCACCATCGGCTTCGCGGTGCGCAAGGGTGATGCGGCGATGGCTGCGGCGCTGAAGGACGCGCTGGCGAAGGTCGTGGCGGACGGCACCTACAAGCAACTGATCGCGAAATGGAAGCTGCCGGCTTCCGTGTCGATCTTCGACGCCAAGGCCGCCCAGTAAGCCCCCGGCGGCGCCCGCGCGGCGCCGCGTTTCCCGAGTCGTGCCCGAGATTTGCCGGATCGAAGCGGTGGCGCCGCTTCGACGGCCTCGTGCATGCCGAATTCATTAGTCCTGCGAATCGAGCGGCGCATGGCGGCGTGCTGCCAGGCCGTGCGCCGCCGCGCGCTTCGCTGCGGAAAACCGTCTCGCCTTCACCACTCGCTACCCAAAAACATCATGAAAAAACGTCTCGCCACTCTCGGCCTGTCGACGCTCGCGCTCGGCGGCCTCTCGCAAACCGCGCACGCGCAGAGCAGCGTCACGCTGTACGGCATCGTCGACGCCGGCATCAGCTATCTGTCCACCGCCAGCGGCAACCGCTACAGCATGTTGAGCGGCGGCCTGTCCGGCAACCGCTGGGGCCTGAAGGGCAGCGAGGATCTGGGCGGCGGCCTGAAGGCGATCTTCCAGCTCGAATCGGGCTTCGCGATCGGCACCGGCAAATCGCTGCAGGGCGGCCGCGAATTCGGCCGCCAGGCGTTCATGGGCCTGTCGAGCGCGCAGTGGGGCACGGTGGTGTTCGGCCGCATGTACGACCCGGTCGTCGATCTCGTGCAGCCGCTGACGGCCGACGGCGCGGGCGGCAGCGTGCCGTTCGCGACGCCGGGCGACGTCGACAACAACGACTTCAGCGCGCGCGTGTCGAACGCGGTGAAGTACATCAGCCGCGACTACTCGGGCCTGCAATATGAAGCGCTCTACGCGCTCGGCGGCGTGGCCGGCTCGACGGGCCAGGGCTACACGTTCAGCGGCGCGGTGTCGTATACGCAAGGGCCGTTCAAGCTGGCCGCCGGCTATTTCCAGGCCGCCAACGCGAACGCGGCGGCCGGCAAGCGCAGCGGCTGGACCAGCGGCACCACCGACGCGCTGTTCGAAGGCGGCTCGATCAACGCCGCCTACCAGAGCGCGCACACGCTCGGCATCGCGCAGGTGGCGGGCCAATACACGACCGGCCCGTGGACGCTCGGCGTCGGCTACAGCAACGCGCGCTACACGGCCGACGGCGCGTCGACGTTCGCCTCCACCGAGCGCTACAACACCGGCCGCGTGTACGGCTTCTACCGCTGGACGCCGACGCTGCGCTTCGGCCTCGGCTACATCTACACGGCGGCCAGCGGCGATGCGTCGGCGCATTACCACGTGGTCAGCGCCGGCACGTTCTACACGCTGTCGAAGCTGACCGACATGTACGCGACGGCCGCGTTCCAGCGCGCGAGCGGCACGCAGCGCACCGCGTCGGGCGGCACCCAGGCGGCGGTGGCGACGATCTCGTCGTACGGCGTGGACGGCCACCGCACCCAGGAGATCGTCACGGTCGGGCTGCGTCACCGCTTCTGACCGGGGGGCGTTCCCCGCCATGCACTTCGCGGCGCGCGGCCCCGTTTCATGCGGGCGCCGCGCGCCGGTTCTTCACGTTGTCCTTACGATTATCGAGGCTTGAATCATGTTGTCATTCCAGATGCCCGTCGCGCAGGATGTGCGCGACGCGGCCGAACGGCTCGCCGGCGTGGCGGTCCGCACGCCCGTGGTGCGCTCGGACCGGCTCGACGCGCTTGCCGGCGCGCAGGTCTTCGTCAAGCTGGAAAGCCTCCAGCACACCGGCGCGTTCAAGTTTCGCGGCGCCTACAACTGCCTGTCGCGGCTCGACCGCGCCACTTGTCCGGACGGCGTGGTGGCCTATTCCACCGGCAATCACGGCCAGGCGATCGCCACCGTGGGCCGCATGCTCGGCATTCCCACCATCGTGGTGATGCCGTCGAACGCGCCCGAAAACAAGGTCGAGAAGGCCCGGCTGGCCGGCGCGACCATCATCCGCTACGACCGCGAGAAGCAGAGCCGCGAGGCCGTGGCCGCCGAGCTTGCCGAGCGCGGCCAGTACGCGGTGGTGCCGCCCGGCGATCATCATCACGTGATCGCCGGGCAGGGCACGGTGGCCTTCGAGGCGCTCGAACAACTGAACGGCGAAGTGGATGCGATCGTCGCGCCGTGCGGCGGCGGCGGCATGTCGGCCGGCATCTGCCTGGCCGTCGAGGCGGCCGGCTCGCAGGCGCAGGTGTGGGCGGCCGAGCCGGCCGCGTTCGACGACACGCGCCGCTCGCTTGCGTCGGGCGCGCGCGAAAGCAATCCGCCGGGCCGCCAGTCGATCTGCGACGCGCTGCTCGCGCCGCTGCCGGCCGAGCTGCCGTTCTCGATCAACGGCCAGCGCCTGGCCGGCGTGCTCGCGGCCGACGATGCCGCCGTCAAGCGCGCGATGGCGCTGTGCTTCGAGCTGTTCCGCGTGGTGGTGGAGCCGGGCGGCGCGGTGGCGCTGGCCGCGATGCTGTCCGATCCGGCCGCGCATGCGCTGCGCGGCAAGCGCGTGGTGGTGGTGGCGTCGGGCGGCAACGTCGATGCGGCGCTGTTCGCCGAGGCGATCACGGGCGGCACGGACTGACACGCCCGGCGCGGGTGGG
>NZ_JAAGPF010000481.1 GCF_017104645.1 Burkholderia sp. Ac-20379
TCACCGGCCACGAAGCGGGCGAGCGAGCGGGCATCGAAGCTGCCCACTTCGGCGACCTCCACGGCCAGCATCGCGAGATGCCGCGCGTGCTCGCGGCGCCGCGCCGCGATCCGCACCGTGCAGCCGTCGCGCAGCAGCGCGGCGACGAGCCGGGCGCCGATGAAGCCGGTGCCGCCGACGAGCGCGACGCTGGGACGATCCATGGGCGAGCCTCCCCTCAGAAGTCGAAACCGCGCGCCGCCGGGGCCGCGACACCGCGAGCCGTGCCGCCCCTCGGGCCGCCCGGCTCATCCGGCCGCGGCGCTCAGGGTGCGATGTAGCCGAGCCGCGCCTTCAGCGATTCGGGCTTGCCCTCGAACAGCGCCGCGTAATAGGTGGTGTTCGACAGCACGTTCTTCACGTAATCGCGCGTTTCGTTGAACGGGATCGTTTCCGCGAAGATCGCGCCCTCCACGGGCTGCGTGAGCGCCTGCCGCCATTGGCGCGGCCGGCCCGGGCCGGCGTTGTAGCCGGCCGTGGCCAGCACGGCCGAGTTGTCGAACTTCTGATAGATGTCCGACAGATACCAGGTGCCGAGCTGGATGTTGGTGTCGATGTCGTGCATCTGCGCGCGCGTGATGCCGCCCAGGCCGATCTTCTTCGCCACCATGTTCGCCGTGGCCGGCATCAGCTGCATGAGCCCGCCCGCGCCCACCGACGATTTCGCGTTGGTGATGAAGCGCGATTCCTGGCGGATCAGCCCGTAGGCCCATTCGATGTCGAGGCCGTTGGTCTGCGCGTAGCGCTCGACGATCGGCCGGTACGGCGACGGGAAGCGCAGCGTGAAATCGTGCATCGCCGTCGTGCGGTCGGCCGTGTTGACGGTGCGGTCGAGCATGTCGATGCGCTTCGCGTATTCGGCGGCGGCCAGCAGTTGACGATCGCTCATGCCGCGCAGCGGCCAGTTCCATTCGCGGTTGCCTTCGAGGCGCAGGTTCAGCGCGTAGAAGCGGCGCGCCAGCGCGAAGCCGGGCACCTGGCTCATCGCGTCGACTTCGGCGTCGCTGACCGTGGTGCGCGGCGGGATCACCGTCTGCTGGCCCAGTTCCTCGGCCGACAGTTGGCCGTAGAAATCGAAGCGGCCCGCCACCTGATCGAAATCGCGCTTGGCGCCGGCGGCGTCGCCGGCCTGCTTCAGCGCGCGGCCGTGCCAATAGAGCCACGACGGCTGCGCGCGCAGCTCGTCGGGCATCTGCTCGATCGACCAGCGCACCATCGGCCAGTCGCCGGCCAGCAGCGCGGCGCGCACGCGCCATTCGTAGGCTTGCGTCGTGAGCGGCGCGCCCGACGACTGCTTGTAATACTGCACCGCCATCGGCGAGCGCTTGACCGCCGCCTGCAGGCCGATCTCGCCCCAGGCGATCGCCTGCTCCGGCTTCGAGAGCTGGCCGAGCGTGCCCATCATGCCGGCGGCCGCGTCGGGATCGTTGCGCGCCATGCGCGTGATCGCGATCAGCGCGAGCTGGCGCGAGGTGGCGTCGCTGCCCACGCCGCGCGCGAGGAACAGCGGCGGCGCGCTGGCGGCCTGATCGAGGCCCGCCGGGCGCTGGCCGAGCACGTCGACGATCTTGCCGGCCGTGTTCACGTAGTTCTGTTCGTAGGCGAGGCGCGCCTGCGCCCAGACGTCGTCCGCCGAGAACTGGCGATTCGTCGACAACGCCGAGATCAGGTCGACGCACGCATCGCCGTAATACTTGGGATCGACGAGCAGGTGGCGTGCCATGTCGGCCACGTTCTCGCCGCGCGAGGCGCGCGATTCGAGCGAGTAGCACTTGACCTGGGTGTCGTCGTCGAGCACGAAGCGCTTGTATTGCTCGTCGAAGTTGCGCCAGTCGTGGCGCGCGCCGAGCACGAGCAGGTAATCGTTGCGCATGCGGTCGGCGATCGCCTGGCCGTCGTTGCGCTGCAGGAAGCTCAGCACCGGCGCGTCGGGCGCGTCGAGACGCGCGTGGCCCGACGTGTCGAACAACTGCGGCTTGATCTGGAAATACTCGAGATAGGTGGGCGCCGGATAATTCGGAATCATCGCGGCAAGCTGCGCGGCGCGCGCGGGATTGTTCGCGCGCGCGGCTTCGCGCAACTGGACGAAGATCTGGTCGTCGTTCGACGACACGTCGTCGACGGGCTGGGCGGCACACGCGGCGGCGCCTGCGGCCAGCACCACCGCCGACAGCGTGGTGGCGGCCGCGCGATATACTCGGACGAGGCTGTAGGACATCGTTTTGACTGGAGCACGAAGTGAGCGAAAGCATAGCACGCCCCCCTGTCGCAAATCGCAAGCAAACGCTGCGCGAAACGCTCTCGCCGCTGCGTCGCGAAGCGAATCGCGACACGGCCGCGAACGCCGCGCTCGCGCATCGCATTCTCGATCTGCTCGGCAAGCATCCGCTGCTCACGGTGGGCTTCTACTGGCCGCTGCCGGGCGAGTTCGACGCGCGCGAGGCGATCGCCGAATGGCTGCGGGACGACCCGCGCCGGCGCGCCGCGCTGCCCGTGATCGCGCAGCCCTACACGCCGCTCTCGTTTCGCACCTGGTCGCCCGACGCGCCGATGCGCACCGGCCATCACCGCATCCCCGAACCGGCCGACGGCGCGCCGGTGGTGCCCGACCTGCTGCTGATCCCGTGCGTCGGCTTCGACAAGCAGGGCTTCCGGCTCGGTTACGGCGGCGGCTATTACGACCGCACGCTGGCCGCCTGGCCGAACGACGCGCTGCCCGTCACGATCGGCGTGGCCTACGAGGTGTCGGCGATCGACGCGCTGCCGCGCGAATCGCACGACCGCCCGCTCGATTGGATCGTCACCGAGTGCTATGCGTACCGGTCGGGCTCGACCGGCTGAGCCGCCGCCGCTCTTACAGCGACGCGGCGGCGCGCGCCGCCGTGTCGTACAGCCCCGACGCGCTGCGCAGCAATTGCGCGGCCTCGCCGATCTGGGCGTTGGTCAGGCCGCTGTCGCGCAGCGTGTCGATCAGGCAGCGCTCGCGCACCTCGCGGTAGCGCTCGCACAGCGCCCGCCCCTCGGGCGTCACCGAGAACAGCACTTCCTTGCCCGATTTCTCGCCGGCCACGTAGCCGCGTGCGGCGAGCTTCTTCAGCGCGTAGGTGGCGACGTGCGTATCCTCGATATTCAGCACGAAGCAGATGTCGGCCAGCTTCTTCGCGCGGTCGCGATGGCCGACGTGGTGCAGCAGCGAGACTTCGATCGCGGTCATGTCCTTCGCGCCGGCGGCGGCCATGCAGCGCACCATCCAGCGGTTGAACGCATGGCCCGCCATGATCAGCCCGTATTCGAGCTCGGACAGCTCGACGCTTTCGTTCGAGACGAGATGCTCGGCCGAGACGATCTGGGTCGGATGGCGCTGGGTGAGGTCGGTCACGTCGGGAACCATTGAGGACGAAAAACTGCCGCAGTGTACGCCAGATCGGCGGGCGCTCCAGCCGCTTTGCAAAATTCTTATCGATAAATTATCGACAATTTATTGATGATGTATGATCGCGTCGAACCGATGCCCGCGAGCTTTCCATGACCGCTCCCCGTCTTTATCCGCTTGGCGATACCGCCGTCTGCTGCGAAGCGCCGCCGCCCGCCACGCTCGACTGCCAGCGGCAGGTCTGGGCGGTGGCCGCCGCCGCGCGCACGTGGCCGCACGTGGTGGACGTGGTGCCCGGCATGAACCACCTGACGCTCGTGTTCGACCCGCTCGAAACCTCGGCCGCCGCGCTCGCGCC
>NZ_JAAGPF010000482.1 GCF_017104645.1 Burkholderia sp. Ac-20379
TGGTGGCAGTGTAGATCTCGGTGGTTGCCGGATCATTAAAAAAAAAAAACCATCTCCACCCATATGTTCCTTTCTTTCCCCATCCTATTCCTCACTCTCCTACCACTATTCCGCCCCTTCTATCCTCCATCCCCACCCCGCGCCCACCATTCATCTCTTCCTTCACTTTCCCCCCCCGTGCCCTCCCTTCTTCCCCTCATCGCCCTCCCCTCTCCTCGCACTCTCCCCTTTCCCTCACCTTCCCGCGCTGTCTCTTCTTCGCCCCCTTCT
>NZ_JAAGPF010000483.1 GCF_017104645.1 Burkholderia sp. Ac-20379
CCGTGGGCGATCGCGCTGTGCCACCGCGTCGCGCTCGCGCACGGCGGCAGCTTCACGCCGCCCGTGCTCGACGCCGGCGCGCCCGCGCGCGGCGTGCTCACGCTGCAGCGCAAGGCCACGGCATGAGATTTTTTCCGGAACGCCAACATTACGTTCGGCTTTCCACCTCTATACTGACGTTTCGTTCACTTTCGGAGTTGTTTCGTTGATACAGATCATCGCGCTGATCGGCGCGTTGCTGCTGGTGGCGCTCAATGGCTTTTTCGTCGCCGCCGAATTCGGTCTCGTCAAACTGCGCGCCACGCGCGTCAAGACGCTGGCCCGCCAGCACGGTCTTCGCGGCCGCATCCTGCGTGTCGTCCACGCCCGCCTCGACGCTTATCTTTCCGCCTGCCAGCTCGGCATCACGCTCGCCTCGCTCGGCCTCGGCTGGATCGGCGAGCCGGCCTTCGCCGAACTGCTCGCGCCGCTGCTCGCCGCGCTCGGCATCGATTCCCCGCAACTGGTGCACGCGATCTCGCTGGTGTTCGCGTTCACGGTGATCTCGTTCCTGCACATCGTGGTCGGCGAACTCGCGCCGAAATCGATGGCGATCCGCCAGCCCGAGCAGGTGGGCCTGTGGCTCGCGCTGCCGCTCTACGCGTTCTACTGGGCGATGTATCCGGCGATCTGGGTGCTCAACAGCAGCGCCAACGCGGTGCTGCGCATCGTCGGCCTGACGGCCGATCACGGCGGCGATTCGCACTACTCCACCGACGAACTGAAGCTGATCCTGCGCAGCCGCCGCAACGCCGTGGGCGCGAGCAAGGCGCCGGTGGCCACCTACAGCAACGACGAGTGGAACACGCTGGCGCACTCGCTCGATTTCTCGTCGATGACGGTGTCTGACCTGATGCGCCCGGCCAACGAGATGATCGGCCTGCGCCGCGATCTGCCGCTGCTCGACAACATGGAAGTGGTGGCGCGCCACCGCTTCAGCCGCTATCCGCTGTTCACCGATGCCGCGCGCGAACAGGTGATCGGCCTGATCCACCTGAAGGATCTGCTGCTCGCGCGTCACGCCGGCGCGGCGCTCGAGGATCTGTCCGACTACGTGCGCCCGGTGCAGTACGTGCGCCCCGACACGCCCGCGCTCGAACTGTTCCGGCGCTTCCGCAAGGGCGCGCCGCACTTCGCGCTGGTCGGCAACAAGCACGAGAAGCCGATCGGCTTCCTGACGCTCGACAACCTGCTCGGCGCGCTGGTGGGCCAGATCCACGACGAATTCCGCCAGGGCGACGCCGATTGGGCGCGCCTCGACGACGGCACGCTGATGGGCAAGGGCAGCCTGCCCGTGGTGTCGCTCGAGCAGGCGCTCGGCATCGACATCGACGAAGGCCGCGCCGAATCGGTCGGCGGCCTCGTGATCCAGGCGCTCAGCGATCTGCCGAGCGAAGGCCAGCGCGTCGCGTTCGACAACTTCGACGTGGTCGTCAAGAAGATGAACGGCCCGCGCATCGTGCTGGTGCGCGTGTATCCGAAGGACGTCAAGGAAGCGGACGAATGAGCGCCGCGCTCCCGCCTCCCATCACTCGTCCGCAATAAAAAACCCGCGCGCGAACACCGCCAGGTGTCGCGCGCGGGCTGCCCTCCGCCGCCGGCGCCGTATCAGACGCGCTCGGGCTGCATGTCCTTCGCGATCCACTCGATCACCGAGCGATGCTTCGGCTGCCAGCCGAGCAGGCGCCGGGCGCGCTCGCCGCGCACGCGGCTGTTCGAGCCGAGCGCGTAGTTCGCCATCTCGTAGCCCCACTCCGCTTCCGCATCCTTGAGCGGCCAATCCTGCGCCTCGCCCAGGCCCATCGCCTGCGCGACCGCGGCCGACATCTCGCCGAACGCCGCCTCGCCGCTCTCGACGAAGTAGAACGTGCCTTCGGCCGGCGTGCGTTCGAGCGCGAGCTTGTAGAGCGCGACCACGTCGTCGATATGCACGTTCGACCAGATGTTGCGGCCCGGGCCGACGTGACGCACCACGCCGCTCTTGCGTGCCTGGCGGATCAGGCGCGGCAACTGCACGCTCTCGCGCGGCAGGCCCAGCCCGTGGCCGTAGATCAGCGTATTGCAGAGCACGGCCGCGCGCATGCCGCGTTGCGCCGCGCTCAGCACCAGCGTGTCGATCGCCACGCGCGCCGCCTTGTCGGCGGTCGGCTCGGGGAGCGCGTCCTCCTCGTAGATCCGGTCGCTGCCCTCGCCGCCCGACGCATCGCCGACGATGCTCGATCCGCTCGTGTGCAGCAGCACCTTGCCCGAATCGGCCAAGCCCGCGATCAGCGCCTCGACCGCGCCGCGATGGTCGCTGTCGGCCGCGTTGATCACGGCATCGGCGGCCTGCGCCTCGCGAATCAGCAGGTCGCGATCGTCGAGCGAACCGACCCGCGGCTCGACGCCGATCGCGCGCAGTTCCTCGGCCTGCGCCTCGCGGCGCACCAGCCCGACCACCCGATGCCCGTCGGCGGCGAGGCCCGCCGCGATCGACCCGCCGATGAACCCGCCCGCACCCGTGATGAACACCTTCATGTCGTACTCCTTTCAAACGATTCGTGGAATGACAGCGAGTGTGGCCGCAATCGGAGGCCGCAAAAACCGTGTTAGCCTCAAGTCATTCTTGAATCCGGATCAACAATGAAAACCTCGACCGAAGAGTTGCAGACCTTCGTCGCGATCATCGACGCCGGCTCGATCACCGCCGCGGCCGAGCAACTGGGGCAGACGGTGTCGGGCGTGAGCCGCGCGCTGAACCGGCTCGAACGCAAGCTCGGCGTGACGCTGCTGCGCCGGACCACGCGCAGCTCGCAACTGACCGACGAAGGCGAACTGCTGCTGGCCCGCGCGCGCGACATCCTGCAATCGGTGGAAGAAGCGGAAACGGCCGTCTCGCTGGGCCGCGTGAAACCGGCGGGCCGCCTGCGCGTGGATGCGGCCACGCCGTTCGTGCTGCACGCGATGGTGCCGCACCTGCCGGCGTTCACGGCGCGCTACCCCGACATCCAGCTCGAACTGACCAACAACGAGCGCTTCGTCGATCTGATCGAACAGCGCATCGACATCGCGATCCGGATCGGCACGCTGCCCGATTCGACGCTGCATGCGCGCCCGCTCGGCTCCGCGCCGCTGCATATCCTCGCGAGCCCGGCCTATCTCGCCGAACACGGCACGCCGCGCAGCGTGGCCGATCTCGCGCGGCACCGCACGCTCGGCTTCAGCGACATCGAAACGCTGAACCGCTGGCCGCTGCGCCGTGGCGCCCGCAGCGGCAACGCCGACAGCCTCGACGGCGTAACGATCCAGCCCGCGCACACCGCATCGAGCGGCGAGACGATCCGGCATCTCGCGCTCGCGGGGCTCGGCATCGCGTGCCTGTCCGATTTCATGAGCGCCGACGACATCGCCGCCGGCCGGCTCGTGCCGGTGCTGACCGAGCACATGACGGGCTACCGCCAGCCGATCAGCGCCGTCTATTACCGCCACACGGCGCTGACCGGGCGCGTGCAGGGCTTCCTCGATTTCCTGAGCCAGCATGTCAAGTTCTGAGGCCGCGCTGCCGCCCGTCTATCTGATCACGCCCGAGCCGGCGTCGGCCTCGGCGGCCGATCTCGACGCGCTCATCGCATGGCTCGACGCGGCGCTGGCCGGCGGCATCGCGCTCGTGCAGCTGCGTGCGAAATCGATCGATACGGAATCCTTTGCATCGCTGGCGGCGCGCGCGATCGAGCGCGCCCATCGCGCGAACGCGCGCGTGATCTGCAACGGCCCGCTCGCGCCGGCCGCCGCGAGCGG
>NZ_JAAGPF010000484.1 GCF_017104645.1 Burkholderia sp. Ac-20379
GAAAAAAAAAACAAAAGCCCTCCTTATGCCCCTCTTTCGAAATTGTTGTCTCTCTGGTCGAAATAAAGTAAACGCTATGTTTTAGCATGCCTGTTTTTCGCCTAGGTACGACTCTCCGTTAACACTCAGTACAGCTGTCGCTCTTGCCGTTGTTCGTCGCTCCACAGAGTGGCGTCACCCATCATGATGTGCTAGAAACTGACTGCGGTACTGTCAACTACACGCCCCCTGCTCTAGC
>NZ_JAAGPF010000485.1 GCF_017104645.1 Burkholderia sp. Ac-20379
CAGCCGTGTGCTCTTCCGATCTCCACGATGCCGATCAGGCCCGCGCAGGCGAGACACAGCGGCAGGCGCCGCAACGGCACGCGCACGGCGGACCGGCTGGAAAGCGGTGCGGGACGCGGCTCGGAGAGCGGGTTGCGGCGCACGCGGCGCGCCGGGCGCTCGCGAAGGGACAGGACGTCGGCCATGGCACGGAAAGGAAAATGGAAAGATGGAAATAATAATTATTCGCATCAATGCCACTACCCGAATCCGGACACCATTCCCCGTAATTGAATTATTTGGGGCGCCATTGAAGCGCCGTCTCCGCCATGGCGTCAAAATCGATTGGATCGCAGCTTGTCATTGCGAATGATTCTTATTAGTATTTGACTTCGCTGTCGCACCGCCGATCGATCCGCTCCGGCGCCGGGCCATACCCTCGCCTTCGCGAGCGCGCCGGCGCGCGGGATTGCGCGGACCTTCGCGCGAGCCGATAGCCAACGCCCACCGGAGCACATCACCATGCAAACGCTGACAGCGACGGATTTCTTCGACGCCGGCCCCGGCAGCGCCGCGACGCCCGCCGGCATCCACGTGAAGACCGTCGATCTCCAGCCGGGCCTGGCCGTCTCGCTGGTCGCCTTCGATTCGGAACAGGATCTGGACACGATGACCGAGGAGGACGGCGCCCGGATCCACTTCAATTGCCTGCTCGGCGGCAAGACGCGCGTGGGCTTCGACGATCAGCAGTTCGATCTGGACGGGGACGACACGCTGGCCGTCTATTCGCGCGGCAAGCGCTTCCGGCTCGAATGCACGGCCGATTACCGCAACATCGAGCTGCGCATCACGCGCCAGTTGCTCGCGCAACTGGCCGGCGAGGATACGGGCCAGCTCGATCTCGCCTCGGCCCACGAATTCGCGCTGCAACGCAACCGCAACACGCTGCGGATCCGCGAATCGGCGGTGCGGCTCGGCCATCTGCTGTCGGCCGATCACGCCTCGCCGCTGCTCGTGCATTCGGCCGCGCTCGAATTCCTGGCCTGGCACCTGCAATCGATCCAGCCCGAGGCGCGCGACGACATCGCGCCGCGCGAGCGCCGCCAGCTCGTCGCCGCGCGCGACCGGCTGCTCAGCGACCTCAGCAATCCGCCCACCATCGAGCAGCTCGCACGCGAAACCGGGCTGAACCAGCTCAAGATCAAGCGCGGCTTCAAGGCGATGTTCGGCAGCAGCGTGTATGCGCTGTTCCAGCGCGAGCGGATGGAACGCGCGCGCCACCTGCTGCAGCGGCACAGCGTGACCGAAACCGCCACGATGCTCGGCTACAGCAACCTGAGCCATTTCAGCACCGCGTTCCGCAAGCAGTTCGGCCTGCTGCCGCGCGAATCGCGGCGTCACGTGCTGGGCTGACCCGAAGCGCCCGTTGCGGCGCATCCGATGCCGCCCTGCCCGGCTCACGCCGGCACGGGCGTGCCGTCCGGGTTGCCGCGCGACGCTTGCTTCGCCGCTTTCTTCGTCGCTTCGTTGTCCGTTCCGTCCTCCGCTTCGTTCGTTGCCTCGTCCGCCGTTCCCGGTGCGGCCTGCTGCTCGCGCCAAAGCTGCGCGTAGAGCCCGTCCAGCGCGAGCAGCGCGTCGTGCGTGCCGCGCTCGCGAATCCGGCCCGCGTCGAGCACGACGATCTGATCGGCGTGGCGGATCGTCTGCAGCCGGTGCGCCACCACGATCACGGTGCGCCCCGCCACGAGCCGCGACAGCGCCCGCTGAATGTCGTGCTGCGCCTGCGGATCGACGGACGCGGTGGCCTCGTCGAGCAGCAGCACCGGCGCGTCCTTGAGGATGGCGCGCGCGATCGACAGGCGCTGGCGTTCGCCGCCCGAAAGCTGCTGTCCGTTCTCGCCGATCCAGGTCGCATAGCCGTCGGGCAGCCGCGCCACGAAGGCGTCGCACGCGGCGGCCCGGCAGGCGGCGATCACCTCGGCCTTGCTGGCGCCGGGCCGCCCGACCCGCACGTTGTCGAGCACGCTGCCCCGGAACAACTGCACGTCCTGGAACACGAAGCCGAGCTCGCGATAGAGCGCATCGCCGCGCCACTCGCGCAGGTCGACGCCGCCCAGCGCGATGCTGCCGCGCTGCGGATCGCGAAACCGCGCCAGCAGGTCGAGCACGGTGCTCTTGCCCGCGCCCGACGGCCCGACGATGGCCGTCACGCTGTGTTCCGGCACCTCGAACGACACGCCGCGCAGCACCGGCTCGCCGCCCGCCCCGCCATAGCCGAACGACACGTCGCGATAGGCGATCGCGCGATGCGGCGGCGGCTCGGTGCGCTCGCCCTCGGCCATCGGCGGCGTGTCGCGCAGCGCCTGGAGCCGCGCCTCGCTCTGCACCAGCGCGCGCAATTCGACGAGATAGGCGGCCGCGTCGAGCAGCGGATCGATCACCTTCCACGCGGTCAGCACGAACAGCAGCCAGACGGCCGGCGTCAGCAGCGCGCGATCGATCAGCGCGGTGGCCAGCACCAGCATCAGCAGCACGCCGGCCTCGAGCAGCAGCCGGTAGGCCTGCACCGAGCCGCCGCCCCACGCTTCCGCGCCGAGGCTCGCCACCCGCAGCGCCGCGAAATGCCGGTCGAGCCGCGCGATCCAGTCGCCGGTGCGGCCGAACAGCCGCAGCGTGCGCAGGCCCCCGACGAATTCCACCAGCAGGCCGGCCGTCTCGAGCGCGAGCCCCTGCTTGCGGGCGCCCTGCGCGAGGAAATAGCGGTTCATCGCATTGAGCGCGCCGATCGCGAGCGGCAGCGTGACGAGCAGCGCGGCGGCGAGCCGCCAGTCGATGCAGGCCAGCGCGATCGCGAACATCAGCGGCACCGCGGCGGTGGCGAACAACTCGGCGGCCAGGTGCGTGAACACGTCCTCCATGCGCTTGACGTCGTCGGTGACGACCGAGGCCAGCTCGCCGATCCGCTGCCGCCCGAACAGGCCGAGCGGCAGGCGGCGCAGGTGATCGACGAGGCTGCCGCGATAGGCGATCGTCAGCGCGTAGCTGCCCAGGAAGCCCGACATCTGGCCGAGCCACGAGAACAGCATCTGGCCGGCCAGCAGCGCGGCGAGCCAGGCCAGCGGCGCGGCCCAGACCTGCGCGCCGGGCGCCGGGCCGGGCCCGAACGGCGGCATCTGCACGAGCCAGTGCCAGCCGACGAAGAACGGCGCGATGGCGAACCCGCGCTCGATCGCGCGCAGCGCGAAGCTCGTCAGGATCAGCGCGGGCGAATGGCCGCTCGCGCGCACCATGCGCCGGCCGGCGCGGAGGAAATCAGCCATGCGTCACCTCGGAGGCATCGTCGATGGGCGACGGCGCTGGAGACGCGCGCGTGCCGAGCGTCCAGGCGTCGTCGTGCGATTGCGCGGCCCACATGCGGGCGTACAGCGGGCAGCGGCGCAGCAGCGTGTCGTGATCGCCCTCGGCCACCACGCGGCCGGCGTCGAGCACCACGATGCGGGCCGCGTCGCGCACCGTGTACAGGCGGTGCGCGATCACGATCAGCGTGGTGCCGGGGCAGCCCTCGCGCAGCGCGTCGAGGAAGCGCCGCTCGGTGCGGCTGTCGGCGAACGCGGTGCTCTCGTCGAGCACCAGCACCGGCGTGTCGGCCAGCAGCGCGCGCGCCACCGCGAGCCGTTGCCGCTCGCCGCCCGAGAGCCGCGCGCCGCCTTCGCCGATCTCGGTGTGCCAGCCTTCGGGCAGCGCGTCGACGCAGGCCTCGAGTTGCGCGATGCGCAGCGCGCGGCGCGATTCGGCCTCGGTCGCGCCGGGGCGGCCGAGCCGCAGGTTGTCGAGCAGGCTGCCGCGAAACAGGAAGATGTCCTGCGACACCACGCCGATGGTGGCGGCGCGTTGCGCGCCGTCGAGCGCGGACAGCGGCACGCCGCCCACGCGGATCTCGCCCTGCCCGGCCTCGATCAGCCCGCCCAGCAGGCTCGCGACGGTGGATTTGCCCGCGCCCGATGGCCCGACCAGCGCCGTCATGGCCGCCGCCGGCGCGTCGAAGCTTGCGTCGTGCAGCACCGGCGACGCGTCGTAGCCGAAGCTCACCCGCTCGAAGCGCACCG
>NZ_JAAGPF010000044.1 GCF_017104645.1 Burkholderia sp. Ac-20379
GAAGGCCGGCCAGCCGTGCACGCGCCGCGTGCTGGCGCTGCGCGTGCAGGCCCGGCCCGACGTGACGCTGTGGGGCGGCGAAGGCATCCTGCGCGACGGCTGCCCGGTCGGCACGCTCAGCTCGGCCGCGTACGGCCACACGTTCGGCGCCGCGGTGGCGCTCGGCGTGGTGGCCTGCGACCCCGATCGCCCCGATCCGCTGTACGGCCGCTACGAGATCGAACTGGCCGGGGAACGGCTCGCTGCGGTGGCCGCGCTCCCCGCGGCCCACCGATGAAAACGGGTAAATTCAGCCGATCCGGAAGCGCGAGTTAGACAGAATTACCGTACTTTCAAGGCGTTTTCACCGAAATTACGGCAATAAAAACGTTTCCAGCTTCACGGGAATGACACCGTTTCCTCGCTATCCTCCCGGCATCGGCGGGCGTCGCAGGCGCGGTGCCCGCCGAATTCCGAGAATGCTCCCTCGGCCGTAACTGGCACGGCCGATCATCCCCGCCCAGGAAGAGAACCATGACGACAAAGAATCGCCGTGACTTTCTGCGCCTCGCCGCCGGCACCGCCGGCGCCGCCGCGCTCAACGTTTTCCCCCCCGTGATCCGCGATGCGCTCGCGATTCCCGCGAACCGCCGCACGGGCACGATCCGCGATATCGAACACATCGTGATCCTGATGCAGGAAAACCGCTCGTTCGATCATTACTTCGGCACGCTGCGCGGCGTGCGGGGCTTCGGCGATCCGCGCCCGCTGGTGCAGCAGAACGGCAAGTCGGTGTTCCATCAGCCGGCCGGGCTCGGCGAAGTGCTGCCGTTCCACCCGGGCGCCGACAACCTCGGCATGCAGTTCATCCAGGATCTGCCGCACGGCTGGCAGGACATGCACGCGGCGTGGAACAAGGGCCGCTACGACCAGTGGGTGCCGAACAAGGGCACCACCTCGATGGCCTACCTGCAACGCAGCGACATCCCGTTCCACTACGCGCTGGCCGATGCGTTCACGATCTGCGACGCCTACCACTGCTCGATCCCCAGCTCGACCGATCCGAACCGCTACTACATGTGGACCGGCTACGTCGGCAACGACGGCCAGGGCGGCGGCCCGGTGCTCGGCAACGACGAGCTCGGCTACGGCTGGACGACCTATCCGGAAGTGCTGGAGAAGGCCGGCGTGTCGTGGAAGATCTATCAGGACATCGGCGAGGGCCTGAATGCGGCCGGCTCGTGGGGCTGGACGGGCGACAACGCCTACATCGGCAACTACGGCGACAACTCGCTGCTGTACTTCAACCAGTACCGCAACGCGCAGCCGGGCAACCCGCTGTACGACAAGGCCCGCACCGGCACCAACATCAGCCAGGGCGGCACGCTGTTCGACGTGCTGAAGGCCGACGTGGCCGCCGGCACGCTGCCGCAGGTGTCGTGGATCTGCTCGCCGGAAGCCTATTCGGAACACCCGAACTGGCCGGCGAACTACGGCGCGTGGTACGTCGAGCAGGTGCTCGCCACGCTGACCTCGAACCCGGAAGTCTGGAGCAAGACCGCGCTGTTCATCACCTACGACGAAAACGACGGTTTCTTCGACCACGTGCCGCCGCCGTTCGCGCCGCAATCGCGCGACAACGGCCTGTCGACGGTCGCCACCACCAACGAGGTGTACCCCGGCGACGCGACGCACATGGCCGGCCCGTACGGCCTCGGCCCGCGCGTGCCGATGATCGTGGTGTCGCCGTGGACCAAGGGCGGCTGGCTCTGCTCGCAGACCTTCGATCACACCTCGCTGCTGCAATTCATCGAGGCGCGCTTCGGCAGCCAGTACGACATCGTGGCGGGCAACGTGTCGCCGTGGCGCCGCGCCGTGTGCGGCAACCTGACCTCGGCGTTCGACTTCCGCGATCCGGACGCGCGCGTGCCGAACCTGCCGGACACGAGCGGCTACGCGCCGCCCGACCGCACCACGCACCCGAGCTACGTGCCGCTGCCGCCGGCCTCGCAGGCCGTGCCGAAGCAGGAAAGCGGGCTGCGCCCGGCACGCGCGCTGCCCTACGAGCTGTTCACGTACGGCCGCGTCGATGCGTCCACCGGCAAGTTCAAGCTGACGTTCGCCAACACCGGCCGCGCCGGCGCCGCGTTCCAGGTGCAGGCCGCGAACCGCGTGGACGGCCCGTGGGCCTACACGGTCGAAGCGCGCCGCCGCGTGTCGGACAGCTGGAGCACGGCCGCCACGCTCGGCCTGTACGACCTGTCGGTGTACGGCCCGAACGGCTTCCTGTGCCAGTTCCGCGGCAGCACATCGGCCGGCGACGGCCGCACGCCGAACCCGGAAGCGCTGTACGGCTACGACGTGATCAACGGCAACCTGACGCTGCGCCTGTCGAACCGCGGCCGGACGCCGGTGCGCCTGACCGTCAGCAACGCCTACAGCGGCGCGACGCGCAGCGTCGAACTGTTCCCGGGCCAGCGCCTCGACGAATACGTCGACCTGCGCGGCAGCCACGGCTGGTACGACCTGACCGTCAGCGACGGCACCACGGCCGGCTTCCTGCGCCGCTTCGCCGGCCACGTCGAAACCGGCCGCGCCAGCACCAGCGATCCGGCGATCGCGACGCTGTAAACGGCAACGGCGCCCGCCGCGAATCGCGACGGGCGTCGTGCGCTGCCGTCCTGCCGAACCCGCCCCGCGATCGTGCGAACGACGCGGGGCTTCGTTTTTTCAGTGCGTGATCTTCGGCTCGTCCATCGGCTTGCCGACCACGAAGCCGCCGCCCTGATAGCGCTGCGCCGGATCGTCGAGGTTGCTGTCCGGGGCGCTGGCCGGGAACAGGTGCTCGAACGGCGTGGAGCTGTCCTGCGGGCGATAGCCGAGGAACGCGGCCTTGGCGTTGTCGATCCACTTCGTGCGGTTGTCCGACACGCCGTAGACGATCGCGTGGCCGACGCGGTTCGTCATCAGCGAGCAGCGCACCAGTTCGATGAAATCGCGGAAGCTCAGGAACGTGACCAGCATGCGCGGATTCTTCGGCGCCTCGAACGACGAGCCGATCCGCAGGCACACCGTTTCCAGGCCGAAGCGGTCGAAGTAGTAGCGCGACAGCGATTCGCCGAAGCACTTGGTCACGCCGTACAGCGAATCGGGGCGCGCGGGTGCATCGGTGTCGATCACGTCGGTCACTTCGTGGAAGCCGACCACGTGGTTCGAGCTGGCGTAGACAACACGGCGCACG
Organism: Burkholderia sp. Ac-20379; assembly: GCF_017104645.1. Classification (GTDB taxonomy): domain Bacteria; phylum Pseudomonadota; class Gammaproteobacteria; order Burkholderiales; family Burkholderiaceae; genus Burkholderia. Next base: position 3,221 of record NZ_JAAGPF010000044.1, read on the forward strand.
CCGAATTGATGCGCGGCGGCGTAGAGGTTGTAGACGCCGCGGATGTTCGCTTCGATCAGCGCGTCGAACGGCGCGTCGACCGAAATGCCGCCGAGGTGGACGATCGCGTCGACGCCGTCCACCAGCGCGTTGACGGCCGCGCGGTCGGCCAGATCGGCCACCACCGCTTCTTCGTGGGCCGCCGTCTCGCCAAGCGGCGCGATGTCGGTCACGCGGACGATGTCGGCCCAGTCGCCGAGCGCGGCGCGCAGTTGGCGACCGAGGTTGCCCGCGGCGCCCGTCAGCAGCAGGCGGCGGAACGGCTTGGCGGGCGTGGAAGTCGGCGAAGTCACGGCGGAGTCCTCTCTCGGTGTCGGTGAGACGTTGCAGCACCGGGCGTGGAGCGCACCGGAGCGTGAAAACGCGATCTTATACGACGACTGACGTATCAGCTACCAGCGAGAACCCGTAGCCGCTGCACGCCGGCCTCGGCGACGCATGGCCTGCGCGGATGCGCGAAGGCGCTGCGGCGGCCCGCCTGCAATGGGCAGCCGGCGCAGCGCCTGGGGATCGCGCGCCCTGGCCGGTTATTCCGAATCGCGTCCGGCCTCGGCCGCCTCGTGCGCGCGGCGCAGACGTTCGCGGCTGTTGGTCAGGTGGGTGCGCATCGCGGCGCGCGCCGCCTCCGGATCGCGCCGCGCGATCGCCTCGAAGATCGCTTCGTGCTCGTGGTTCAGGCGGCCGACGTAGCGCTCCAGATCGTCGCCCGCGAAGCGCGCCGAATTCACGCGCGCGCGCGGAATGATCGACGTGCCGAGCTGGGTCATGATGTCGACGAAATAGCGGTTGCCGGTGGCTTGCGCGATCTGCAGGTGGAAGTGGAAATCGAGCTGGGCGGTGTCGCGGCCGCCCGATGCGCTCTGCGCGATCGCGTCGAGCGCGCGGCGCAGCAGGCCGAGATCGGCTTCGTTCGCGCGCTGCGCGGCCAGGCTCGCGCACTCGCTTTCGAGGCTGATGCGCAGTTCGAGCACGGCCAGCACGTCGCGCAGCGTGGTGATGGTGGCGGGATCGATGCCGAGCGTGCGGCGGCGCTCCGGCGCCAGCACGAAGCTGCCGATGCCGTGGCGCGTCTCGATCAGGCCGCTGGCCTGCATCCGCGAGATCGCCTCGCGCACCACCGTGCGGCTGACGCCCTGCGAGGCCATCACTTCCGTCTCGGTCGGCAGCTTGTCGCCGGGCCGCAGCGTGCCGCTTTCGATCTGCGAGCTCAGTGCGTCGACGACGTCTTGCGCAAGGCTGCGGGCGCGGCGGCGCGGGGCCACGGGTAGCGCGGGCACGGACATGGGGCCTGTATCCTTAAAATGATTGATCCGATCGGAAGCGGATGCGGTCGAAATGGCGAGGTCATTATACTGCCTCGCTAGTCGTCCGATGACTGATGTTTCCCCCAATCCCCGGCAGATAAAGACGCTCGGGCATGGCCTGCCCCGCGGTCGGATGTCGAATCATCGCACTTCCGACCACGCGCGGACAAGCCGGCGCGGCAAGACGAAAAGGCCGGCGCGAAGCCGGCCTGTCGGACGATGAATTGGGGAGACGCGGCACAGCTGAGGCGAAATGACTCAGCCCGGTAGCCAGATGCCGCGCGCCATGCCGGCGGCGGCGAACACGATGACGATGATCAGCGCGGCCTGCGCGTGGCAGATCCGCGAATAAGCGAACGCGCGCGACACGTCGGGCAGCTCGCCGCGCCGGACCGCCGCGCGCCAGCGCAGCAGCGCGAGCATCGGCCGGATCTCCAGCGCGAGCACGATCGCGAGCGCGGTCATCTTCAGGTGGAACAACGGGGCGTGCAGATAGTAGGCGCTGCCCTTCTCGAAGCCGCCGAACGCGCGCAGCAGCCCGGTGGCGATCAGCACCAGCGCCGTCAGCCCCCAGCCGGTATCGGCGCGGAACACGGCGCGCAGGTCGGCCACTTGGACGCTCGCCGCGGCGGCCACGCGCTTGAACGCGCGGTTGCGCGTGGCGATCGCCGCCAGCGCGAGGCCGAACGCGCTCAGGTGAATGGCGGCCAGCAACCAGCGGATCAACATGGCAGTCTCCTCGGGCCGGGCCGGCGGGCCTTAGACGAACTGGCGCAGCGTCGCGTCGAGCGCGCGCGCGGCGGCGCGATCCCCTTCCGTCGCCAGCGGGGCGCGCGCCACGATCTTGCGGTTGTGGCCGACCGCCGCCGGGGAATTCCAGAGCAGCTCGACCTTCGGGCGCGAGAGCGGCTTGCCGCGCGGCATGTCGGAGGTGGCGGGCACGCCGGGGCGGTTGGCGGCGGCTTGGGCGGCTTGGGCGGCGCCGGCCGTCGGCTCGGGGTGGGCCTGAGCGGGTTCGGCGGCCAGCGCCTCCGGTGCGACGGCGGCAGATTCGGGCGTATCGGCAGAGGCGGCGACCGGCGCCGCGACGGCATCGTGTGCAACCGCTGCCGGCTCGGCGATCGCGACGGCAGCCGCCGTGGCGGCCACCGGCGCGTCGTGCGACGTATCGGTATCGGCGACGGGGATCGGCGTGGTTTCGGCGGCGATATCGGTGGCGTTGGCCGGCATCATCGGCGCGGGGGCCGACTCGGGCTCGAACGGCGGCACCGCGGCAGCCGGCGGCAGCACCGTGCCGCGCGGCCAGCAGATCGCCAGCTCGCGCGCATCGTACTGGCCCACCTTGCGGCTTTCCATCCAGACCACCACGGTGCGCGTCAGCACGTCGATCGAGATCGCGTAGCGGCCGATCGCGAAACGGCGCGCGGCGATGTTGGTGCCCCACAGCGGCTGCGGGCGGCAGATCCACACCACGGCCGCATACAGAATGGGCGCGGCGATCAGCCAGCCGTTGCTGGCCATGACGGCATGCATCGCGCGCCGCCAGCCGGCGAACCACACGAACGCGCCGATCGACCAGGCGGCAAACAGGAAACAGAGCAAGGCGAACAGGCGCAGCGCCTGACGCAGCCATTGCGGCAGCGGATGACGCGGCCGTTCGGCGCGCGCGGCGGCGCCCGGCAGGGTCAGCAACAGGAACAGGAACACGAGATTGACGCAGGCCCACGGCGACGAGGCCATCGTCGACAGGGTCGACCACTCCATCTGCGCCATGGCATGCAGCCAGCGCACGAGCAGCACGAGACCGACGGCGCGCAGCGCGAAAATGACGCCGGCTCCGGGTGCCGGAATCGCGCGCGTGGTTTTCGTTCTGGCCAAAACAACTCTCCTGTCGATCGTCCTGCGGGTGCCGGATTTTACGGCACGGCCATTATAGGGGCATGACTTCGCCGGTCAGGCAAAACCTGCCGGTTTGCGGCGAATCGCGGAGGCCGCGCGGCGCGGATACAACACCGGCCGCGCACGGGCGTGCCTCGCTGCGCAATGCCGCACCCCGCCCCGCTTTTCCGCGCCGCCGCGCGCCGGCTCGGGCGGCGCCGCAAAGCACGACGCCCCGCAGGGCAAACCCTGCGGGGCGTCGGAACGACCGGTACGGCGAACGCGTCAGTTGCCGTTGACTTCGCGCAGCACCGTGCGGCGGTTCTGGCGCAGCAGTTCTTCGTACACCTTGATGTAGTTCGCAGCCATGACCTTCGACGAGAAGCGCGCCTCGAACGCACCGCGCACCTTCTCGCGCGGCAGCGTGTCGAGCTTCTTGACGGCGGCGATCGCCGAGACTTCGTCTTCGACGACGAAGCCCGACACGCCGTTGTCGATCACTTCCGGCACCGAACCGCGGTTGAACGCGATCACCGGCGTGCCGCAAGCCATCGCCTCGATCATGACCAGGCCGAACGGCTCCGGCCAATCGATCGGGAACAGCAGCGCGTGCGCATTGCCGAGGAATTCCGACTTCTGCGATTCGTTGATTTCACCGATGTATTCGACGTGCGGCAGTGCGAACAGCGGCTTGATCTTCTCTTCGTAGTAAGCGCGATCGGCCTTGTCGAGCTTGGCGGCGATCTTGATCTTCATGCCGGCCTGCTCGGCGATGCGGATGGCCGTATCGACGCGCTTCTCCGGCGAGATGCGGCCCAGGAACGCGAGGTATTCCGGCTTCGCGTCCTTCGGCGGCGTCAGCAGGTTTTCCGGCAGACCGTGATAGACGGTCGGCTGCCAGTTGGCCTGCGGCAGCGGAATGCGCTGGTTGTCCGAAATCGACACGACCGGCACGGTGTTGAACGTGTTGAAGATCGGGTTCAGTTCCGGCAGATCCAGGCGGCCGTGCATCGTCGTGACGTGCGGCACCGGCTGACGCGAGAACAGCGAGAACGGGTAGTAATCGATGTGGAAGTGCAGCACGTCGAATTCGTCGGCGCGGCGGCGCACTTCTTCCAGCAGCAACATGTGGGGCGCCATCACGTCGCGGATCGTCGGATCGAGGCGCAGGGCCTGCGGCCAGAACGCTTCGAGCTTGGCCGACGTTTGCGAATCGCCGCTCGCGAACAGCGTGACGTCGTGCCCCATTTCGACCAGCGCTTCGGTCAGGTAGGACACCACGCGTTCGGTACCGCCATACAGCTTCGGGGGAACCGCTTCGTGCAACGGAGCGATTTGGGCGATTCGCATCTGAGTAACTCCTAAAAAATTCGGCAACAAACAGGCTGAAAAAGGACCGTAAGCCTTGCCGTCCGGCGAGCCGGACTGTTCTTCACATCGGATGAAACACCATCGGCTCGCGGCAACGAGCGCCATCCCGTGACGACGCTCCAGCATTCAACGCGTGGTGTCGCGACGCGTTGACAGCATCCCGTAAAATTTCCTGCACCACCCGGGACATCCACCGGACAACCCGTAAAAATGACTCAGGGTTAGCCCGAGCGCCATTATCTGGCCGTTGCTGCAGGCCGGTGCGGAACATTTCAAAGAATTTACCTTGTTACAAAGGCGCAACATTTTGCAACCCTTGGACTTTCAAGGCGGAATTAGAGTAGGAACATCACAGGCGACGCTGCAGCACCATCACGGTCGGCGTCGCTTTTTGTTTTGCCGACTGATCAACGTCCACGCTTGCCGCGCGGAAAGAGTGCGAGCTGCCGGATTTTATCCCAAAATGAATCGCAGACCGTAGATCGGATGCGATCGGGTGCAGCACAAACGTCGCGCTTGTTTACAATGCCGGCTTCCGTCCGCCTCGCGGGCCTCGCGACTCAGCCGTACCGCGCGCCTCTCAACCTCCGACAGACCGACCACACGCTCATATTTTGGAAGCTCTCACACCTGCCCAGCGCAACGCCCACAACGCGAAGCTCTCGAGCTATGCGAGCCGCCCCCTTGCGTTCCTGTTTCGCTACATCCGCAAGCATCCCCTCGCGCACGTCATCGTGCTGGCCAGCGTGCTGGCCGCCGTCGGCTGCGCGCTCGGCTCGCAATACGCGATCAAGCACCTGATCGACGTGCTCGCGGGCGGCCGCCACCATCCCGGCCCGCTGTGGGGCGCGTTCGCCCTGCTGGTCGGCCTGATCGCCGCCGACAACCTGCTCTGGCGGGTGGGCGGCTGGGTGGCCGCGCATACCTTCGTGGCCGTCACGGGCGACCTGCGCCGCGACCTGTTCCAGTATCTGAGCGGCCACTCCCCCAGCTATTACGCCGAAAAGCAGCCCGGCACGCTGGCGAGCCGCATCACGGCCACCTCGAACGCGATCTACACGTCCGAGAACACGATGGCCTGGAACGTCCTGCCGCCGTGCATCGCGGTGGTGGGCGCGATCGTCATGATCATCGTCGTCAATCCGATGATGGCGCTCGGCCTGTTCACCGCCTCGGCGATCCTCGCGATCGTGCTGTTCAAGCTGGCCGGCCGCGGCTCGGCCCGCCACCACGCGTTCGCCACCAAGGCCGCGGCCGTGGACGGCGAGCTGGTGGACGTGATCGGCAACATGTCGCTGGTGCGCGCGTTCGGCATGACGTTCAGCGAGCAGAAGCGCTTCGGCCGGACGGTCAAGGCCGAAATGGACGCGCGCCAGCAAAGCCTGCTGTACCTCGAAAAGCTGCGCCTGCTGCACGCGGTGATCACGGCGATGCTGTCGGCCGGCCTGCTCGGCTGGGCGCTGCTGCTCTGGGATCAGGGCAAGGCCACCTCGGGCGACATCGTGCTGGTCAGCTCGCTCGGCTTCACGATCCTGCACGGCACGCGCGACCTGGCCGTGGCGCTGGTGGACGTGACGCAGCACATCGCGCGGCTGGCCGAAGCGGTCAAGACGATCCTCGAGCCGCACGGCATGCCGGACCGCTCCGACGCCACCGAATTGAAATCGCGCGGCGGCCGCGTCGAATTCGAAGGCGTGACGTTCGCCTACCCGAGCCGCACGCCGATCCTCGACCACTTCGACCTGCGCATCGAGGCAGGCCAGCGCGTCGGCCTGATCGGCAAGTCGGGCGCCGGCAAATCCACCGTGCTGGCGCTGCTGCAGCGCTTCTACGACGTGCAGCACGGCGCGATCAAGATCGACGGCCACGACATCGCCGGCATCACGCAGGACAGCCTGCGCAACCAGATCGCACTCGTGCCGCAGGACATCTCGCTGCTGCACCGCACGATCTACGAGAACATCGCCTACGGCCGCCCCGACGCGACGCGCGAGGAAGTGCTCGCCGCCGCCCGCGACGCGCGCTGCACGGAGTTCATCGAACCGATGCCGGACGGCTTCGACACGATCGTCGGCGACCGCGGCGTGAAGCTGTCGGGCGGCCAGCGCCAGCGCATCGCGATCGCCCGCGCGATCCTCAAGGACGCGCCGATCCTGCTGCTCGACGAAGCCACCTCGGCGCTCGACAGCGCATCGGAAGAAGCGATCCAGGCCGCGCTCGACCGGCTGATGGTGGGCCGCACCGTGATCGCGATCGCGCACCGGCTCTCGACGCTGCGCAACTTCGACCGCATCATCGCGATGAGCACCGGCAAGGTGATCGACGACGGCGCGCCCGACGTGCTGCGCAATCGCCCGGGCCTGTATCGCGACCTGCTCGCCAAGCAGCACGGCCGCGATCTGTTCGACGACGACGGCGACGGCGAGCGCAGCGGCGAACGCGTCGCCTGACGGCGTTTCGCCGGACGTCCGCCCAAATGAAAACCGCCGGCAAGCCGGCGGTTTTTTCATGGTTGCGACAAACGACGCTGCGCCGTCAGCCCGCCTGCAACTGCCCGCCCGCCGCCAGATCGCGCAGGAAATTGTCGCGCCACACCGAGACGTTGTTCTCGCGCAGTTGCGCGATCATGTCCTCGTAGCGCGAGCGGCGCTCGGCCACCGGCATCGACAGCGCCCGCGCGAGCGCCTCGGCCATGCCGTCGATATCCATCGGATTGACGATCAGCGCGCCGGTCAGCTCGCGCGCCGCGCCGGCGAAGCGCGACAGCACCAGCACGCCCGGATCCTCGGGATCCTGCGCCGACACGTATTCCTTGGCCACCAGGTTCATGCCGTCGCGCAGCGGCGTGACGAAGCCCACGCGCGCGAGCCGATACAGCGCGGCCAGCAGCGGCCGTTCGTACTGGCGGTGGATGTAGAGGATCGGCGCCCAGTCGAGCTCGGCGTAACGGCCGTTGATGCGGCCCGATTCGCCTTCGAGCTGCAGCCGGATGTCCTGATAGGCGCGCAGATCGGCGCGCGTGGACGGCGCGATCTGCAGGAACGACACGCGGTTGCGATACGACGCCTCGTGTTCGAGCAGCTTCTCGAACGCGCGGAAGCGTTCGACCAGGCCCTTCGAGTAATCGAGGCGATCGACGCTCATCACGAGCTGGCGGCCGTGCAGCGAGGTGGCCAGCGTGCGCACCGCGCGCCCGTTCGCGCCGGCCTGCGCCAGCTCGGCGATTTCGTCGGGATAGATGCCGATCGGATAGGCCTGCGCGCGCAGCGTGCGGCCGAACGCGCTGACCACGGCCGGGCCGGGGCCGTGCCGCTCGACGCTGCCGCCCGCCTCGGCGTCGATGTAATCGCAGAACGCGCGCAGATCGGGCTCGGTCTGGAAGCCGAGCAGATCGTACGAGCACAGCGCCTCGACCAGCGCCGCATGCGGCGGCACGTTGACGAGCACCTGCGCCGCCGGAAACGGAATGTGCAGGAAGAAGCCGATCCGGTTCCTGACGCCGGCCGCGCGCAGCGCCTGCGCGAACGGGATCAGGTGGTAATCGTGCACCCAGATCACGTCGTCTTCGCGCAGCAGCGGCACCAGTTGCTTCGCGAGCCAGACGTTGACGCGGCCGTAACCCTCGAATTCGTTGCGGTCGTACTGGATCAGGTCGGTGCGGTAATGGAACGCCGGCCACAGCGTGGCGTTCGAGAAGCCGCGGTAATACTGGTCGTAATCGCGGCGCGACAGGCCGATGGTGGCGAACGTGACCGGGCCGCGCTCCTCGACGCTGATCTGCGGCGTGCCCGACGGCAGCACGTCGCCGCTCCAGCCGAACCACATGCCGCCGGTTTCCTTCAGCGCGTCGTACACGCCGATCGCGAGCCCCCCCGCCGCCGGTTCGCCTTCGGAAATCGGCGCGACGCGGTTCGATACGATGATCAGGCGGCTCATGCGCAAGCGCGTCCTGCCGCGATCCATTGGGCGATCTGCGCGCGCATCGCGTCGACCGAATCGAGCCGCGTGCCGGCCATGGTGTCGCCCGCGCCGATCTTGATCGACAGTCCGCCCGCGGCGTTGACCACGGCGAAGCCCTTCTCGTCGGTCAGGTCGTCGCCGGCGAATACCGGCTTGCGGCCGGCGAACGGCGGCTCGCCGAGGAAGGCCGCGATCGCGCGGCCCTTGTCGACGCCCTTCGGCTTGATCTCGAACACCATCTTGCCGGGCTGCAGCACGTAGGCGTCGGGGTAATCGGCCACCAGCCGTTCAGCCACCTCGCGCGCCACCGCTTCGCGCTCGGGCGCATTGCGATAGTGCAGCGCGACGGCCGCGCCCTTGATTTCGAGCAGCATGCCGGGGTTGCGATCGACCACGTCGGCCAGCGCGTGCTCGATGCGCAGCAGGCGGTCGTCGTTGAAGCCCACCCGCATCGTGTCGCCGTTCGCGTCGCGGCGCTCGGCGCCGTGCAGACCGGCGATCGGCAGATCGGTCAGGCCGAGGAAGCTGTCGATGCTGTCGATGCCGCGCCCCGACACGATCGCCACCGCGCCGTGCGCGAGCGTGCGCAGTTCGGTCAGCAGCGCGGGCAGGGAATCGGGCACATGGATGCCGTCGGGCGTGGGCGCGAGATCGACGAGCGTGCCGTCGAAATCGAAGAAGAAGGCGGTGTCGGACAGCGAAAGGGTAGCCGGGACGGGTTGCATCGGTTCTCTGATGAAGGTGGCGGCAGGCGAGCGAGGTCGCCGGGGAATCTGCGCATCTTACCGCGCCCTTGCAGGCGGCGGCAAAAGACACGCGGCGCGGCGCGGCGTTCGACGCTCGTGCGATGGCCTGCGGCGGTGGCTGCGCCCGCGCGGCGGCGGGCCTTCGACGCGCACCGCGCCGCGCGTCCGGGCGTTATTCGGCTGAGCGCATCCAGACGTGCGGAATGCCGTCCTCGTCGTGGATCTCCGAATCGGGCGCGAAGCCGAACGCTCCGTAGTACTTCTGAAGATGCGCCTGCGCATGCAGGCTGATCGGCGTGCCCGGCCATTGCGCGCGGATCCGCTCGAGCGCGTTGGCGAGCAGTGCGTTGCCGAGGCCGATGCCGCGAAAACCGGCCGTGGTCAGCACGCGGCCGATGCGCACGTCGGGCGAGCCGGCGTCGGGCAGCAACACGCGCAGGTAGCCGGCGAGGCGGCCTTCCGCGTCGTGGGCGCCGAGGTGCCAGGCGTCGAAGTCCGCGCCGTCGATATCGCCGTAAACGCAGGTCTGCTCGACCACGAACACGGCGCTGCGCGCTTCGAGGATCGCGTAGACCTCGCGCGCGGACAGCGCATCGAACGCGCGCCAGCGCCATTCGAGCGCGGCGAGCGAGGGGGAAGACGACGGTGCGGAAGCGGAAGCAGACATGCGGCAGGCCCGAAAAACGGCGCGCGCCCGGGTGGGCGTGCTCGAACGGCCATTATGCCCGCCGCGCGGCCGCCTGGGCAGGCCGCGCGACGTGATGAGCGGCGGTTCGATCGCGGGCGCGGCGCCGCCCCGCCCTTGCCGAACCGCCGCCGCACGTGCCCGAGCCCAAGCTCGGGCACGTGCTCAGGCCGGCATCCCGCCGAAACGCCCGCTGTTGAAATCGTCCACCGCCTGACGGATTTCATCCTCGCTGTTCATCACGAACGGGCCATACCCGACCACCGGCTCGTCGATCGGCTCGCCGCTCAGCACCAGCAGCGTCACGTCGTTGTTGGCTTCGATCTCCACCGCGCCGCCTTCGCGCGACAGATGCACGACCTGCGCCTCCCGCGCCACCTCGCTGCCGTTCACGAGCGCCGTGCCGCGCAGCACGGCAAGCGCGAGCATGCGGCCTTCCGCGATCTCGAAACGTGCCCGGCCGCCGGCCTTGAGGCGCACGTCCCACACGTCGATCGGCGTGAACGTGCGCGCCGGGCCGCGATGGCCGTCGAACTCGCCGGCGATCACGCGCACGCGGCCGGCATCGTCGGGCAGCGGCACCGACGGAATCTCGGCGTCGCGCAGCGTCTGATAGCCGGGCTCGGCCAGCTTGTCCTTGGCCGGCAGGTTCACCCACAGCTGCACCATTTCGAGCGCGCCGCCGCGTTTCGCAAACGCGTCCGAGTGGAACTCCTCGTGCAGGATCCCGCTCGCCGCCGTCATCCACTGCACGTCGCCGGGGCCGATGTGGCCGCCCGCGCCGGTCGAATCGCGGTGATCGACCTCGCCGTCGTAGACGATCGTGACGGTCTCGAAACCTCGATGCGGATGCTGGCCGACGCCGCGCCGATGCGTGGTCGGTTCGAACTGCGCCGGGCCGGCGTAATCGAGCAGCAGGAACGGGCTCAGGTGCGCGCCGGTGCTGTGATAGCTGAACAGCGAACGAACCGGGAAGCCATCCCCGACCCAATGGGGACGCGGGGCGCTGTAGGTGCCGACGACTTGTTTCATCTGAACTCTCCTCGATCTGCGAGCCCGAACGGTGTGTTCGAGCGATGGGAGAAGCATAGGATCGGAACGATCGGGGCGGTAGTATGGGAAAATCGCACGCAGCGTTCTATTGGGTGAACGATGATGCGGGATTTGAACGACCTCTATTTCTTCGTGCAGGTGGTGGACCACGGCGGCTTCGCGCCGGCCGGGCGCGCGCTGAACATGCCGAAATCGCGCCTGAGCCGGCGCATCGCCGAACTCGAGGAGCGGCTCGGCATGCGCCTGATCCAGCGTTCGACGCGGCGCTTCGCCGTGACCGAAACCGGCGCGACCTATTACGCCCATTGCCGCGCGATGCTGGTGGAAGCCGACGCCGCCGACGAGGCCGTGGCGCTGCTGCACGCGGAGCCGCGCGGGATCGTGCGCGTGAGCTGCCCGATCGCGCTGCTCGATGCGCTGGTGGGCCGGATGCTGGCCGCGTTCATGGCGCACTGCCCGCACGTCGAGATCCATCTGGAGGAAACCAACCGGCGCGTCGACGTGGTGGGCGAAGGCATCGACGTGGCCCTTCGCGTGCGGCCGCCGCCGCTCGAAGACAGCGATCTCGTGCTGCGCCGGCTCGCCGAGCGCGGCCAGTGCCTGGTCGCCAGCCCCGCCCTGCTCGCGCGGCATCCGGCGCCGCGCGTGCCGGCCGATCTGGCCGCGCTGCCGAGCCTCGGGCTCGGGTTGCCGCAGGACGATCACGTCTGGACCCTGCGCGGGCCGGACGGCGTGCAGGCCGCCATCCCGCACCGGCCGCGCTTCGTCACGCGCGGCATGTTCGCGCTGCGCGAGGCGGCAGTCGCAGGCGTGGGCGTCGTGCAATTGCCGACCATGATGATTCGCGAAGCGGTGGCGCGCGACGAACTTCGCGTCGTGCTGCCCGACTGGGCGCCGCGCCGCGAGATCGTGCATGCCGTGTTCGCGTCGCGGCGCGGGCTGCTGCCGGCCGTGCGCGCGCTCGTTGATTTCCTGGCCGACCGGTTCGCCGAACTCGAACCCGACTGACGCGCGCGATATGTCCCCGGCGGCAGCCAGCAGCGCGGCGCGCCGATTTCTTTTAGACTGCGCTCACGCGCGGCATTCGCTGCGCATTCCGTATTTTTCGTGCTCCCGATCATGTTCGAACTCTCCGATTCCCTGCCTGCCTCGAAACCCGCGCTGTACGACACGCTCGTCGCGCAAGCGCGCTCGCTGATCGAAGCGGAAACGGACCTCGTCGCCAATGCGGCGAACTTCTCGTCGCTCGTCTATCACTCGCTCGACGGCCTGAACTGGGCCGGCTTCTATTTCCATGACGGCGCCGAGCTCGTGGTCGGCCCGTTCCAGGGCAAGCCCGCCTGCGTGCGGATTCCGCTCGGCCGCGGCGTGTGCGGCACCGCCGCGCAATCGCGCGCCACCCAGGTGGTGCGCGACGTGCACGAATTCCCGGGCCACATCGCCTGCGATTCGGCCTCGCAATCGGAAATCGTGGTGCCGCTGGTGGCCGCCGACGGCACGCTGATCGGCGTGTGGGACGTCGACAGCCCGAATCTCGCGCGCTTCGACGACGCCGATCGCGCCGGCATGGAAGCGCTGTGCCGCGTGTTCGTCGAATTGGCCTGGGAGCGCCGCGCCCAGCGCTGATCCGCCGCCTGCCCCGCCCGTTTCACCGAACAGCCCCTCACGGGGCTGTTTTCATTTGGGCCGCGCCGCCGGAAAATTCCCGCTCCGCGCCCACAATATCCGTTCGTGCCGTTCGTCATCAGGCACATGGATACGCCACTCACCCCGGACACGATGAACGAACGAGACCGCGACATGACCGCGACGATCGTGCGCGAACGCACGCGTCTCGGGAATTTCATCCGCCGGCGCGTGCGCGATCCGAGCGACGCCGAGGACATCCTGCAGGACGTCCTCTCCGAATTCGTCGAGGCCTGCCGACTGCCGGCGCCGATCGAACAGGCCAGCGCCTGGCTGTTCCGCGTCGCCCGCAATCGCATCATCGACCGCTTCCGCAAGAAGAAGGAACAGCCGCTGGCCGAGCTGGCCAGCGACGACCCGGACGACGGCGACATGCGGCTCGATCTGGCCCTCCCCTCCGACGACGCCGGCCCCGAGGCGCGCTATGCGCGCAGCGTGCTGCTCGAGGCGTTGCAGGCCGCGCTCGACGAATTGCCGGAGAACCAGCGCGAGGTCTTCATCGCGCACGAACTGGAGGGGCGCAGTTTCAAGGAGATGGCGGCCGACAGCGGCGTCGCCCTCAACACGCTATTGGCGCGCAAGCGCTATGCGGTTCTGCATCTGCGCGCGCGGCTGCAGGCCACGTATGACGAACTCGATATTTAGGAGTGGAACGATGCGATACGGAATCCGATGGATCGGCAAGATTGCCTTTGTGGTGGTGGCGGTTGGCGTGCTCGGCTGGGCCGTGATGGGCTTGTGGAACTGGGTGGTGCCGGCGCTGTTCGTCGGCGCGCGCGTCATCGATTTCTGGCACGCGCTCGGGCTGCTCGTGCTGAGCCGGATCCTGTTCGGCGGCTTTCGCGGCCACGGCGGCGGCTGGCGCCACAAGAAGCGTTACTGGGAGAAGTGGGAAGCCATGACGCCCGAGGAACGCGAGCAATTCCGCTCTACGTGGCGCGGCCGGCGCTGCGGCGCGCCGAAGGCAGAGTGACATGGCCCGCACCGCGACGGCGGCTTCGGCCGCGAACTGCAAGCAGGCGCCCGGCGTGATCGTGCCCGTCGTCGATCTGCGGCGCTGCGAGGGCAAGGGCGATTGCCTTGAGGTGTGCCCGGAGAACGTGTTCGAGATCCGCCGGATCGACGACGACGATTACGGCGCGCTCGGTTTGATGAATCGATTCAAACTGCGCGTGCACGGCATGAAGGTGGCGTACACGCCGAATGCCGACGCGTGCCGGGCCTGCGGGCTGTGCGTGACGGCGTGCCCCGAGCGGGCGATCAAGCTGACGCGAGCGGAATAGTCGCGCTCGAACGCGGCGGCATCATGCCCGCCGCATCCATTCAAGCGGCTGCCGGTTCGGCGCGGGGCGAACTCGCATCGACATACACCCACGCCGACACGCCGGACGCGAGCACGACGCGGTCTCGCCGGTAGGCGGCCACTTCGTAGTCGTCGGCGTGCTGCAGTTCCGCGGCGCTGATCCGGAACACCATGCCGCCGACCTTGTCCGATGCCTTGCCCGTGTAGGTCACGACCGGATGATGCGTCTTGCCGCTCGTGGCGATCACGTCGGGATCCTCGATTTTCAGCATCGACAGCGCGTAGCCGGGCATGTCGTCGGCGTTGCCGTCCAGCTTGCGGCCGAAGGTGGCCAGTTGAACCGGCTCCGACTGCAGGGTGCCGTAGGAAAAGAGGTGCTCGGAAAGCGTGGGATCGTGTGCCGGCATGTCGAGGTGAAGTGTCGAGGATGGGCGGCAAAGTTTATCGCAGGCGGCGTGGGGTTTCAGCGAAGCGCCCCGGAGGCGCCGATCGCTCGTCTCGTCGAGAGATAGTGCCGGCGTCTCCGGGCAGTCGTTCACATCGACTCAATCACGGCAGAGGATTCAATGAAGGGAATCGCTTTTGCACTCGCCCTGTGTGCATCGACGCATGCGTTCGCCGAGTGCTCTCCGGCGGACGAGATTGCGACGCGCAGTGGCCTGCCTGTCAGCCGGATACAAGCGATCCTGCAAGACTGCGACGCGAATCAGACGAGCATGAATTTTTGCGCCTGGCGGGACCAGCTTGTGGCCGAACGTGAACTGCAGCAGGCCATCGATCGGCACAGCGACGCGAATCCCGATCGGCAACGCGCGCTCGAATCGAAGATGGCGAAGTGGAAGAAGGCTCGCGACGCGTCGTGCGACACATCTGCCCGCGAGGAATGGGGCAGCGGCTCCATGCGCCCCGCTGCGCGGGCAACCTGTGCCACGGCAGCCACGAAAGCGATGACCGCGAAGCTCGCCTCGCAAGGCTCGCGCACGCAGTAGCAGCACTCGGCCGGCGTTATCGATGGAGAGCGTGCGACAGATCCGATCGTCTGCGCCGGCATCTTGCATGTCGGCGATCGCATCGCATCGCATCGAACGCAAAATCCTCGCCGGAAAAAGAAAAGCCCCGCATCAGCGGGGCTTTTCTTTACAACTTGGAGGCGCGAGCCGGAGTCGAACCGGCCTACACGGCTTTGCAGGCCGCTGCATAACCGCTTTGCTATCGCGCCGAAAGCGGACTGCCGGATCGTCGCGCCATGCTGCCTGCAACGACCGCAGTGTTTTTGCTCCGCAGATTCACTTTGGAAATCTGCCAAACAAAAAGGGAAGCTTGGCTTCCCCTTGTTTTGGAGCGGGAGACGAGTCTCGAACTCGCGACCTCAACCTTGGCAAGGTTGCGCTCTACCAACTGAGCTACTCCCGCATAACCTGCTACGCAGGCCTTGCTGAACCACAATGCGACCGCTGATTCAACAAAACACCGCTTGAATCTGGAGCGGGAGACGAGTCTCGAACTCGCGACCTCAACCTTGGCAAGGTTGCGCTCTACCAACTGAGCTACTCCCGCATTGTGCTGCTTACTGCTGCCATCTCCGCGCTACCGCTTCGTTCGCTGCTGCGTTCGTTTCAGTGCAGCGGAGAAGTGAGATTATGCAGAGCCTAGTTCAGAGTGTCAAGCGTTTTTCGCACCCTTTTTATCGACACCCACAAAAACTTCACATTGCACCGCCACGCTCACGAATCTGCGGCCACGCGAGCTTCATGTAGTACAGCATCGACCAGATCGTCAGCACCGACGCGAGATAGATGAGCCAGAGGCCCCATACGCGGGTGTCGATGGTGATACCGCCCCCAATCGGCAGCGCGCCATAATACAGCAACATCGGGATCGCGACCATCTGGCAAGCGGTCTTGAATTTGCCGAGCGAATTCACGGCCACGCTCTTCGATGCGCCGATCTGCGCCATCCATTCGCGCAGCGCCGAAATGGCGATTTCCCGGCCGATGATCACGAGCGCGATGGCCGCGTCGATGCGCGAGAGTTGCACCAGCACCAGCAGCGCCGCGGTCACCATCAGCTTGTCGGCCACCGGGTCGAGGAACGCGCCGAACGCCGAAGTCTGATTCCACTTGCGGGCCAGGAAGCCGTCGAACCAGTCGGTCAACGCCGCCAGCACGAACACCAGCGCCGCCGCCAGGTTGCGGTGATCGGCGCTCATCATCGCGTCCGGCACATAGAACAGGCCGACGACGAGCGGAATCAGCACGATTCGCACCCAGGTCAGGAATATCGGGAAATTGAACGGCATGACGGGCTGGACGGGTAAAGGATGTGCAATTGTGCCGCGCCGCCCGCCCTGCCACAAGCCGGGCAGGCCGAGCGCGCGGCGCGTCAGTGAAGCTGGCGGTAGATCTGCTCGGCGAGCGCGTGCGAGATGCCTTCGACGCTGGCCAGTTCCTCGACGCTCGCGGCCACCACGCCGCGCAGCCCGCCGAACCGCGCGAGCAACCGCTGACGCCGCTTGGCGCCCACGCCTTCGAGTTCTTCCAGCCGCGATGTCTGCCGCGCCTTGGCGCGCTTGGCGCGCATGCCGGTGATCGCGAAGCGGTGCGCCTCGTCGCGGATCTGCGCGACCAGCATCAGCGCCGCGCTTTCCTTGCCGAGTTCGAGCGACGGGCGGCCGTCGGCGAAGATCAGCGTTTCGAGGCCCACCTTGCGCCCCTCGCCCTTCGCCACGCCCACCAGCATCGAGCAATCGAGGCCCAACTCGGTGAACACCTGCCGCGCCACTTCCACCTGCCCCTTGCCACCGTCGATCAGCACGATGTTCGGCAACAGCGAGGCCGACGCCGAAGCGCGCGTCGCGTCGCCGTCGATGCCGGCCGCGGCATCGGCGGCGGCCGCCTCGGCCGCCTGCTCGACCATCTTCTCGTAGCGGCGCGTCAGCACCTGGCGCATCGCCGCGTAATCGTCGCCGGGCGTGATGCCGGTGATGTTGTAGCGGCGGTATTCGCCCGACTGCATCTTGTGATGATGGAACACCACGCACGACGCCTGCGTGGCCTCGCCCATCGTGTGACTGATGTCGAAGCACTCGATCCGCAACTCGGCGAGGTCGTCCGATTCGAGGCTCAACACGTCGCCCAGCGCACGCGTGCGCGCTTGCTGAGAACCCTGTTCGGACAGCAGCCGCGCCAGCGCGAGCCGCGCGTTCTGCTCGGCCATCGCGAGCCAGGCGCGCTTCTGCCCCTGCGGCTGGCGCAGCACCGCGACCTTGTGGCCGGCCTGCTCGATCAGCAGGTCGATCAGCTCGCGATTCGACGGCGCATGACTCACCACCAGCACCGGCGGCACGCGGTTGCCGAGATAGTGCTGGGCGATGAACGCTTCGAGCACTTCGGTTTCGATCGGCGTGCCGGCCGGGTCGGCATCGGTGTCGCTGTCGGCGCCGGGCGGCGTGTCGGCGGAGGCGGCGGCAGCCGGCTCGGCCGCCAAGGCTTCTCGCGGCGCTTCCGCCATGCCTGGCGCAGGCGTGACCGGCGCCGCCGGGTCCTCCATCACGGCCGAGACGTCGTCGCCATCCGTCTCGGCCTCCCCCGCCACGCCCGCCGTCAACGCCAGCGCGTTGTCGGCATGCGCCGGAAAATACGCCTTGTCGCCGAGGTGCCGGCCGCCGCGCACCATCGCCAGGTTCACGCAGACGCGCCCGCCCAGCGCCACCACGGCCAGAATGTCGACGTCGCTCTCGCCGCCGACCTCGATCGCCTGCTGATGCAGCACGGTGGACAGCGAGCTCATCTGGTTGCGCACCGCCGCGGCCTGCTCGAACTTCAGCTCGCCCGCGAACGCGTGCATCTTCTGCTCGAGCTCCTTCATCACCTCGCTTTGCCGGCCGAGCAGGAAGCGCGACGCGTTCGACACGTCGCGCGCGTAATCCTCCTCGCCGATCGCGCCGACGCACGGCGCGGTGCAGCGGCCGATCTGATGCAGCAGGCACGGCCGCGTCCGGTTGTTGAACACGGAATCCTCGCAGGTGCGCAACTGAAACACGCGCTGCAGGATCTGGATGCTCTCGCGCACCGCCCACGCGCTCGGGAACGGCCCGAAATACTGGTTCTTGCGATCCACCGCGCCGCGGTAATACGCCATGCGCGGAAACGCGTGGCCGGTCAGCTTCAGATACGGGTACGACTTGTCGTCGCGAAACAGGATGTTGTAGCGCGGCGCGAGCGCCTTGATCAGGTTGTTTTCGAGCAGCAGCGCCTCGGCTTC
Source organism: Burkholderia sp. Ac-20379 (assembly GCF_017104645.1). GTDB lineage: Bacteria > Pseudomonadota > Gammaproteobacteria > Burkholderiales > Burkholderiaceae > Burkholderia. The sequence continues at coordinate 21,509 of NZ_JAAGPF010000044.1, forward strand.
CGAGCGCGTGACGGTGGTTTCGATCTTCGCGATCCGCGACACCATCATCGCGATGCGCGGCGACGGCAGCGTCTTGTTGAAATAGCTCGATACGCGCTTTTTCAGGTTGCGCGCCTTGCCGACGTAGAGCACCGCGCCGCCCGCGTCGTAATAGCGGTAGACGCCGGGCAGGTGCGGCAATTGCGCGAGGATCGGCTTCGGTTCGAACGGGGCGTCGGCCGGAACGGACGGATCGGCCTCGGTGGGCAAGCGGGACGAATCGGATACGGGGGCTGTCATGCGGGATCCGGGCGCCGTGGCGCGCGAACAGGTCATTTAGAATCGCCAGTTTAGTGCATTCGCCCCCGTTCCTTCGATGCTCCCCATCCCTGCCCCATCGCCCGCCTCATTGCCCGCCCACACCAGCGGCAACGCCCCGCCGCTCGCCTGCGACATCTTCTGCGCGGTGGTCGACAACTTCGGCGACATCGGCGTGTGCTGGCGGCTCGCGCTGCAACTCGCGCGCGAACACGGCTGGCAGGTGCGGCTGTTCGTCGACGACCTCGCCACCTTCGCGCGACTCGCGCCGGGCCTCGACCCGGCGGCCGCGAAGCAGCGCATCGACGGCATCGCGATCGAGCACTGGGGCGAACCGGTGCTGGCCGGCGACACGCTCGCGATCGCCGACGTGGTGATCGAGGCGTTCGCCTGCGAACTGCCGGCCGAGTACGTGCACGCGATGGCGCGCCGCGAACGCGCGCCGGTCTGGATCAATCTCGAATACCTGAGCGCCGAGGATTGGGTGGCCGATTTCCATCGCCGCCCGTCGCCGCACCCGCGCTATCCGCTGCACAAGGCGTTCTTCTTCCCGGGGCTCGGCCCCGGCACGGGCGGCGTGCTGAAGGAAGCCGGCCTCGACGCCCGGCGCGAGGCGTTCCTGGCGTCGGCCGAGGCCCGCGACGCCTGGTGGCGGCGCGCCACCGGCAGCCCCGCGCCGGCGCCGGGCACGCTGGTCGTCTCGCTGTTCGCCTACGAGAATCCGGCGCTCGGCGCGCTGCTCGAACACTGGCGCGACGGCGCGCAGCCGGTCGTGCTGCTGGTGCCGGAAGGCCGCATCTGCCCGGCCGTGGCCGCGTTCTTCGGTCTGCCCGGCTTCGGCGCGGGCAGCCGCGCGCAGGCGGGCCAGCTGAGCGCACACGGCCTGGCCTTCGTCGCCCAGCCCGATTACGACGCGCTGCTGTGGGCCAGCGACCTGAACTTCGTGCGCGGCGAGGATTCGTTCGTCCGCGCGCAATGGGCGCGCAAGCCGTTCGTCTGGCACATCTACCCGCAGGCCGACGACGCCCACCTGCCGAAGCTCGACGCCGCGCTCGCCCACCTGACGGCCACGCTGCCCGCGCCGGCGGCCGAGGCCGTGGCCCGCTTCTGGCACGCCTGGAACGGCGCGGGCACGCCGGACTGGGCCGATTTCATCGCTCACCGGGCCGCGCTCGACGCACGCGCGAACGCCTGGGCGGACGAACTGGCGGCGGTGGGCGATCTCGCCGGAAATCTGGCGGATTTCACAAAAACTCAGTTAAAATAAGCGGTTATCCAACGGCGGACCACGCAAGCGCGTTCCGGCCCCGGTCAATCGCCCGAAACACGGCGTGCCTGGCGTGCGAAATGTGAAATGCGAAGCGAACCAGACATGGCCCGTTTGCGTTGTCGGCCGTTGCGCGACATCAGGAAAATTTTTTGCACAGGACAGTTTTGATATGAAAACCGCTCAGGAACTCCGCGTAGGCAACGTCGTGATGGTCGGCAGCGATGCGTGGGTCGTCGCCAAGGCCGAATACAACAAGTCGGGCCGTAACTCCGCCGTCGTCAAGATGAAGCTGAAGAACCTGCTGACGAACGCCGGCCAGGAATCGGTTTACAAGGCGGACGACAAGTTCGACGTCGTCGTGCTCGACCGCAAGGAAGTCACGTATTCGTATTTCGCCGATCCGATGTACGTGTTCATGGACGCCGACTACAACCAGTTCGAAGTCGAAGCCGAAATGATGGGCGAAGCGCTCAACTACCTCGAAGACGGCATGGCTTGCGAAGTCGTGTTCTACAACGAGAAGGCCATTTCGGTCGACATGCCGACGGTCATCGTGCGCGAAATCACGTACACGGAACCGGCCGTCAAGGGCGACACGTCGTCGGGCAAGGTGCTGAAGAACGCCAAGCTGGCAACGGGCTACGAGCTGCAAGTGCCGCTGTTCTGCAACACCGGCGACAAGATCGAAATCGATACGCGTACCAACGAGTACCGCAGCCGCGCATAAGTTCATGCGATTGGCTTGAAGAAGCGCCCTCCGGGGCGCTTTTTGTTTATCTGCGACAGATTCTTGCGCAAGAATGCAAGCAAACGAAGTTTAGTTTCACCGCACGAAATCGGCATCAATTTGTATCTTCGGTAACTCTTTTGCTTTCAAAGGTAAATACCGTACGCTATTGCCGCCAAGGGACATAAAATCCGACGCTAATCAAACAAATAGGGCGAACAGCCCGTCACGAACGGCCGGCCCATTGAACATTCCGCACACCATGCCACACGCCCTCATAGTCGAAGACGATCCCAACAGCTTGTCCGGCCTGACGGCGCTGCTTGCCGCTGACGGCTTCACGGTCGACACCGCCACCTCGCTCGCCGAGGCCCGTGCAGCATTGGCGCGGACCATTCCCGACGTCGTGCTGGTCGACCTGAACCTGCCCGACGGCAGCGGCTTCGACCTGCTCCAGCACCTGCCCCAGCCGCAGCAGCCGAACGGCGGCCTGCCGGTGATCGTGCTGACCGGCAATGCGACGGTCGAGAGCGCAATCGAGGGCTTGCGGCACGGGATCTGGGATTACCTGCTCAAGCCGGTCAATATTCCGCGCCTGCGCAGCCTGCTGGCCCGCATCCCGCGCCCGTACGAACTGATCGAGGAAGTGCAGACGCTGCGCACCACGCTGCGCCGCCTCGGCCGCTTCGGGCCGCTGATCGGCCGCAGCGACGGCACGCAGCACGTCTACGACATGATCGAACGCAATGCGCGCAGCGAAGCCGCCGTGCTCGTGTGGGGCGAAGCCGGCACCGGCAAGGAAGCCACCGCCCGCGCGCTGCATGACCTGAGCCGCCGCCGCAAGGGCCCGTTCATCAAGTTCGACTGCCGCGCCGCACTGCAACTGCCGCGCGTGATCGAGCTGGGCAGCATCGTCATCGAAAGCATGCTGTTCGGCCGCGAGCGCGGCAGCTACGGCGGCGCCGAACGGCGCGAGCCGGGCCTGTTCGAACAGGCGAGCGGCGGCACGCTGCTGCTCAAGGACGTGACCGCGCTGCCGCTGCCGATCCAGGAATCGCTGCTGCGCGCACTCGATTCGCAGTCGTTCATGCGCATCGGCGGCTCGACCGAGATCGCCACCGATTTCCGCCTGATCGCCACCTCGCGCCGTCCGGCCCGCGAAGCGCTCGACAACGGCACGTTGCGCGAGGATCTGTGGCTGCGGCTCGACGCGGCGTCGATCGCGCTGCCGCCGCTGCGCGATCGCGAAGACGACATGCTGCAGATCGCCGAAGCGTTCGTCGCCGACCTGAACCTCGAAGCGCGCAAGGCCGGCCTCGGTTCGGTCGACAAGCGCATCGCCCCCGAATTCATCCGCGAATGCCTCGCCTACGACTGGCCCGGCAACGTGCGCGAGTTGCGCGAGCGCGTGCGGCTCGCTTATGAAGCGTCGGGCGATTTCATCGAAACGCTGCGCGCCAACGACGGCGTGTTCGTGCCGGGCGCCGCGCTGAACGGCAGCAGCGTGCAGGTGCGCGTCGGCACGCCGCTGTCGGACGTCGAGGATCTGCTGATCCGCGCGACGCTCGACGCCGTGGGCGGCACCCGCCATCGCGCCGCCGCCCTGCTCGGCATCAGCCCGAAGACGCTCTACAACAAGCTGCAACGCATGAAGATGAACTGATTCGCTGGCCTCGCCGATCGCTGATTCACGGGGCCGGAAACGACAAGGGCCGCGTCATCGGACGCGGCCCTTGTCGTTTCCACTCGCGGAGCAATCAGCCCAGCGTCTCGCGCAGCAGCGCCGTGGCGCGCTGGTAGTCGGGGCGGTTCATCAGCTTGTCCCAGCTCGACGGCTTGCCGCGCGGGCGCAGCCGGCGAATCCGGCGCACCGATTCCGGCGACACCTCGGCCTGCATCTCGTTGAGCACCTTTTCGGCTTCCTCGGGCTGGTTGCAGACCAGCACCATGTCGCAACCGGCCTCGATCGCCGCATCGGCCGCCTGCGCGAGCGATCCACCCGCGCGCGCCGCTTCCATAGACAGATCGTCGCTGAACACCGCGCCCGTGAAGCCGAGCCGATCGCGCAGGATCTCCTGCAGCCACACCGGCGAGAACCCGGCGGGACGCCGGTCCACCTGCGTGTAGATCACGTGCGCCGGAATCACGGCCGACAGCGACAGGCCGAGCCAGTCGTAAGGCGCGACGTCGCTCTTGAGGATCTGCTCGAGCGGCCGGTCGTCGGTCGGCAGCGCGACGTGCGAATCGGCCTCGGCGAAACCGTGGCCGGGGAAATGCTTGCCGCAGTTCGCCATGCCGGCCAGCGCGAGGCCGTGGTTCAGGCTCTTGGCCAGCAGCGTGACGACGCGCGGATCGCGATGGAACGCGCGATCGCCGATCACCTTCGAGTGGCCGTAATCGAGATCGAGCACCGGCGTGAAGCTCAGGTCGATGCCGCAGGCGCGCAGCTCGGCCGCCAGCACGAAGCCCACGGACGTCGCCAGCTTGGTGGCGTGCAGCACGTCCTTGTCCCACAGCTCGCCGAGCCGGCGCATCGCCGGCAGCACCGTGAAGCCGTCGGTGCGGAAGCGCTGCACGCGGCCGCCTTCGTGATCGACGGCGATCAGGATGTCGTCGCGCACCGCGCGGATCGCATCGGTCAGCGCGCACAGCTGGGCGCGGTTCTCGAAATGGCGGGCGAACAGGATCACGCCGCCGGTGCGCGGGTGGGCCAGGCGGCGGGCATCGTCGCGCGTGAGCGTCGTGCCGACGACGTCGAGCATGACGGGGCCGGGAGTCGGTTTCATCGAATCGGTCCGTGGAGAAAGGGGTTCAGTCGCGAGCCGGCGCAGCGTCCGGCGTTTCGGCCACGACGAACGACACGGCGTAGTCGCGTTCGTCGCTGACGGTCACGCGCGCGCTGATCTGCCGCGCGGCCAGCCAGTCGGCCAGTTCGCCCGAGGCGACCACATAGGGCTGGCCGCTCGGTTCGTTGAGGGTTTGCAGCGCGCGCCAGGTCATCGGCCAGCGCATGCCGAGGCCGATCGCCTTCGAGAACGCTTCCTTGGCCGAGAAACGCGTGGCCAGGAACGCGATGCCGCGCGCTTCGGAACGCTTGCGGCGCGCATGGAACACGCGCAGCTCGTCGGGGCCGAGCACCTTCTCGGCGAACCGCCCGCCGGTGCGTTCGAGCACCGCGGCGATCCGGCTCACCTGGACGATGTCGGTGCCGATCCCGTAGATCGTCATGGCGCTCAACGGCCGCCGTGACGGGCGGCCACGCGCGCCGCCACCATGATCGCCTTCATCTCGCGCACGGCGTTGTCCCAGCCCGTGAAGATCGATTGCGCGACGATCGCATGGCCGATGTTCAGCTCGACGATGCCGTCGATCGCGGCGATCGGCTGCACGTTGGTGTAGTGCAGCCCGTGGCCCGCGTTGACCTTCAGGCCGAGCGCGACGCCCGCCTCCACGCCCGCTACCACACGCTCGTATTCGCGCTGCTGCGCGGCTTCGTCGTGCGCTTCGGCGTAGGCGCCGGTATGCAGTTCGATCACCGGCGCGCCGGCCTCGTGCGCCGCGCGGATCTGCTCGGCATCGGGATCGATGAACAGCGACACGCGCACGCCCGCCTCGGCCAGTTGCCGGCACGCGGCGCGCACGGCCTCGAAATGGCCGGCCACGTCGAGGCCGCCTTCGGTCGTCAGCTCCTCGCGCTTCTCGGGCACCAGGCAGGCGTCGTGCGGACGCACCTCGCAGGTGATGTCGAGCATCTCCTGCGTGACCGCGCATTCGAGGTTCATGCGCGTGGCCAGCAGCGGGCGCAGCGCGCGCACGTCGGCGTCGCGGATATGGCGGCGATCCTCGCGCAGATGCAGCGTGATCGCGTCGGCGCCGGCCTGCTCGGCGGCCAGCGCGGCGCGGATCGGGTCGGGATAGCTCGTGCCGCGCACATTGCGCAGCGTGGCGACGTGATCGATGTTGACGCCGAGATCGATGGCGTTCGGCGCGGTCAGGAAGAAGCTCATAGGTTTTGCAGGTCGATCAGGATCTGGCGCGTGGCGAGCGGCGTGCCGCCCAGATAGGTGTTGAGCAGGAAGCGCATCAGCGTCTTGCTTTGCGCGACGGTCTGCGCACGATGGTAATCGTCCTCCTCCATGTCGAGCAACGTCTGCCCCGACACGATGGGCCAATGCGACGGCACGTCGTGCCCGGCCTCGCGCACGCCGCGCTCGGGATCGAACACGTAGCGGCCGTCGGGCTGCACCGTGCGGCGCGACACGGTGCGGTTCAGCGCGCGCGCATAGCCGGTTTCGCGCAGCAGCACGCGCTCGAACGAGCGCAGCACCTGCACGGCCGGCTCGTCGTGGGCGAGCCGCGCGAGCGTGACGAGGTAATGCTGGAACAACGGAGGAAACGGATCTTCGCGCGCGCAGAACTTGACCAGCAGTTCGTTGACGTAGAAGCCGCAGAGCAGCGCGTCGCCGGCCAGCGGCAGCATGCCGCCCACCCATTCGGCACCCGTCAGCGTGCGCATTTCGGATTTGCCCGACCACGACAGCGACAGCGGCTGGAACGTCTGCAGCACGCCGCGCAGCGCCGAATGCGGGCGCTTGGCGCCCTTCGCGACGAGCGCGACGCGGCCGTGGTCGCGCGTCAGCACGTCGATGATCAGGCTGGTTTCGCGATAGGGGTAGCTGTGCAGCACGAAGCCGGGTTGCTCGGCAACGCGGAATTCGGATGCGCGCGGCCCGCTGGCGCGACGCTTGCGCGCCGGCGCGGGATCGCGCGGGGCAGGTTCGGACGGTGCGGCGCCGGGCGCTGCGCGCTCCGGCGAGGCGGACGCGGCAGCGGGCGCGTCCGGCGCGGGATCGGCCAGCGACACGGGCGCGTCGTGGCCGACGCCGTCCGTCCCGTCATTCGTACCCATAGGCACGAAGCCCCGCTTCGTTATCGGCCCAGCCGCTCTTGACCTTGATGAAGGTCTCCAGATACACGGGGCCGTCGAACAGCTTTTCCATGTCGAGGCGCGCCTCGGTGCTGATCTGCTTGAGCTTGGCGCCCTTCTTGCCGATCACCATCGCCTTGTGCGAATCGCGCTCGACCAGGATCGTCGCGAACACGCGCGTGAGGCGGCCTTCTTCCTCGAACTTGTCGATGATGACGGTGCTCGTGTACGGCAGTTCGTCGCCCGTCCAGCGGAACACCTTCTCGCGCAGGATTTCGGCCGCGAGGAAGCGCGAGCTGCGATCGGTCAGGTCGTCCTCGCCGTAGATCGGATCGCCTTCCGGCAGATAGGGCTTGGTGGTTTGCATCAGCCGGGCGATGTCGTCGTCGTTCTTGGCCGACAGCGGCACCACTTCGGCGAACTCGCGCAGATCGCCCATGTCCTTCAGGAACGGGAACAGCGAGCTCTTGTCGGACACGCGGTCGAGCTTGTTGAGCACCAGCAGCGTCGGCACGTTCTTCGGAATCAGGTCGAGCACCTTCTGATCGTCGGGGCCGAAACGGCCCGCCTCGATCACGAACAGGATCGCGTCGACCGCGGTCAGCGTGGACGTGACGGTGCGGTTCAGCGTGCGGTTCAGCGCGGTGCTGTGGCGCGTCTGGAAGCCGGGCGTGTCGACGAAGATGTATTGCGCGTCCGGCAACGTGTGGATGCCGGTGATGCGATGGCGCGTGGTTTGCGCCTTGCGCGAGGTGATGCTGATCTTCTGGCCGACGAGTGCGTTCATCAGCGTCGATTTGCCGACGTTCGGGCGGCCGACGATGGCGACCATGCCGCAACGGAAACCGGCGGGAGTGACGGGAGCGTTCATATCAGGCTGCTGCAATGCGTGGCGAGCCGCACGACGCGGCCCGCGAATGGATCAGGAGGTCAATGACCGGCATCGGCCACGCGCAAGGGCGCGGCGGCGAGGTCGGCATCGGTGTCGCCGGACAGCGCGGGGGCCGTGTCGCGCAAACGCAACGTGCGGTCGCCGGCACCGCGCGCGGCGGCATCGGGCTTGTCGCCCGCGGCCGGCGCCGATTTCTCGGCCGCGGCGGGTTTATCCGCCGCTTGCGGCTTGTCGTTCGGCCTGTCGGCGGGTTTATCCACAGGCTTGTCGGCCGGTTTCACAGTGCGCTCGGCTTTGTCCGGGGCCGATTCGCCGTGCGAACCGGCGCGAATCACGGCCACCGGCGCGCCACGCTCGGCGGCGGCTTCGGCGGGCCTGCCCGCTTCACCCGATGCGGCCGCAGCCCGTTCCTTGCGTTCGGCCGGCGCGGCCCGCAGATCCAGCGCTTCCTGCACGCCCTTCACGCCCGGCACGATGTCCGGCTCGCCCTTGGCCCGCGAACTCTTCGAGCGCTTCGGCTTGGCGGCGACCATCGGGCGCGCCATCACGTCGTCGAGCGCCTTCTTCGCGGCGGCCTGCTCGGCCGCGCGGCGGCTCGCGCCGGAGCCCGACACCTTGATATCGAGCTTCGGCACCGTGCATTCGACTTCGAACTGCTGATTGTGCGCCGCACCATGGGTGGCGACCACGGTGTAGGTCGGCAGTGCGATCTTGTGGCCTTGCAGGTATTCCTGGAGCAGTGTCTTGGCATCCTTGCCGAGCGTGCGCGGATCGATGTGATCGAGAATCGGCACGTACAGGCGCTTGATCACCCCTTGGGCGGCTTCGAAGCCGCCATCGAGGAACACGGCCCCGATGATGGCTTCGAACGCGTCCGCGAGGATCGACGGGCGGCGGAACCCGCCGCTGCGCAGTTCCCCTTCGCCGAGCCGCAAGCCTTCGGAGATATTGAGGGCCTGAGCAATTTCGTACAGCGACTGCTGCTTGACGAGATTGGCCCGCACGCGCGACAGATCGCCCTCGTCCAGTTTGCTGAAGCGCTGGAACAAAAGGGCCGCCACCGCGCAATTCAGAACGGAGTCGCCGAGAAACTCGAGCCGTTCGTTATGCGTGGCGCTGTGGCTACGATGGGTCAAAGCCTGACGCAGCAATTCCGCATTGCGAAATTCGTAGCGCAGCCGGCTTTCCAACTGGGACTGAGGCATGTGCAGGAGTATAACGCGGGCGCGGGCGCCGTCGAGTGACGGATGCCCGGCGCGAAAAGGCGTGTCGAAGCGGTGTTACCGCCGGTTCTTGAAGTGATTTGCCAGCATTGCGCGTGGCCGTCGCGCAATGCTGGCCAGGATCGGCGGGTGGCTCAGTGGAACGCGCCGATGCGCTTCAGGTCGCTGAAGTTCATCCAGATGAAGAACGCGCGGCCGACCACATCCTTGTCGGGCACGAAGCCCCAGTAGCGGCTGTCCGCGCTGTTGTCGCGGTTGTCGCCCATCATGAAGTAGTGGCCCGGCGGCACCTTGCAGGTCACGCCGTGTTCGTTGTACTGGCAGTTGCTCTTGTACGGGAAATCGTCGGCGCCCATCACGAACGGCGGCACGGCCGGGTTGTTCAGGATCGCGTTCTTGCGGCCGTCGACGGTTTCTTCGTACTGCTTCGCATAGTTCATGCGCTCTTCGTCGAAGAAATCGGGCAGCGGCGTTTCGGGCACGGCCTGGCCGTTGATCGTCAGCTTCTTGTCGTAGTACTGCACGGTATCGCCCGGCAGGCCGATCACGCGCTTGATGTAGTCGACCGATTCATCCTTCGGATAGCGGAACACCACGACGTCGCCGCGCGAGAGCGGGCTGCCCGAGGTGACCTTCTGGTTCGTGATCGGCAGGCGCAGGCCGTATTCGAACTTGTTGACGAGGATGAAATCGCCCACCAGCAGCGTGGGCACCATCGAACCCGACGGAATCTTGAACGGCTCGACCACGAACGAGCGCACCACGAACACCGCGAGAATCACCGGGAAGAAGCTGGCCGAATACTCGAGCCACCAGGGCTGGCGCAGCTTTTCGTCGCGCAGCTTGGCGCGCGTCTGTGCGGCGTTCTCGTCGGCGAAGCGCGCATCGACGCGTGCTTGCTGACGGTCGAACTCGGCGGCCGCTTCGTCCGCCGCCTTGCGGCGGCCCGGCAGGAACACCAGCTTGTCCAGCACCCACGCAATCCCCGTCAACACGACGAGCACAAACAGAATCAATGCGAAATTCATAAAAGGATCAGTCCTGTTATTTGTCTTCGACGCGCAAGATCGCGAGGAACGCTTCCTGCGGAATCTCGACCGAACCCACCTGCTTCATGCGTTTCTTGCCGGCCTTCTGCTTTTCGAGCAGCTTCTTCTTGCGCGAGATGTCGCCGCCGTAGCACTTGGCCAGCACGTTCTTGCGCAGCGCCTTGATGTTCTCGCGCGCGACGATGTTCGCGCCGATCGCGGCCTGAATCGCCACGTCGTACATCTGACGCGGGATGATCTCGCGCATCTTCGCGGCCACTTCGCGGCCGCGATACTGCGACTGCGAGCGGTGCACGATGATCGACAGCGCATCGACCTTGTCGCCGTTGATCAGCATGTCCACCTTGACCACGTCCGACGTGCGGTATTCCTTGAACTCGTAATCCATCGACGCATAGCCGCGCGACGTGGATTTCAGGCGATCGAAGAAATCGAGCACGATTTCCGCCATCGGGATTTCGTAGGTCAGTTGCACCTGGCGGCCGTGGTACTGCATGTTGATCTGCGAACCGCGCTTCTGCTCGCACAGCGTGATCACCGAACCGACGTATTCCTGCGGCATGTACAGATTGACGGTGACGATCGGCTCGCGCACTTCCTCGATGCGGCCCGGGTCGGGCATCTTGGCCGGGTTCTCGACCTTGATGGTTTCGCCGTTGGCCTGCACGACCTCATAGACCACGGTGGGCGCCGTGGTGATGAGGTCCATGTCGAATTCGCGCTCCAGGCGCTCCTGCACGATTTCCATGTGCAGCAGGCCGAGGAAGCCGCAGCGGAAGCCGAAGCCGAGCGCTTGCGACACTTCCGGCTCGTATTGCAGCGCGGCGTCGTTGAGGCGGAGCTTCTCGAGCGATTCGCGCAGCGCGTCGTACTGGTTCGCCTCGACCGGATAGAGGCCGGCGAACACCTGCGGCTTCACTTCCTTGAAGCCGGGCAGCGGCGCCGGCGCGGGCTTGGCCGCATGCGTGACGGTATCGCCCACCTTGGCGGCCGTCAGTTCCTTGATGCCGGCGATGATGAAGCCCACCTGGCCGGCCGACAGCGATTCGAGATCGCGCGACTTCGGCGAGAACACCCCGACGTGCTCGACCGGATACTGCGCGTCGGTCGCCATCATCTTGATCTTGTCCTTCGGACGCAGCGTGCCGTTGACGATACGCACGAGCATCACGACGCCGACGTAGTTGTCGAACCAGGAATCGATGATCAGCGCCTGCAGCGGGGCGTCGGGATCGCCTTTCGGCGCCGGCACCTTGGCGATCAGCGATTCGAGCACGTCTTCCACGCCGAGGCCCGTCTTGGCGCTGCAATGCGTGGCGTCGGCCGCGTCGATGCCGATCACGTCCTCGATTTCCGCGATGGCGTTTTCCGGGTTGGCCGCCGGCAGGTCGATCTTGTTCAGGACCGGCACCACCTCGACGCCGAGCTCGATCGCCGTGTAGCAGTTCGCGACGGTTTGCGCCTCGACGCCCTGGCTCGCATCGACGACCAGCAGCGCGCCCTCGCAGGCCGACAGCGAGCGGCTCACTTCATACGAGAAATCGACGTGCCCCGGGGTGTCGATCAGGTTCAGGTTGTAGACCTTGCCGTCGCGTGCGCGATACGACAATGCGGCCGTCTGCGCCTTGATCGTGATGCCGCGCTCGCGCTCGAGATCCATCGAGTCGAGCACCTGGGCTTCCATTTCGCGGTCGGAGAGGCCGCCGCATACCTGGATGATGCGATCCGCGAGCGTCGACTTGCCGTGGTCGATGTGCGCGATGATCGAGAAATTGCGAATATGATCCATTCAGTGCCGATCAAGCGAAAAAGGCGCGCTCGACGACTGCGGAGCACGCCTTGTAAGTCGGTGAAAAAACAGCCTATTTTAGCCGAAAAGGCCTGGCAGGGGCGGCATTTTGGCCGCGCCGCGCCCGATAGGGCATGAAAACTGCAGGAATGTTGGCGATGCGAGCCCGCCCGGCTTGCGCCGGCCGGCGCACTACGCCGCCCCGCCGGCCTCGCGGCCCACCAGCGCCGCGCGCACCGCGGCTGGATCGAACCGGTGCCGGCACACCTCGATGCCGTCGAGCAGCAGCACCGGCACGTCTTCGTCGTAACGCGCCACCAGCGCGGGATCGGCGTCGATATCGACGTACGCCACCGCCACCTGGAACTCGGCCGCGACCGGCGCCAGCGCAACGCGCAACTCGTCGCACAGGTGGCACCAGCCGCGGCCGTAAAGGGTGAACGCCACGCGCCGCCGCTTACTTCTGGCGCGGACGCAGCGGGACGAACTGCGTGCTGTCACCGCGCCGCACCAGCACCGCCACCATCTTCGACGGATCGAGCTTCGACGTCAGGTCGACGAACTGCTTGGCGCTCGTGATGTCGGTATCGCCGACGCGGATCACGATGTCGTCGCGCTTGAGGCCGGCACGCGCCGCCGGGCCGTCGGCCGCGTCGACGTGCACGCCGTTCGGCACCTTGGCCGCCTTCAGTTGATCGGCCGTCAGATCGCTGACCGTCAGGCCGAGCGCGTTGCTCTGGCGCGGCTTGGCCGGCTGGCTCGGTTTGCCGTCGGCGGTGCGTGCGTTCTTCTCGGCCGGCACTTCGGCGATCGTGATCGGCAGGTCGCGCGAGGTGCCCTTGCGCCAGATCGTGACCGTTGCGTGGCTGCCCGGCTTGGTGTCGCCCACCATGCGCGGCAGATCGGTGGCTTCCTCGACGTCGCGGCCATTGAACTTGAGGATGATGTCGCCGGGCTGCACGCCGGCCTTGTCGGCCGGGCCGCCCGGCTCGACGCTGCTGACCAGCGCCCCCTGCGCGCGCGGCAGGCCGAGCGAGTCGGCTACATCCTTGGTGACCTCGCCGATCGCCACGGCAATGCGCCCGCGCGTCACCTTGCCCGACGCCTTCAACTGCTCGGCCACGCGCATCGCCTCGTCGATCGGAATCGCGAACGAGATGCCCATGAAGCCGCCCGTCCGGCTGTAGATCTGCGAGTTGATGCCGATCACCTCGCCCTGCATGTTGATCAGCGGGCCGCCCGAATTGCCGGGGTTCACGGCCACGTCGGTCTGGATGAACGGCAGGTAATCGCCCGTGTTGCGGCCCTTCGCGCTGACGATGCCGGCCGTGACCGTGTTGTCGAGCCCGAACGGCGAACCGATCGCCACCACCCACTCGCCCACGCGCACCTTGTTCGAATCGCCGATCGCCACGCTCGGCAGATTGGAGGCGTTGATCTTGACGATCGCCACGTCGGTGCGCTCGTCCACGCCGATCAGCTTGGCCTTGAACTCGCGCTTGTCGGTCAGCGTCACGTAGATCGTGTCGGCGTCGTCCACCACGTGCGCGTTGGTCATCACGTAGCCGTCGGGCGACAGGATGAAGCCCGAGCCGACGCCGCGGTTCTGCTCGGTGTCGGGCGCATCGGGCGCGCTCTTGGGCGAACCCGGCGTTTGCGGCAGCGGGATGCCGAAGAAGCGGCGGAAGAACTCCGACATGTCGCCGTCGTCCGGGCCCGGCTGAAACGCGCCGCGCG
>NZ_JAAGPF010000486.1 GCF_017104645.1 Burkholderia sp. Ac-20379
CGCCGCGCTGTCCGCGCCGATCGCCACCGGCGAAGGCGCCGCCTCCGCCGCGCTCGCCGATGCCCTGATCCTCGTCGAGGCCAGCTCGGCCGACGCCGCACGCCGCGCCGCGCAGCAACTGGCCACGCTCGCCGACGTCGAGCCGTCGCAGGTACGCGGCTTCGACCTGCTCTGGCGGCTCGCGGCCTGAGCGCCCGCGCCGCCCGCCACCTACCGCATCACCGCCGCTACCCTGATGGAGAACAACATGAACAGCCTCGCCAGCCCGTCCCCGACGGCCGGACAGCCGCAAGCCGGACGCGGCCGCCTCGCCAGCGCGAGCATGATCGGCACCTCGCTCGAGTGGTACGACTTCACGGTCTACAACACGCTCGCCGCGCTCGTCTTCAACCACCTGTTCTTCCCGTCGGTCGATCCGTTGGCCGGCACGCTGCTGGCGTTCTCGACCTATGCGGTCGGCTACGTGTCGCGCCCGCTCGGCGGCCTGATCTTCGGCAACCTCGGCGACAAGCTCGGCCGCCGCGCCGTGCTGATGCTGACGCTGGTGCTGATGGGCCTGACCACCGCGCTGATGGGCGTGCTGCCCACCTACGCCACGGCCGGCATCCTGAGCCCGATCCTGCTGGTGGCGCTGCGCTTCGTGCAGGGCATCGCGCTCGGCGGCGAATGGGCCGGCGCGGTGCTGCTGGCGGTCGAGCACGGCAACCAGAAGAAGCGCGGCCTGAATGCGTCGTGGGCGCAGGTCGGGCCGTCGTTCGGCACGCTGCTCGGCACCGGCTGCATCGCGCTGCTGACGGCGGCCGTGTCGTCCGACGCGTTCCTCGACTGGGGCTGGCGCGTGCCGTTCCTCGCGAGCCTGCTGCTGGTGATGTTCGGCATGTGGGTGCGCCGCAGCGTGGGCGAGACGCCCGCGTTCGAGAAGCTCAGCGAATCGCACGCCACGGCCAAGGTGCCGGTGGCCGAGGTGTTCACGTTCCACTGGCGCCGGCTGCTGCTGGCCGGCGGCTCGCGGATCGGCTCCGACGTGCTCTACGCGCTGATCGTGGTGTTCACGCTGACCTACGTGACGACCGTGCTGAACCTGTCGCGCTCGCTGGCGCTGACCGCCGTGCTGTGCGGCACCGCCTGCAACGCGCTGACCGTGCCGCTGTTCGGCGCGCTGTCCGACCGCTTCGGCCGCCGGCCGGTGTATCTGGGCGGCGTGCTGGCGGCGATCGTCTGGGCCTTCGCGTTCTTCTCGCTGGTCAACACCTCGCAGCCGGGCCTGATCGTGCTGGCCGTGATCGTCGGCCTGGTGATTCACGCGGCGATGTACGGCCCGCAGGCGGCGTTCGTCACCGAGCAGTTCCCCACCCGCGTGCGCTACGCCGGCTCGTCGCTGGCCTACACGCTGGCCGGCATTCTCGGCGGCGGCTTCGCCCCGCTGATCATCGTCGCGCTGTTCCGCCAGTGGCATACGACCATCGCCGTGTCGCTGTACGTGACGGGCGCGCTGATCATCACGGCGATCGCGCTGCTGGCCGCCCGCGAAACCGCGCATCGCCCGCTCGAGGACTGACGCTCGACAAGCCTTTCGCGGCCGCAGCGCCGCGCTCCACGCCGGCGGCGCGCCGTGCAGCCTTCCCCGAAGGCCGCGCGAGGCGCCGCCGGCCCCCGCACTTCCCGATTCCGATCATGACCCAGCTTTCCTTTACCGTTTCCCCGCTCGGCAGCGCGCCGCGCGCGCTCGACCTCGCCCTCGACACGCTCGTGATCGCCGGCTGGGCCGGCCGCGACGCCGCCGCGATCCAGCACCACATCGACGAACTGGCCGCGCTCGGCGTGGCGCCGCCCACCAGCACGCCGTGCTTCTACCGCGTGGCCGCCGATCAGCTGACGCAGGCGCACGACATCGAAGTGCTCGGCGGCGACACCAGCGGCGAGATCGAATGCGTGCTGTTCGACAGCCCGCTCGGCACGCTCGTGACGATCGGCTCCGACCACACCGACCGCAAGACCGAGGCGTACAGCGTCGCGGTGTCGAAGCAGGTGTGCGCGAAGCCGGTGGCGCGCGAGGCCTGGCGCTACGCCGACGTGGCGGCGCACTGGGACCAGCTGGTGCTGCGCTCGCGCTACGTGCGCGCCGACGGCGCGACGCGCCTCTACCAGGAAGGCGCGGTGGACGGCCTGCTGCCGCCCGCCGCGCTCTGGCAGCGCTATGGCGACCACGACGCGGCCGCGCTGCCGGCCGGCTGCGCGATGTACAGCGGCACGCTGGCGGTGCGCGGCGAGATGGCCGCGATGACGAGCGGCGACGCGTTCGAACTCGAACTGCACGATCCGGTGCTGGGCCGCAGCCTGCACCATCGCTATCGCGTCGCGGCGCTGCCGGTCGTCGCCTGACGCTTTGCCCGGGCGCGCCCGCCGCGCGCCCGCTCTCATTTTCTTGCACGTAATCGATACGCCGGAGACACCCCCGATGACCTTCGCTCCCGCCACCCCGCTGCTGCAACTGGCCGCCGAGCTCGATGCCGGCGCCACCACCAGCCGCGCGCTCGTCGACATCGCGCTCGACCGGATCGCCGCCGAGGTGCCGATCGTCATGCACGGCGTGTCGCTGTCGATCGGCGCCGATACGCCGCTCGACCGGGGCTACCTGACCCGGCTGCGCCGCCTGATGAACGACCTGCGCGCCGTGTGGGTGTCCGATCACCTGTGCTGGACGGGCCTCGGTTCGCACAATTCGCACGATCTGCTGCCGATGCCGCTGACCGAGGCGTCGCTCGATCACGTGTGCGCGCGCGTGGACGCCGTGCAGCAATGGCTGGGCCGCCCGCTCGTGCTCGAAAACCCGTCGAGCTACGTGCAGTTTCGCGCCTCGACGATGCCCGAATCCGATTTCCTCGCACGGCTGGCGCGGCGCACCGGCTGCGGGCTGCTGCTCGACGTCAACAACGTGTATGTCAGCGCCGTCAATCATCGCTTCGATCCGGTGGCCTACCTGTACGCGCTGCCGCACGACCAGATCGTGCAGATCCATCTGGCCGGCCATATCCGCCACGGCGACACGCTGATCGATACGCACGACCAGCCGGTGCCCGCGCCGGTCTGGGATCTGTACGCGCTCGCGCAGCGCCTGACGGGCGGCGTCTCGACGCTGCTCGAATGGGACGCCAACCTGCCCGACTACGACGCGTTGCTGGCCGAGCTGAACAAGGCCCGCCGCGTGGCGGCCGGCGAGCGGCTGAGCGACGCCGATCTGCCTGCGGGCCATCCGGCCCAAGCCGACGCGGCGCTCTCCACGCCGCTGCATTTCCCCGCGCCGGAGCTGATCGATGAATGACGCCATGCCGATGGCGGCGATCCAGCGCTGGATGCAGATGGCCACCACCCACCCGGGCGGCCTCGACGCCGGGCTGGTGCAGGCCGCGCAGCACGAAGGCGCGGGCATCGCGGCCGTCATCGCGACGCCGGCCGGCGTCGATCCGCACGCGCGGCTGGCCGTGTACGCGGACGGCTACTGGCTGCGCCTGATCGGCTGCCTCGAAGCCGAATATCCGGCGCTGCTGCGCCTGCTCGGCCCGACGCTGTTCCGCTTCTTCGCGCGTGCCTACCTGCACCGGCATCCGTCGCGCTCGCCCACGCTGCATGCGCTCGGCGCGGCGTTTCCGGCGTTCCTGCTCGGCTCGCAGCGGCGCACGGGCGGCGGCGCGGCACGGCCCGCGGCGCAGACGTTTCCGCTCGATCTGGCCCGGCTCGAACGCGCGATCGCCGAATCGGGCCGCGCGGCCGGGCTCGAAAACGCGCCGCACGGCGTGGCTGCCACCCCGATGGACGTGCTGCCGTTGCTGACCGGTGCGGCGTGCACGATCGCCCTGCCCGCCACCACGCGGCTGCG
>NZ_JAAGPF010000487.1 GCF_017104645.1 Burkholderia sp. Ac-20379
GAACCGCTCGATCCGTCGGGCGGCAGCGGCCACGATGCCGACACGCTCGGCCCGAGCGATTCGTCGGACAGCGGCAGCGACACGCGCGGCGCGAAACGCCGCCCGTTCGACGTGGAAGACGAACTGGACGCCCACGCGCTCGAACGCGGCGCGGCAGCCGGCGCGGCCGGCACCGATCGCGCCGGCACCGGCGAGCGCGCCTCGGCCGACGGCGATTCGAATTTCGTCGACAGCGCCGATATCGAGCCGGACCGCACCGGCCGGCTCGCCGGCGACGACGACGAGGCCGAGCGCGACGACGACGCGCCTTGAGCGTCCGCGCCGCCGATCCGGCAAATCTTTCAATCGGTTTGAAGTAAACGACGAAAAAAGCGAAGCCGGCTGAACCCGATTCGCCTCACCGAAGCGATCGAGGCGGTATGCGATGCAGCGACGCCAACCGAATCGCTCGCGAGCCACGCACGGGCCGGCGAACCGGCAGGCGCGCAACGAACGCGCTTGCTGGCGCGGCGACGAGCACGATCTGCCGCATCGCGCCGGCGTGTTGCCGCCCGGTGGCGAGCGCGACATCGCTGCCCGCCGCCATCGAGCCGCCGGCAGCGCGCGTTCAGCGGCGCGCGCTTTCCTCGAGTTCCTGTTCCAGCCCGTGTTCGCGCATCAGCGCGAGCCGGTTGTACAGCGTCTTGAGGCTGATGCCGAGCGCCTTGGCGGTGCGCGGCTTGTCGCCCTCGAAATGCCGCAGCGACGCGACGATGAAGCGCTGCTGCGCGTGCGCGAGCGTGGCGCCGAGCGGCAGCGACATCACGTTGTCGCGCACGTCCACGCGCGGCGGCACCTGGCGCGGCAGGTCGAGTTCGATCTGGCCGTCGGACAGGATGAACGCGCGCTCGATGGTGTTGCGCAACTCGCGCACGTTGCCCGGCCACGGATAGGCGCGCAGCGCCTTGAGCGCCTGCGCCGAAAGCGCCTTGTCGCTGCCGTGCTGGGCATTGAGCCCGGCCACCAGGTCGCGCGCGATGTCCTCGACGTCGCCTTCGCGGTGGCGCAGCGCCGGCACATGCAGCGCGAACGCGGCGAGCCGGTAGAACAGATCCTCGCGCAGCCGGCCGTCCTGGATCGCATCGACGGGATTGTGATGGGTGGCCGCGACGATCCGCACGTCGAGCGCGATCGTTTCGGTGCCGCCCACCCGCATGATGGTGTTCGATTCGAGTGCGCGCAGCAGCTTGACCTGCAGGTCGCGCGACATTTCCGCGATTTCGTCGAGAAACACGGTGCCGCCCGCGGCCGCTTCGAACCAGCCGATATGCTGCGACGCCGCGCCCGTGAAGCTGCCTTTTTCATGGCCGAACAACTGCGATTCGGCGATATCGGCCGGGATCGCGCCGCAATTGACGGCCACGAACGGCCCGCCCGCACGCGAGCTGGCATCGTGCAGCAGCCGCGCGGCGATGTCCTTGCCCGCACCGCTTTCGCCGACGATCAACACGCTCGCGCGTGTGGCGGCAACCTTCTCGATTTTCGACAGCAGCGCCTGGATGCGCGGCGAGGAGCCGGCCAGCCGGCGGCCGTCGCTGGATGTTTTCGACATGAATGGATCTCGGTGGAAGAGCGTGTCTCCGTACACGATCCCCGTGAAACGTGTAATTTTTATAAGATAAGGCAAGCGTAGCCGAATCCTCTCGCCGTTCATGAATTGAAAATTCCAATACGCTTGGCATGGTCGGATAGAAAAAAACGATAATGACCGGGTGCGACAGGTTGTCCTCTATACTGCCCGCACGCCAAGTCGACAGGCCAGGCCAAGCGGCTGATCCGGTGGCAGGATCGGCGTCATCGTGATCGGCACCCCATGCCGCCGGTCCTTCTTTCCGGGCGTCATCGGGTTGCACAGCGCCCGATGCTCCTACTGCACGCTGCCCGGCGCTCGGCCTCGATGCCCGCTGGCGCGTGCTCCGCGATGGAGCGTCAATGCCCTATATCCTCGTCGTTGAAGACGATGCCGACACCCGCGAGATGCTCTCGGTGCTCGCGCAAACGCAGCAGCTCAATTGCGACACGGCGGCGACGCTGGCCGAGGCGCGCAAGCTGATTGCCCTGCATACCCCCGATCTGATCCTCTGCGACCTGATGCTGCCCGACGGCAGCGGCATGGATCTGTTCGACGAATTGCCGAAGGGCGTGCACTGCGAGATGGTGCTGACCACCGGCCACGCCAGCCTCGAAACCGCGATCGACGCGCTGCGGCGCGGCGCCACCGATTACCTCGTCAAGCCGCTGAACATGCAGCGCCTGAACAGCATCTTCGCGCGCGTGCCGCGCACCAGCGTGCTGCACGAGGAGATCGCCTCGCTGCGCGGCGAACTGAAGCGGCTCGGCCGCTTCGGTCGCATGCTCGGCAATTCGCCGCCGATGCAGACCATGTACGACGCGATCAGCCGCGTCGCGAGCACCGAGGCGTCGGTGCTGCTGATGGGCGAATCGGGCACCGGCAAGGAACTGGCCGCGCAAACCATCCACGACCTGAGCCTGCGCCGCAAGGGCCCGTTCCTCGCGATCAACTGCGGGGCGATCGCGGCGAACCTGGTGGAAAGCGAGATGTTCGGGCACGACCGCGGCAGCTTCACGGGCGCCGATCGTCAACACAAGGGCTTCTTCGAGCGCGCCGACGGCGGCACGCTGTTCCTCGACGAAATCACCGAAATGCCGATGGAGTCGCAGGTCAAGCTGCTGCGCGTGCTCGAAACCGGGCGCCTGACGCGGCTCGGCTCGTCGCGCGAGTTCGACGTGGACGTGCGGATCGTGGCCGCCACCAACCTCGATACCGATGCGGCGATGGCCAACGGCAAGCTGCGCCCCGATCTCTATCACCGCATCAACGTGTTCCCGATCACGCTGCCGCCGCTGCGCGCGCGCGGCGAGGACATCCCGATGCTGGCCGCGGCGTTCCTCGACCGGCTCAACGAGGAAACCGGACGCGGCATGCATTTTGCGCCGTCCGCATTGGCGGCGCTGTCGGGCTACCAATGGCCGGGCAACGTGCGCGAGCTGCGCAACTTCGTGCAGCGCGCCAGCATCTTCAACGACGGCGATCTGATCGACACGCTGCCGGCGCCGATCATGACCGAGGTGTCGGGCGAGGCGGCGGGCGACGACGACGCGGTGTCGGTGCCGTTCGGCACCACGCTGGAGGAGGTGGACCGTCGCGTGATTCTCGGTACGCTGGCGCAGTGCAACGGCGTCAAGACGCATGCGGCCGAGGTGCTCGACATCAGCCTCAAGACGATCTACAACCGCCTCGCGCAGATCGAGGGCGACGACAAGCGCGACAAGGCGGGTACGGCGGACAAGACGCCGTCGTAAGCGCGCCGCGAAACCTGCGCGAGGAGAGGGGCCGCCGAGGCGGCAGGGGATGGCGTCCGGCCGGCATCGCGGCGGCGCGGACGGGAGCCGAGCAGATGAATCAACTCGAATCAGGCTGGATGCGTCATGGCGGGACCGTCGCCGCGCTCGTCGCGATGCCGACGGTGCTGCAGTCGCTGCTTGTCCATTTCGGCGGCCCGAACATGCCGCTGGTGCTGTTTTACCCGTTCATCGCGGGCATCGCCTGGATCGTCTCGTTCGGGGCGGGCCTCGTGGCCGCGCTCGTCAGCGCGTTGCTGATCTGGCTGCTGTTCCTCGGCGATCGTGTCGCCTATCCGATCTCGCCCGCCATGCAGGCGATGGAAATCGGCCTGTTCCTGCTGGTGTCGGGCGTGGTCAGCGCGGTGGTGGCCGCGTTCCATCACGCGCGGCTCACCAACGAGACGCTGCGCCGCCGCGAAGCCGCGCAGCGCCGCGATTACGAAACCACGCTGGCGTCGCTGACGCAGGGCGTGATCGTCACCGATGCGGCCGGCCGCATCACCTATCTGAACGCGGCGGCCGCCGCGCTGGCCGGCCACGACGCCGACGCCGCGCGCGGCCGCGCGTTCCACGACGTGGTGCAGGCCTACGACAATGCCGGCGAGCGCGTGCGCGCGCCGCAGCTCGAGCGCGTGCCGGCTGGCGGCGAGG
>NZ_JAAGPF010000488.1 GCF_017104645.1 Burkholderia sp. Ac-20379
CTACGACCTGCCGTGGCTCGGCGACATCGACGCCTACCGGCCCGACGACGGCGACGCCGTGCTGATCGGCATCGGCGATCCGCAGGACAAGGCCAGCGTGGTCGCGCGGCTGGCCGCGCGCGGCGCGCGCTTCGCCTCGCTGCGCCATCCGAGCGCCGTGGTGGCGCGCCGCGCCACGCTCGGCACCGGCGTGGTGATCTGCCCGCACGCCGTGCTGTCGGCCGATTGCCGGGTGGGCGATTTCGCCGCCATCAACATCCTGTCGAGCGTCGGCCACGACGTCACGCTCGGCGCGTACTCCACGCTCAGCGCGCATGTGGACCTGACCGGCCACGTGGTGGTGGGCGAGCGCGTGTTCTTCGGCTCGGGCGCGCGCGTGCTGCCGCGCGTGACGGTCGGCCACGACACGCGGATCGGCGCGGGCGCGGTGGTGATGCGCAAGGTGCCCGACGGCGCGACGATGTACGCGGCCCCGGCCAAGAAGCTCTGACATGGATTTCGATCTCGAACTCGTCGCGCGGCACTGGCACCTGGTGGCGCACCGGCGCGAACTGCCGGCCGACGGCGATTTCGTGCGCTTCGACTGCGCGGCCGGCGAAATCGTGGTGTTCAACGACGGCGGCGATTACGTCGCGTTCGACAACCGCTGCCCGCACCGCGGCGCGCGCATGTATCTCGACGACGGCGGCAACCAGCCGGCCAGTTGCGCCTATCACGGCTGGACTTACCGCCATGGGCAACTGATCGTGCCCGAGCGCGAGCGCTTCCGGCATTGCCAGGTCGAGCGCGCGCAACTGCGCCGCTACGCGCTCGACTGGTGCGGCGATTTCCTGTTCGTCGGAATCCGCCCGGCGACGGACCTGAGCACCCAGCTCGGCGAGTTCGAGCCGCTGGTGGCCGACATCTCGTTCAACATCGACCGCCGCGTCGACCTGAACCGCTACGATTTCCAGTGCTACTGGCCGCTCGCGGTGGAAAACGCGCTGGAGCCGTATCACATCGGCGCGGTGCATCCGGGCTCGCTCGGCACGCTCGCGCTCGAGGACGGCGAGAACCGCTACGACGGCGCGAATTCGGCCTGGTACGCCCCGCTCGGCGCGGCGCGCCAGCGCAATCAGTTGGCGAAGCTGCGCCGCCTGTTCTCGATCGATTTCCAGTACGAGGGCTACCTGAGCCTGTACCTGTTCCCGTTCACGATGATTTCGTCGACCTACGGCTACTCGTATTCGCTCCAGCATTTCCTGCCGGCCGGCGGCGACGCGAACTTCACGCGCTTCACGAGCCGGCTCTACGCGGCGCCCACCACGGGCGCGCAGGCCGACGCGATCGTCGAGCCGTTCCTTGCCGCCACGGCGCGGATGAACCGCCAGGTGTTCGACGAGGATCACGCGATCTGCCAGCGGATGCCGCGCGATGCGTGGCAGATGGCGCCGCTCGCGTTCCCGGCCGATACCGAGGCGAAGATCGACCATTTCCGCGCGTCGTGCCGCGCGTTCGACGCCGCGCTGCGGCCCGGTGCGCCGGTGGTGACGGCCGCGGCTTCGGCGGCGTGACGGGCTGAACCTCGGGCTGAACCTCGGGCTGAACCTCGAGCCGGACGACGGGGCGGAAACCGGCGCCGGCTTCCTGCCCGCTTGACAGCCCTGCCGCCGCCGTGGATCACTCAGGTTTCCTCTCTTTCCCGGAGCCTCCCGATGAGCCTCGAAACCTGGCTCGCGTTCGCCGGCGCGAGCATCCTGCTGCTGTTGATCCCCGGCCCGACCATCCTGCTCGTGATCGGCGATTCGCTGGCCAACCGCAACCGCTCGTCGTGGAGCACGGTGGCCGGCGTTGCGGCCGGCGACACCACCGCGATGGCCGTCTCGCTGGCCGGCGCGGGCGCGCTGCTGGCCGTCTCGGCCACCGCGTTCACGGCGCTGAAGCTGGCCGGCGGCGCGTATCTGATCTATCTCGGCGCGCGCTCGATCCTGCAGGCGCGCGCGGCCGGCCGCCAGACCGTGCCGGTCGAGCCGAAATCGGCCGGCCGGCGCTTCCTGGCCGCCTACACCGTGACGGCGCTGAACCCGAAAAGCATCGTGTTCTTCGTCGCGTTCGTGCCGCAGTTCGTCTCGCCGCACCAGAGCTTCGCGTCGCAATGCGGGCTGCTGCTGCCGACCTTCGTCTGCCTCGCGGCGCTGAACGCGGCCTGCTATGCGCGGCTCGCACGCTACGCGGCCTCGCGCCTGACCGGCGCCGACGCGCAGCGCCGCTTCGGCTACGGCGGCGGCGCGGTGCTGATCGGCGCGGGCGCGCTGACGCTGCGGATGTCGCATCACTGAACGCCCGGCGCGAATCGCCGCGTGCTCAAACGAAACGGGCAGCCATCGCGGCTGCCCGTTGTCGTTGCGGCGCGCTCAGCGGCGCATCACGCCGCCGCCTCGCCGATCGTCAACGCATTGAGCAGATCCCCCGGCGGCGTGGCCCCGCGCGCGGCGAACGCGCGGTCGCGGCTCGTCACGCCGTCGAGCGGCGCGAGCCCGTGCACGCGGCTGATGAAGCGCAGGATCGAATTGGTGTCGTAGAGCGTGTGATCGACATGCCCGCGCTTCGCGAACGGCGAGATCACCAGCGCCGGGATGCGCGAGCCCGGCCCCCAGCGGTCGCCCTGCGGCGGCGCGACCGGATCCCACCAGCCGCCGTTCTCGTCGTGCGTCATCACGATCACGGTGTGGGCCCATTGCGGGCCGCGGCGAATGTGCTCGATCACGGTCGAGATATGCCGATCGCCCGACTCGACGTCCGCATACCCCGCGTGCATGTTCAGGTTGCCCTGCGGCTTGTAGAACGTGACGGCCGGCAGCTTGCCCGCGTCGATGTCGGCCAGCAGGCGATTGGTGGACGGATCGTCGCCGAGGCCCGCATCGCGCAGATGGCGGCGGCGCGCCTCGGTGCCGGGCGCGTAGTTCACGAAATAGTTGAACGGCTGATGGTGATGCTGGAAGTCCGGCACCATGCCCGTGTCGCGATGATCGATCGCGTATTGCCACGCGCCGCTGTACCAGGCCCAGTCGACGCCCTTCTCCGAGAGCCGGTCGCCGATCGTCGCGTAGCGCTGCGGCGGCAGCACGCGCGGGTTCGACGGATCGGCATAGGCCGGATTGCCGTCCTCGGGCGGGCGCACGTTGCTCGGCTGGTACGGCGGCGCCATCGTGTTGACGGCGTAGCCGTCGGGCGTGAACAGGCCGTCGTTGACGAACTTCGGCGGGCCGTCGAGCGCCGAGGCCGGCGAATCGCCGGCCAGCTTCAGGCGCGTGCCGGCCGGATCGTCGCCCTCCACCA
The DNA here is from genome assembly GCF_017104645.1 of Burkholderia sp. Ac-20379. Taxonomy (GTDB): domain Bacteria; phylum Pseudomonadota; class Gammaproteobacteria; order Burkholderiales; family Burkholderiaceae; genus Burkholderia. The sequence goes on from NZ_JAAGPF010000488.1 coordinate 3,319, forward strand.
CCGAGGCCAGATGCTTGGCCGGGCTGGTGGCGATATCGGGATAGAACGGCGCCTGCGCCGAGATCAGGAACATGTGGTTCAGCCAGGAGCCGCCGAACGCCGCCATGAAGAAGTTGTCGCAGAGCGTGTAGTCGCGCGCGAGCTGCCAGAGCTTCAGCGTCTCGGCCGAGTTGCGGTAATGCCCCATCACGAGGCCGCCCGAATCGGCCCAGGCCGCGAACTGGTCGTTGCGGCCCGCGTTGATCTGCATTTGATTCTGATAGAAGCGATGCCAGAGATCGCGCGTGATCACGCCGTTCGGCAGCGGCTTGCCGTGCGCGTCGGGAATCCGGAACGGCGCGTTCTTCAGGCCCCGGATGTCGCGCTCGGCGATCATGTAGCGCGTGCCGTTCACCTCCTGCGCCTGCGGCACCAGCCCGCCCCAGATCGCCGGCAGCGTGGGCAGCGGCGTCTTGCCGTCGCGGTCGAGCTGGGTGGCGCGCGCCGCCGCGACCGACGACAGCGGCGTCTCGACGCCGGGGAAATCGCCGTACAGGTTCGCGAAGCTGCGGTTCTCGGCATAGATCACCACGATGTGACGCACCTGCTCGCGCAGCGCGCTGTCCACGCGCAGCTCGGCTTCGCTGCGCGGCGCGGGCGCGGCGGCGCTGTCCTGCGAGCGGGTGCTGCAACCGGCCAGCGCGAGACTCGCACCGAACGCGGCGAGACCGCCGAGCGCGCGGCGGCGCTCCGGGT
>NZ_JAAGPF010000489.1 GCF_017104645.1 Burkholderia sp. Ac-20379
GCTCTTCGTGACGATCGCGCCATCGGCGCTTGGCAATCCGAACGACCGCGCCAGCGTGGCGTCGAGCTCCTGCAGCGCCACGCCAAGCCGTCCGCGCGTGACCTTGCCGTTGCGCAGCAGTTGATCCTTGACGTCGAGCGCGATGTCGATCGGAATCGCGAAGGCCAAGCCCTGATAACCGCCCGTCTTCGAGTAGATCATCGAATTGATGGCGATCACGCGCCCGTCGAGATCGAACAGCGGGCCGCCCGAGTTACCGGGATTGATCGGCACGTCGGTCTGGATGAACGGCACGTAGCTCTCGCCGGGCAGCGAGCGCGACTTGGCGCTCACGATGCCCTGCGTGACGGTATTCGAAAAACCATAAGGAGAACCGATCGCCATGACCCAGTCGCCCACGTCCACGGCAACGGGGTCGCCGGTCGCGACGCTCGGCAGGCCGTGCGCGTCGATGCGGATCACGGCGACATCGGACAGCGGATCGCTGCCCACCACGCGGCCCTTGAACTGGCGTTTGTCCGTCAGCTTGACGTCGACCGTCGCGGCATCGCCCACCACATGGCGGTTGGTCAGAATGATGCCGTTCGGATCGACGATGAAGCCGGAGCCCAGGCTCACCTCCTCGCGGTTGCCGATCACCCGGCGCGCGAAGAACGGCGCAAGCGGGCTGTCGGGCGCGATGCCGGCCGGCAACTGAATGCCGACCTGCGTCACCTCGCGCGTCACGCTGATATTGACCACGGCAGGCCCGTTGCGGCGCACCAGCGCGGCGAAATTGGGCAGCGCGGCCGGCGCGGCGGCGCGAGCGGCGCCATTGACGGCGCCGTTGGCCGCGGCGGCCGACGAACCCGGCGCGACGGCCGATACCGCGCCGATCGACACGGCCAGCAGCGTCGCCGCGATGCGATGCGCCCCGATCCGGCGCGCCTGTCGCGCCGCCATGTTCGAGATCCGCATCCGTTCAGTTGCCATGGCCGGCGAACAGAATCAGCGCGCGCAGTTCCTCGACCGAAAAACGCCCGTCGAGCGTGACGGCGCCGCGCCGCCAGTCCGGCCGGTCGTGCGCTTCGTTCCACTCGATCCAGCCGCTCGCGGCCTTCAAGGTGCGGCGCGCCGTGCCATGCTCGGGTTCCGCGCGGCAAGGCTGGCGTGTGGGGGCTTGATTGATGTCCGGCTTCATGTCCTGACTCCCGCTTCTGAAAGTGATACCGATATTCGCCGCACCGGGCGTGGCGTGCCGGCTCAACGCGGCGGCACGGCGACCGGCGCCGCGGGACGCTGCGGTATGGCGGATTTCCCCCAGTTCGCCCCGAAGCGGTTGCGCTCCGCCGACAGGTTGAACGTGCCCACCCGATTCGAAGCCTGCGTCGCCAGTTGCGCCGACATCGGCGCCGATGCCCCCGCCGCGGGCACCGTGGCCGCCTGCAGCTTCCGGCTCAAACAGTCGTACGACGGCGTCCGGATGCCGTTCACCTCGATATCGATACAAACCTTGTGCCGCACGGCCCCGTCGGCCGAATCCGGCTCGGCCGTCTCGGCACGCGCGCCGCTCGCGTACAGCGAGGCGCACGCCACCCCGAGCATCAGCCACCGGCATCCTGTCGCACGGCGCATCTCAGGCCGCTCCGTCGCGCAATGCGATGAAACGCGCGAACGCCGCGCGCTCGTGATCGCTGACGCTGGGCGGCGCCGCCACCATGTCGCGCCAGGCCTCGCGCACGCCTTCGACGCGATGCCAGCCGCTGACCTGAGCGCCGGTCGGAAGCGGCGTGAGCGCCGGTTCGCGGTAGCGCACCAGGAACAGGCGCGGCGCGACATCCGGCGCACGCCATAGATCGGCGGCGTCGCGGATCGACGCGTCGAACCAGAAGCGGCACCAGCGCACGTCCGGGTCGCCCGGGCTCGCCTGCGCGGCGTCGCCGCGCCCCGCCGCGTGCAGCCCGGCATGGGCAATCATCGCGCCGCCGCGAGGCGTGCGCATGAACCCCGAGGTCACGAGCAGCACCGCGGCGATATCCTCCTCGCGCAGCGCCGGATACGCCCACAGGCCGTCCACGTCGGCCAGCGCCACGAGGGTGGCGAAGCGCGAGAACGAGAGGCCCGGCCAAATCCGCCGCGCCAATGTGTAATGCCATTCCCAGCGTTCGAGAAAGCGTGCGCGGTGGCGGCCGGCCAGCTCGGCATCGCCGGTGCCGCGCACGATCAGGTCGTCGGGCTGGTAACGGCGCGTGGTCAGCACGCAGCGCGCGGAATTGCGCGTGCTGCGATGCCGCGCACGCCCCGGCTCGCCCGGCACCGGCTCGAGCGCGCCGGCGCACAGCGGGCAGCGCGGCGGCAGCGCGTCGGCCGGCCCCGGCCACGGATTTATGCGGCTGGCGCGCGGGCGCGGGCGCTCGGCCGCCGAACCGTCGCGCAAGCCGGCATGGGACGCGGTACGGGGCTGCGTCATGACGATCGCCGTGTGGCCGTTACTGCGCCGACGCGAGCGCCTTGCGCAGCGCGTCCTCGTCGATGTTGGCGCCGCCGGCGATCTTCGCCAGGTGCGCCTGCGCGCTTTGCTGCGCCTTCTGCGTGCGCAACGCGGCGCGGATCTGCTCCTTGACGTCGGCGAGCGGGCGCTGGCTTTCCGGGCGAACCTCGATCAGCTTGACGATATGAAACCCGGTGGCCGTCTGGATCGGCGCGGAGACCTGGCCCGGCTTCAACGCCGCGGCGGCCTTGCGCACTTCCGGCAGGATCATCGGTTCCGGCACGAAGCCCATGTCGCCGCCGTTCGCCGCGCTGGCCTTGTCCTGCGAGCTGGCCTTGGCGAGCGCCGCGAAATCGCCGCTGCGCGCACGGCCGGCCAGATCGGCGGCCTGCTTGCGGGCGGCGTCGATGGCGGCGGCGTCCGCGTTCGGCGCGACGGCGATGTAGATCTGCGCGACGTGCAGTGCGCGCGGTGCGAGAAACGACGCGTGATTCTTGTCGTACACCGCCTGAATCTCGGCGTCGCTCGGATAATCGGCGGCCGGCGTGCTGATCGACGACAGATAGCTGCGCGCGATCACTTCGACACGCGCCTGCTCGACGGCGGCCTCCACCTGCGCCTGCTTGTCCCAGCCCTTGGCCTTGGCCTCGGCCAGCACGGCCTTCTGGGCCAGCGTGGCGCGCACGAGCTGATCCATGGCGGCCGGATCCGCCGCCAGCCGCGTGCGGCCTTCGGGGCCGACGGCCTTCAGCAGCGACGCGATGTCGGTCTGCGTCACGGTGGTCTTGTCCGCGCGGGCGATCACGTCGTCCTGTGCGTAAGCGGCCAGCGGGATGCTCGTGCCGAGCGCGATCAAACAGATTGCCAACGTCTTCATGCTTGCTCCTGCCTGCGTATGCATTCGATTACCTGTGATGGATGCCGCCTGCACTCGGCGATGCGGCGTTTCGGTGTCCTGCCTTACTGCCCGGCGCCCGCGAATCCGAGCCGCACCAGCACCGGCTGCGGCATGCCGCGCGG
>NZ_JAAGPF010000490.1 GCF_017104645.1 Burkholderia sp. Ac-20379
TGATCAAGGAAGCGGGCCTGAACCTGTTCAAGTCGAACAACGGTTTCTCGTTCGGATCGTTCGCGCCGAGCTCGCTGCAGACCATGAATTACAGCCCGGCGGCGGGGTTGGCCGTCACGGCGGCCTCGCCGATCACGGCGGCGTTCAACCTGGTGGTGGGGTCGACCTCGCGTGGCCTGGCGGGCAACCTCTCGGTGATGGAGCAGAACAATCTGGCCCGGATTCTCGCGCAGCCGACGCTGGTCGCGCTGTCGGGCCAGAGCGCGAACTTCCTGGCCGGCGGCGAGATTCCGGTGCCGGTGCCGCAGTCGCTCGGCACCATCTCGATCGAATGGAAGCCGTACGGCATCGGGCTGACGGTCACGCCGACCGTGCTCGGTCCGAACCGGATCGCGTTGAAGGTGGCGCCGGAAGCGAGCCAGCTCGATTTCCTGCACGCCATCACCATCGACAGCATCACGGTGCCCGCGCTGACCACGCGCCGCGCGGACACCACGGTCGAACTCGGCGACGGCGAAAGCTACGTGATCGGCGGTTTGATCGATCGCGAAACGACGTCGAATGTGAGCAAGGTGCCGTTCCTCGGCGATCTGCCGATCATCGGGGCCTTCTTCAAGAGTCTGAGCTACCAGCAGAACGACAAGGAACTGATGATCATCGTGACGCCGCACCTGGTGTCGCCGATCGCGGCCGGCACGGCGTTGCCGGCCACGCCCGGCGAACGCTCGGAGCAGCACGACGGGCCGGTCTGGCGGTCGTTCCTGGGCGGCATGCTGGTGCCGGATGCGGCTCCGGGGTTCTCGAAATGAGCGCGCCGGAGGAGGAGAATGTGAACGGCCGGATGCGGTGCACGTTCGCGCACCGTTTTACGGGGAGTGTTCAACATGAACGCGAGAACGCAATCGTTGGCTGAGCCTGCCGTCACCGATCACTTCATCTGCGCCTCGGCGCGCGGCGAGCACGTCAAGTGGCTCGGGCAGACGCTCGTGTCCACCGGCGCGGTCGAGGCTTCGCCGCTCGACGCAGCGGTGCTGACGCAGCGGATCGGCGGCCTGAATCCGGCGCTCGTCTTCATCGACTTCGCCGGCGATCAGGCGGCCGCGAGCACGGCGGTGTCGGCGGTGCGCACGGCGTATCCGGGGCTGCCCGTGATCGCGCTGGGCAGCTTGACCGAGCCCGAGAGCGCGCTGTCGGCGCTGCGCGCCGGCGTGCGCGATTTCGTCGATCTGTCGGCGCCGGCCGAGGAAGCGCTGCGCGTCACGCGCGGCCTGCTCGACAACCTCGGCGAACCGACCAGCCGCCACGGCAAGGTGCTGGCGCTGCTCGGCGCGCGCGCGGGGATGGGCGTCAGCACGCTGGCGACCAATCTCTCGGTGCTGCTGCAGCGCAAGATCGCGGCGCAGAACCGCCGCACCGCGCTGATCGATCTCGGGCTGCCGGCCGGCGACGGCGCGCTGTTCCTCAACACGCGCTGCGAGCTGCATTTCGTCGAGGCCGTGCGCAACCTGCGCCGCTTCGATCGCACCTTCGTCAATACCGCGTTCGCGCATCACGCGAGCGGCGTGGCGCTGACCACGCTGCCGCCGAATCTCGCCGATCTGCGCGAGGTGTCGGCCGCCGCCTGCGCGGGCCTGTTCAACCGGCTGCGCGCGTTCGTCGATCAGCAGATCGTCGATCTCGGCGGCTTCACGAACCGCGAGTTCATCTCGCAGATCGTGTCGCTGAGCGACGAGGCCTGGCTCGTCTGCGATCAGGGCATCGCGTCGGTCGTGTCGGCCGTCGAACTGCTCGGCGATCTGCGCGAGAAGGGCGTCAATACCGAGCGCGTCAAGCTGGTCGTCAATCAATACGATGCGGCGATCGGCCTGCTGCCGGCGCAGATCGCCGAGCGGCTCGACGTGCCGCTCGCGGCGACGCTGCCGTCGCGGCGCGTGGCCATCGGTCATGCGGCGAATCAGGGCAAGCTGATCGTCGAGGCCGCCGAGCGCGATCCGTACGTGAAGGCGCTCGACGCGCTGGCCGAGCGCCTGACGGCGAGCGCCGCGGGCGCCATGCGCGCGGCGGGCGCGGCCGGCATGGCGTCCGGCGAAGCCGCCGCGCCGCCGGCGAGCGGCCTCGCGGCGCTGAAGCGTTTCATTCAATCCACCACGAAGCGGTCGTAAGCGAATGGCACACGACGACATCCAATTTGCCGACGGCGCCGCGCCGTTCTCCCAGACGCAGCAGTTCCACGACATCAAGAACGCCGCGCACGAGCACCTGCTGACCCGGATCGAGGAACTCGGTTCGGAGTTCGGCCGCTGGTCGCGCCAGGCGATCAACCAGTTCGTCGATCTGGAGATCGACAGCTTCGTGCGCCTGCGCCGGATTCCGCTCAACGAGAGCGAGGTGCGCGAGATCGGCGAGGCGCTGACCAAGGAACTGGCCGGCTTCGGCCCGATCGAGGATCTGCTGTCCGATCCGCTCGTCGAGGACATCCTGATCAACGGCTACAACGACATCTACGTGTCGCGCCGCGGGATTCTCGCCAAGCTGCCGATCCGCTTCACCGACAACGCGCACCTGCTGCGTATCGTGCGCCGCATCCTCGCGCCGGTCGGCCGCCGTCTCGACGAATCGAACCCGATGGTCGATGCGCGCCTGCCCGACGGCGGCCGCGTCAACGTCGTGATCGAACCGCTGTCGCTGGAAGGCCCGGTGGTGTCGATCCGGAAATTCCGCAAGGATCCGCTCAAGCCGTCCGATCTGCTCGAGAACGGCACGTTCAGCGGCGAGATCGCCACGCTGCTCGAAGCGGCCGTGCAGGCGCGCTGCAACATCCTGGTGTCGGGCGGCACGAGCTCGGGCAAGACCTCGCTGCTGAACGCGCTGGCGTTCTACATCCCCGAGACCGAGCGCGTCGTGACGATCGAGGACACGGCCGAACTGTCGCTGAACCACCCGCACGTGGTGCGCCTCGAAAGCCGCCCCGGCAGCTTCGACGGCACCGGCGTGGTGTCGATCCGCGACTTGCTGCGCAACACCTTGCGGATGCGGCCGGACCGCATCATCGTCGGCGAAGTGCGCGGCGGCGAAGTGCTCGAGATGCTGCAGGCGATGAACACCGGCCACGACGGCTCGATGGGCACGATCCACGCCAGCTCGCCGCGCGAGTGCCTGTATCGCCTCGAAATGCTGGCCGGGTTCGCGGGTTTCCAAGGCACCGAATCGAGCCTGCGCCGCCAGATCGCCAACGCGATCGATTTCATCGTGCAGATCGGCCGCCTGTCCAACGGGCGCCGCCGGATCCTGTCGATCACCGAGGTGACCGGCATGGCCGACAACATCGTCGCGACCCAGGAGCTGTATCGCTACGACGCGCGCGTCACGCCCGAGGGCGAGGAAATCGATCACTGGGAATCGCTCGGCATCCATCCGCATTCGCCGAAGCTCGCGCGTTTCCGCAACGTGCTGATCGGCAACATGGGCGGGGGCGACGGCTTCGGCCGCAACGGAGGCTTCAATGTCTAGCGGCGTGCTCTGGTCGCTGTCGTTCGCGCTGATCCTGGCGGCCGCCGGCATCTGGCTGTGGCGCGGCAGCCAGG
>NZ_JAAGPF010000491.1 GCF_017104645.1 Burkholderia sp. Ac-20379
GCGAGGGGCGGCGCGCGATGGGCCGCCGCCGGCCTGGCGGCCGGCGCATAAAGGATACCCGGATGACGCTACGTACCCTGTTGCTCGCCGGCGCGCTTGCGCCGTTCATCGCCGCCTGCGGCTGGCTTCACGACGGCCCCGCGCCGGCCGATATCGATGCCGCCGTGCGTCAGGCGCTCGACGCCGAGAATCACGGCCCCGTCAACGCGTTCTTCGGCCAGCCGCTGCCGGTGGCCGCCGACATCTCCGCAATCCGCGAAGATGCGCCGTGCCGCAAGACGGCCGAGCACGCCTATACCTGCGACGTGACGATCGTCTGGCGATCGGCGAAATCGGAGCAACCGTCGAGCTCGCATGCTTCGCTGGTGTTCTCGAAGGACGGCCAGGACACATGGCAGACCTACGGCGTCGATGCGGCGATCGTGGCCGGCGCCGCGCATGCGATGGTGGACGGCATCCGGCGCGCGTTGCCGGGCAGCGCGGCGTCGGAGGGCGGGGCGGCGTCGGATACGCGGCCTTGACGGGAGGGGCCGGGTGGCCGGCCTGATGTCGACCCGGCCGCGCGTCGCTCCAGAAGCGCACACGGCGGGCCACCCGGTCGGCCGCGCGAGATCCTTTCCCCAAAAACGAACCGCGCGAGGCGACCGGAAGATCCGGCCGCACTCGCGCGGTGATGTGCCTTGGCTGCGCGCCCCGTTGCCGGGGCGCCAGGGGTTACCAGCGGTGGTCGTCGCGGTGATCGTCGCCGCCGCGGCGGTCGTCGCCGCGTCCGCCCGGGCCGGGGCCACCTGGGCCGCCCGGGCGATGGTCGTCGCGATGGTAGCCGCCGGGGCCGCCCGGGCCGGGGCCCGGCGGGTGCGCGCGGTTCCAGTCGTCGCGGGCCCAGTAGCGGCGGCCGTCGTAGTAACGGTCGCCGTGCCAGCCGATGCTGAGATCGACCGCCACGCCCGGCTGCGCCACATAGGCCGGCTGGGCCGCGTAACCGCCGCCATAGCCGCCGCCGTAACCCTGGTCGGCCGGGTAGGCGACGCAACCCGCCAGCATCGAGCCGGCCACCAGCGCCGGCGCCAGCAATGCGATCTTGTTCATCTCGTTCCCCTATCGTGAATTGGTGTGATGACCGCAAGCTTAGGGAAAGCGGCCGTCACATGCCGTAAAGGATTGCAACCGTTGATGACGAGCCGGTAACGATCGGCGCGAAAGCCGCGCCCGGCGTGCGATGCGTGCGCTCGCAGCGGGTTCAGCGTGGCGCCTCGTCGCCGTTGCGCGGCGCGGCCGGAACGGGCTGGCCGTGAGGATCGGCCGCGTTGTGCACCATCAGCATCTGCGGGCTCGACAGCGCGATCCCTTGCGCGCGCAACTGCTTGAGGATCTCGAACAGCAGATCGCTCTTGATGGTCGAGGTGACGCGCGGGCTGCTCACGTAGCCCGTCACGCTGAGCGTGATGCCGTCGGGCGTCAACTGGCTGAACATGACCGATGGCGCGGGCTTGTCGAGCACGCCCGGGTGCGCCGCGTAGGCGTTCAGCAGCAGGTCGCGCACCTGCTCGGGATCGGTGTTCAGCGGGAACGTCAGCATCAGCGTCGCGACGCCCAGGTTGCTGTTGCCCATCGTCACGTTGCGCAGGTTCTGCGAGATCAGTTGCGAGTTCGGCACGATCACGGTGGAGCGGTCGGTCAGCTGGATCTCGGTGGCGCGCACGTTGATGCGGCGGATGTCGCCTTCCACGCCGCTGATGCTGACCATGTCGCCCACCTTGACCGGGCGCTCGGTCAGCAGGATCAGCCCCGACACGAAGTTCTTGACGATCTCCTGCAGGCCGAAGCCGATCCCCACCGACAGCGCCGAGACGATCCACGCCAGGCTGCTCCACTGCACGCCGAGCAGCGACAGCGTCATCAGCACCAGCAGCACGTAGCCGAGGTTGCTGAACAGCGTGACGAGCGAGGCGCGCATGCCCGGATCCATGCCGAGCGTGGGCAGGAATTCGTTGTCGAGCCAGCGGCGCACCGAGCGCAGCAGCCAGAAGCCCACGGCCACCGCCACCGCCGCGTTGACGATGCGATCCGGCACGATGTTCAGGCTGCGCAGCCTGGTGCCGCCGAGCATCGTCAGCAGGCTGTCGAACAGGTCGCTCGGCGTGGTGCCGAAGCCGCCCGTCAGCAGCGACAGCGCGGCCACCAGCACCAGCAGCGCCACGCCGATGCCCGACAGCAGCGTCGAGGCCTGTTCGAGATGGCTGTCGTCGAGCCCGAACAGGTTCTTGATCGTGACGCCGCTGCGATGCTGCGACGAGAACAGGCTCGCGCACACGTCGCGCGTCAGTTGCGTGAGCACGTAGAAGCTGCACAGCACGATCTCGAACCACACGAGTTCGTAGGTGATGAAGCGCGCCACGGTGATATAGCCGATCAGCAGCGCGGCCAGCGAGGCGATCACCGCCAGCGACACGCCGGCATGGATCAGCCCGGCCAGCGTCGAGCGCGCCTCGGGCTGCTCGCCGGCGGCGGCCAGCTCGGCGCGCGCGCGGTTGGCGCGCAGCAGCGTCGCGCCGATCGTCAGCGCCACCACCAGCGCCACCACGCCGCGCCCGAACAGCGTGACCTGCAGGCTCGTGTCGGCGATCCGGTTCATCTGCTCGAGCGTGCCGGAGATCAGCAGCAGCGCGGCGAGAATGGTCGGGAAGCGCCGCATCGCGAGCGCGACCGGATCGGCGATCGCGGGCAGCCGCCAGCTCGGGTGGCGCGTGCAGAGCAGCGCGCGGCCGAGCCCGGCGATCAGCGCGCAGGTCATCGCCAGTTCACTGAACTTGGCGGCGAAATCGTCGAGCGCGGGCGTGAGCGGATCGCCGCGCGTGATCGCCACGTAGATCAGTTGCACGGCCACGCCGGTGGCGATCACGGTGGCCAGCGCGGTGCCGAGCGCCAGCGCGCTGCGGCGGATCCGCGTCTCGGGCAGCCGGTTCAGGCTGAACCACGCGAAGCCGCGTTCGAGCAGCCGCCGCCCGCCGCTCCAGATCGCCAGCGCGAGGCCGAACAGCAGCAGCGTGCCGAGCCGGCGGCCCGGCTCCCAGGCGAACGCGCACTGCGCGCTGATCTGGCCGAAGAAGCCGTGCAGCTTGTCGCGGTCGTCGGGCAGCGGCGTGCTGAACGGCGCCCAGAAGCTCGGCCCGAACAGGCTGCCGGAGCGCAGCGCGAGCTGGTTGCGCAACAGTCCGCGCTTCAGTTTCGCGTATTGCTGATTGAGGTTCGCGAGGTCGTCGCGCTCCGAGGTGGCCTGCTTGAGCAGCGCGTCGAACTGGGCGCGGCGGCTGGTCAGATCGGCGCGCTGGCGCGCCACGGCCGGCGTTTCGGGCGGCGAGCCGGCGGCCGGCGCGGGGCCGAGCACGTCGAGCTGCGATTGCACCTGCGTGCGCTGCGGCGTGATCGCGTCGATCAGCTTGTCGACGTCGTTGGCCAACTGCTCGGCCGCGCCGTCGAGCGTGTCGAGCTGCTGGCTGCTGACGGCGGCCGAGGTCTGCTGCTTGATGCGGTCCTGCTCGGACTGCAGTTGCTTGAGCGTGGCGAGCGCGTCGGCGTACGACATCGCGGGCGGCGCGGCGGTGGCGCTGGCGGCGGAGGCGACGATCGGCTGCGCGTACGCGTCCGGCGCGAGCGGCGCGGCGAGACAGAGCATCCACAGCAGCGGCGCGAGCGCGCGCGCCAGTCGGGCGGTCAACGGCATGGGAAAACCTTTTGGTCGGCGAATGCGGCCGGGCGGCGCGGGCCGCCCGCGTGCCGGGAAGCGCGGGAACGAGATGTTACCGGCTGCGGCGGCCGCTGTGGGCGCACATGCAACGGCCGTGTACCGGGTGCGGG
>NZ_JAAGPF010000492.1 GCF_017104645.1 Burkholderia sp. Ac-20379
CCCGCCCGCATGCGCGAGCGTGATCTGGCGGCGCGCTTCCATCGCATCGGCCACGTCGCGCGCGGCCGCCGCCACTTCGGCGGACGTCGCGCGCAGCGTGAGCAGCGGCGTCTCGCCGGCCTTGACCACGCCGCGGCCGGCGCGCTCGACGATCTCGAACGCCTCGGAGTTCGCCACCGCGATCACCGACACCAGGCTCGGCGCGGCCTGCGCGACGGCATCCTGATCGAACTCGACCAGCACGTCGCCGGCCCGCACGCGCGCGCCCGCATCGACCTTCGGCGTGAAGCCGCGCCCGCTCAGCTCGACCGTGTCGATGCCGATATGCAGCAGGATTTCCGCGCCCTCGGCGGTGGTGATGGTGACCGCATGGCCCGTGCGCGCGAGATGCGTGACGATGCCCTCGCACGGCGCGACGAGCCGGCCGTCGAGCGGATCGACGCCGATCCCGTCGCCGAACAGGCCGCCCGAGAACACCGGATCCGGTACATCGGCAAGCGGCACGACCGGCCCGGTCAGCGGCGACAGCAACACGAACTGGTCAGGGGATGGCTTTTTCAACTGGGACTCCTCGGCACGTCTCATCGTTCGTCTCGCGGATCAATGCGTTTCGGTGACTTTGTTCAGATGGCGCGGCGCATCGGGATCGCGCCCGCGCGCCACGGCGAGCTGCGCGGCCATCACGTAGAAGGACAGGATCGCGGCCACCGGATCGAGCGCGGCGTGGGCCGCACGTTCGAGCGGCAGCGTCGCGTCGGGCGTGCCGTGCGGCGCGGCGAGCAGGACGCGGGCGCCGCGCGCGCGCATGTCGGCGGCCAGCGTCAGCAGGCCGGCCTGCTCGGGGCCGGGCGGCGCGAACACGAGCAGCGGATAGTCGCGGTCGATCAGCTCCATCGGGCCGTGCCGCACCTCGGCGCTCGAGAACGCCTCGGCCTGGATGCCCGAGGTTTCCTTGAGCTTGAGCGCGGCTTCCTGCGCGATCGCGAGGCCCAGGCCGCGGCCGATCACGATCATGCGTTCGGCGTCGCGCAGTTCGTCCACCGCGGCGCGCCAGTCGAGCGCGCCGGCCTTGGCCAGCGTGTCGGGCAGCGCGCGCAGGCCCGTCATCAGCGCGGCGTCGCGCTGCCAGAGCGCGACGATCTGCGCCGACAGCGACAGCATCGCGATATAGCTCTTGGTGGCGGCCACCGACAGCTCGGGGCCGGCCGCCACCGGCAGCGCGTGTTCGCACGCGTCGGCCAGCGGCGACGGCAGCACGTTGACGGCGGCCACGGTGCGCGCGCCGGCGTCGCGCAGCGCCGTCATGGTGTTGACGAGGTCGGGGCTCTGGCCCGATTGGGAAAACGCGATCGCGAGCTGGTCGCGCACGCGCAGCGGCGCCTGCTGGAGCGTGGCCACCGACATCGGCAGTGACGCGACCGGCACGCCGAGGCGGCTCATGGTCAGGCTCGCGAAATAGCTGGCCGCGTGATCGGAGCTGCCGCGCGCCACCGTCAGCGCGACTTGCGGCGGCGTATCGAGCAAGCGCCCAGCGAGCGCCTCGACGGCGGACTGGTCGGCCAGTTGCGCGGCCACCACATCGGCCGCCTGGCGCGCCTCTTCAAGCATATTCGACAATCGATTCTCCTTCGACGTAGGTCGCGCTCAGGTTCAGGTCGCGGTCGAACACCGCGATGTCGGCCCAGGCCCCGCGCGCGAGGCGGCCGCGGTCTTCGAGGCCGAGGTAATCCGCCGCGAAGCGCGACATGCGGTTCGACACGTCGGCCATCGGCAGCCCGAGCGAGACGAGATTGCGGAACGCCTGATCCATCGTCAGCGTGCTGCCGGCCAGCGTGCCGTCGGCCAGGCGCACGCCGCCCAGGCATTTGGTGACGTGCTGGCTGCCGAGGCGGTATTCGCCGTCGGGCATGCCGGTGGCCGAGGTGCTGTCGGTGACGACGTACAGGCGCGGGATCGCGCGCAGCGCGGCGCGGATCGCGCCGGGGTGCACGTGCAGCAGGTCGGGGATGATTTCCGCGTATTCGGCGTGCGCGAGCGCCGCGCCGACCAGCCCGGGGTTGCGGTGATGCAGCGGCGACATCGCGTTGAACAGGTGCGTGAAGCCGCAGGCGCCGTGCTTGAGCGCGGCCACGCCGTCCTCGTAGGTGGCGAGCGAATGGCCGAGCTGCACGCGCACGCCGCGCGCGGCCATCTCCGAAATGATCTCGATGTGGCCGGCGATTTCGGGCGCCAGCGTGACCACGCGGATCGGCGCGATCGCCAGATAGCGCAGCACTTCGTCGAGCGCCGCCGACACGGCCGCGTCGGGCTGCGCGCCGAGCTTGCCGGGGTTGATGTACGGGCCTTCGAGGTGCACGCCGAGCACGCGGGCGGCGCCCGGCGTGCGGTTGCGGGCGCGCTCGCCCAGTTGCGCGACGACGTTCATCAGTTCGTCGCGCGGCGCGGTCATGGTGGTGGCCAGCAGGCTGGTGGTACCGAAGCGCGCGTGGGTCCGGCCGATCGTCTCGATCGCGTCGCCGCCTTCCATCACGTCGGCGCCGCCGCCGCCGTGCACGTGCAGGTCGATGAAGCCCGGCACGATGTAGGGCGCGTCGTTGGTGGCGGGATCGGCGGGCCGGCCCGTCAGCGACGTGATCCGGCCATTGCCGAATTCGATCGTGCCTTCGCGCCAGCCCTCGGGTGTCAGGATATTTCCGGTCAGCATCGCGTTCACTTGAGTTCCGGTATTGCGGTTGCGAGAGGGAGCCGGCCGGCGGATCCGACGGACTTGGCGTCTGACCTCGATCGCGGCGGCTGTGCTTGACGGGACAGGCGGCGCGGCGGCGGGTTCCCCCGCGCGGTACGCGGCGAGCCGCCCTTCCGTCGAAAGCGAGCCGATTATATAACCAAACTAATACCAGTCAATTTAGTGGGCTCTGCGCTCGCGATTCGCCGAAAAGCCTTGCCACGAGCGTGTTTTAGTTGGCCTATCGTTTTGTTTACTTACGATATTCCGGATCGGGATTTACCCCAATCCTTCTTCTGACAAATCGAACATCGATCGACAAACGAATGCCTTTCGAGATTGATTAATACCAGTGTGGAACCAGTTTTCGATCTGGTATGAACCTGCGTTCGGCACACTCGCTTTCCCCGGATGACGAGAAGATCGCCGATGCCAACGCGGGTCGGCGTGCATGCCGGGGTGCGGAATGCGCCTGCCCGATCGTCGTGCTGGCAGCATGGGGGCCGCCCGAAACGCGCGGCTCAGTGGAACTCGCGGCTCGAGGTTCGCAGCCCGCCGAGCAGCGGCGTCAGGTCCTCCAGATATTGGGCGATCAGGTGCCGCACCTCGTTCTCCGCCTGCCAGACGCCGTACACGGCCAGCAGCTTCGCATCGAGCACCTCGCGGCGCTGACGCTCGATCAGCTCGCGCCGCACGATCACGTTGACGTTGCCGGTTTCGTCCTCCAGCGTGACGAACAGCGTGCCCTTCGCCGTGCCCGGCATCTGCCGCGCGGTGACGATGCCGCAGGCGCGCGCGAGCCGCTTGTTGCGATGCACGCTCAGCTCCTCGGCCGACGCGAGCCGGCGCGCGCGCAGCGCGTCGCGCAGCAGCGCCACCGGGTGACGGTTCAGCGTCAGGCCGGTGGTGCGGTAGTCGGCCAGGATGTCGTCGGCTTCCGACGGCGCGCCAAGCTCGGGCC
>NZ_JAAGPF010000493.1 GCF_017104645.1 Burkholderia sp. Ac-20379
CACTCTTTCCCTACCCGACGCCCTTCCGAGCCGCCACGGCCCGACGCTGGCGCTCGGCCTCGGCGCGGGCTTCTCGGCCGCCGCCAGCCTGGCGAGCGGGCTGCGGCTGTTCGCGCCGTCGCATCGGTCGGGGCAGGCGGTGGCGTCGGAGCGGGGCGCGAAGTAAGACCGGGCATGCCGCCGTGCCGGGCAGGGCCGGCACGCCAGGATGGCCCGAGCCTGTCAGTTTTTCGAGTGATCCGCGCATCGCGCGGCAGGTATGATCGGGCACGCCTGCTGGCGGCATGCCTTCCTTCCACCCGATCCCGTTCCGCCGATGCCCTTCAAACCTCATCTGATCTGGCGCACCGGCCACGCCCGGCGCCTGCTGCTCGAACCGCGCGTCGAGGAGCACACGGTGTTTTGCTATGTGCTGGCGGCTGTCCTGCTCCAGTGCCTGATGATGTCGTTCCACCGCGTCTCGATGTGGCAGATACGCTACCCCGTGATTTTGGCGGGGACCGTCGCGTACTTCGCCGCGATCGTGGGCAGCCTGGTGTGGATCTATCGCAGCAACGGCGGCCGGCACGGCACGCAGTTCCTGACGCGATACCTGCTGCTCTCCGTGCCGATCTACTGGAAAATCGCGCTGGCCCAATATCTCGTGTACCTGATCGGCTGGACGGCGGTCATGCACTACGAACTCGGTTCGGTCGCGGCGCAATTGAATTGGGCGGTATCGGGCCCGTTCTGGGTGATGGTGATGGCCTGGCGTCTCGCCGCGCTGATACGCCCGATCGCCGCGCATCATGCCGGCATGACGCAGGCCTAGCCACTCGGTCGGCTTCGCGAGCATTCGGAGCCGCTGCCGCGCCGCAATAAAAAAAGCCCGGCCGGAGCCGGGCTCGAATCGGCCGCGCACCGTTGCCGATGCGCGGCCCCTGCAAAACCGCGCTTACGCCGCGAGCAGCGAGCGCAGCACGAACGGCAGAATCCCGCCGTGCTTGTAGTAATCGACTTCGATCGGCGTGTCGACGCGCAGCAGCACCTGCACGCGCTTCGTTTCGCCGTTCTTGAAGTGGATCACGAGCGTGACGTCCTGCTGCGGCTTGAAATCGTCGCCGAGATCTTCGACGTCGTAGGTTTCCTCGCCGGTGATGCCGAGCGATTGCACGCTGTCCGAGCCCTTGAACTGCAGCGGCAGCACGCCCATGCCGACCAGGTTCGAACGGTGGATCCGCTCGAAGCTGCGTGCGATCACGGCCTTCACGCCCAGCAGTTGCGTGCCCTTGGCCGCCCAGTCGCGCGACGAACCCGTGCCGTACTCCTCGCCCGCGAAGATCACCGTCTGCACGCCGTCGGCGATGTACTGCATCGCGGCGTCGTAGATGTACTGCTGTTCGCCGCTCGGCTGATGGATCGTCAGGCCGCCTTCGACGCGCGAGCCGTCGGCCTTCGCCGGGATCATCAGGTTCTTGATCCGGACGTTCGCGAACGTGCCGCGCATCATCACGTCATGGTTGCCGCGACGCGAGCCGTAGCTGTTGAAATCGGCCTTCTGCACGCCGTTTTCCTTGAGCCACTTGCCGGCCGGCGAATCTTCCTTGATCGAGCCTGCCGGGCTGATGTGGTCGGTCGTGACCGAATCGCCGAACACGCCGAGCGCGCGCGCGCCCTTGACCGGCACGATCGAATCCGACGGCTGCATCGGGAAATCCTTGCCGAAGAACGGCGGCTCCGCGATGTAGGTCGACTTCGGCCAGTCGTAGACCTGCCCCGTTTCGCCCTCGATCTTGCTCCAGAGGTCGCCCTTCTTGGTCAGCTTCGCGTAGTTCGATTCGAATGCCTTCGGGTCGAGCGCGAACTTCAGCAGCGCCTGGATTTCATCGCTGGTCGGCCAGATGTCGCCGAGGTAGATGTCGCGGCCGCCCTTGCCCTTGCCGACCGGTTCGGTCATCAGGTCGCGCGTGATGTTGCCGGCGATCGCGTAGGCCACCACCAGCGGCGGCGAGGCCAGGAAGTTGGCGCGGATGTTCGGGTGGATGCGCGCTTCGAAGTTGCGGTTGCCCGACAGCACGGCCGCCGCGACGATGTCGTTCTTGACGATCGCTTCGTTCAGTTCCGGCGTCAGATCGCCCGCGTTGCCGATACAGGTCGTGCAGCCGTAGGCGGCCAGTTCGAAACCGAGCTTGGACAGGTAGGGCAGCAGGCCCGTCTTGGTCAGGTATTCGGTGACGATGCGCGAGCCGGGCGCCAGCGAGGTCTTGATGTGCGGCGCGACCGTCAGGCCGGCTTCCACCGCCTTCTTGGCCAGCAGGCCGGCGGCCAGCAGCACGCTCGGGTTCGAGGTGTTGGTGCACGAGGTGATCGCGGCGATCAGGATGTCGCCGCTCTTCACGTCCACGCCGTTGGTCGTGGTGAACTGCTTGTCCAGATCCTCGGCCTTCTTGTTGAAGCCGTTTTCCGCCACCGGCTTCGAGAACAGGTCGGTGAAGGTGGACTTCACGTGGGTGATCTCGATGCGGTCCTGCGGGCGCTTCGGGCCGGCCAGCGACGGGGCGACGGTGGCCAGGTCGAGCGTCAGCGACTTGGTGTAGTCGATTTCGCCGGCCTTCGGCACGCCGAACAGCTTCTGGGCCTTGAAATAGCTTTCGAACGCGGCGATTTCGGCCTTGGTGCGGCCCGTGCCTTCGAAGTAGTCGATGGTTTTTTCGTCGACCGGGAAGAAGCCCATGGTCGCGCCGTATTCGGGCGCCATGTTGCCGATCGTCGCGCGATCCGGCAGCGACAGCGAGGCCGTGCCTTCGCCGAAGAATTCGACGAACTTGCCGACGACCTTCTCCTTGCGCAGCATTTCGGTGATCGTCAGCACCAGATCGGTGGCCGTCACGCCTTCGCGCAGCTTGCCCTTCAGCTCGACCCCGACCACGTCCGGCGTCAGGAAGTACACCGGCTGGCCGAGCATGCCGGCTTCGGCCTCGATGCCGCCCACGCCCCAGCCCACCACGCCGATGCCGTTGATCATCGTGGTGTGGCTGTCGGTGCCGACCAGCGTGTCCGGGTAGTACACGGTGTCCGCGCCTTCGGACTTCTTGTGCACGCCGCGCGCCAGGTATTCGAGGTTGACCTGGTGGACGATGCCGATGCCCGGGGGCACCACGCCGAACGTGTCGAACGCCTGCATGCCCCACTTCATGAACTGGTAGCGCTCGTTATTGCGCTGGAATTCCAGCTTCATGTTCAGATCGAGCGCGTCCTTCTGGCGGAAATAATCGATCTGCACCGAGTGATCGACGACCAGATCGACCGGGACCAGCGGTTCGATCTTCTTCGGATCCTGGCCGGCGCGCTGGGCGACGCCGCGCATGGCCGCGATGTCGGCGAGCAGCGGCACGCCCGTGAAATCCTGCAGCACCACGCGGGCCACCACGAACGGGATTTCGTCGACGCGCTTGGCGGCCGGCTTCCAGTTCGCCAGTTGCTCGATGTGTTCCTCGGTGATCTTCTTGCCGTCGTAGTTGCGCAGCACCGACTCGAGAACGAGACGGATCGACACCGGCAGGCGTTCGATCTTGATCTTCAGTTCCTTGCCGAGTTGGGGCAGCGAATAGAACTTGCCTTTGCCGGAACCGCTGTCGAATTCCTTGAGGGTCTTGTGGAGATTGTGGGCCATGATGTTTTCCTGGGTTTAAGGCGAGGAAAGAAGTCCTGTATCTGAAGGCTGGATCACATACAAGTCGACGTATTCATTGACCGGCATGGCGGCGAGCCGGGCCGGGTCCAGCGACACGTCGAGAATCGCTTGTCGCGGTTGCGCCGGAACGCGCCGCGCGGGCTGGCCGCGGCGCGTTCCGGCGTGAAAAACGAAGGCCCGTCGCGCGGCGGCGGCGGGCGAACTCCGGATCATCGCACGCGGCGCGCAGACCTGCGCGCAACAGGCGCCGGCGCGGCGCGCGGC
>NZ_JAAGPF010000494.1 GCF_017104645.1 Burkholderia sp. Ac-20379
CAACGCGCGCTGTTGAGCGCGCTCGGCGATCGCATCCACATGCAGGCGGCACTGGGCCTGCAGCGCGCGGTGATCCGGCTCGATCCGCATCTGGCTGGCAGCGTCGTGATCGATCTGCGCCACGAGGCGGGCGCGATCAGCGTGCAGTTGTCCGCGAGCCATGCAGATGTCGCACGGCAGTTGCAGACGATCTCCGAGAGCTTGCGCCAGGACCTCGCGGGCCGCCAGTACACCGAAGTCAGCGTGCAGGTCGCGGCGCATCGCGGCGGTAGCCGCGAGCCGGGCGCCGGCGGCCAGGGTCAAGGCGAAGGCCGCGATCCGCAGCGGCGCGACGCGCGCTCGCCGGGCCGGGCGTTGAGCGATGCCGAGGCGGGTCAGGCATTGGAATTCGCATCGCGTTGAGCGATGTATCAGGAGTCAAACCGGAATGAAACGGAATCTGATTGTGATCGCGATCGTGCTGGCCGCAGCCGTCGCGGCAGGTGTGGCGACCGCCGTGCTCGGCGGCCTCTGGCCGCTGGGCGCGTCGCGCGCGAAGGCGCCCGGCGCGGCTGTGGCAAGCAAGAGCGTGCCCGCCACCACGGTGATCCGGTCGCACTACGTGACGCTCGAACGGCTGATCGTGATGTTGCGCGATCGCACGCCGGCCGCGCATCCGCATTACCTGGCGCTGGATCTGGTGTTCGGCGCGACGGACGCGAAGCAGGAAAAGCGGCTGCGCGAGCAACTGCCGATGCTGCGCGCGCTTGCCTACCGCACGCTCGCCGGCTACGACGACAACCAGGTGCGGCAGACGCCGGTCGATGCGCTCGCCGCGAAGCTGAAGGCCGGCTACGTGCAGGCTTACGGCACCGCCGAGGCGCTGCCGTTCGCGGACGTGCTGATCAGCAAGATGATGGTGGACTGAGCGCTGGCCATGAACGTGTCGACCAGCCTCGAATACCGGAGCGTGCAGCGCGCGGATTCGCTCCAGCGCCGCGACGACGAGCAGCGCTGGCTGTTGCGTCACACGCCGCTCGTCACGCGCATTGCTCGGCGGATGAGCCTGCATGCGGGCGGCACGATGGAGCGCGAGGATCTCGAACAGATCGGGTTGATCGGCCTGCTCGAGGCGCTGCGGCGCTACGGCGAGCCCGACGGCGATTTCGAGCACTTCGCGGCCGTGCGCGTGCGCGGCGCGATGCTCGACGAACTGCGTCGCCAGGATTGGCGGCCGCGCGGCGCGCGGCAGGGCGCGCATCGGCTGCGCGCCGGCGAGCGCGCGCTGCGGGCGTCGCTGGGGCGCGATCCAACGGATGCGGAGCTCGCCGAGGCGCTCGACGCCGACGCCGACACCATCGCGCGCTGGCAGCGCGACGATTGCGCGGATGCGTTCCTGAGCTTCGACGAACTGTTCGAGCAGCAGGGCGACGCGTTTGCGCACGAAGGCGCCGAAGCGCAGGTGCAGAACCGGATCGACCTGACGCATGCGCTGCTGGCGCTCGATCCGCGCGAGCAGCGCGTGGTTCAGCTTCATTACGAATTCGAGCTCGGGCTCGCGGAAATCGCCGCGGTGCTCGATCTGACGGCGGCGCGAGTCTGCCAGATCAACAAGGCGGCGTTGCGAAAGATGCGCACCCACCTGACGCCGCGCTGATGCGGCGCGACTGACAAGGAACGGATCATGCAACAGATAGGCGGCATCCTCATCGTGCTGGCCTGCGTTTTCGGCGGCTTCACGTTCATGGGCGGCGATTTCGCCAAGCTCTGGCAGCCGGTCGAGCTGATGATCATCGTCGGCGCGGCCGTGGGCGCACTGGTGCTCGGCAACCCGCGCCACGTGCTCACGGAAATGCTGATCCAGCTCCGCAAGACGGTCACGTTGCGCAAGCGCACGGCGGGCAAGGTGTTCCAGCGCCAGTTGCTGTGTCTGATGTACGAACTGCTGCAGGTCGGCCGCGATCTGAAGGCGCTCGACGAACACGTCGAGGCGCCGCAGGACAGCCCGCTGTTCCAGCGTTATCCGCTGGTGCTCGCGGAGCCGAAGCTGCTCGCGTTCATCGTCGACAACTTCCGGCTGATGGCGATGGGCAAGATCAGCGCGCACGAGATCGAAGGCGTGCTCGAACAGGAGCTCGAAGCGGTGCAGAACGATCTCGAGCAGCCGTCGCGCTCGATGAAGAAGATTTCCGATGCGATGCCGGGCTTCGGGATCGTCGCGGCCGTGCTCGGCATCGTGATCGCGATGGGCAGCGTCAACGAGGGCGCCACCGCCGGCGAGATCGCCGAGAAGGTGGGCGCCGCGATGATCGGCACGTTCATCGGCATTTTCTTCTGCTACGGCGTGCTCGATCCGCTCAGCAACATGATCAAGCAGATCGTGACCGCCGAGATCTCCGACATGGAATGCGTGAAGGTGGCGCTCGTCGCATACGCGGCCGGCAAGCCGCCGCTGCTCGCGATCGACGCGGGCCGCCGGCTCGTGCAGTTGACCAACAAGCCCAGCTTCGCCCAGCTCGAGGAATGGATCAACGAGATCGAGGCGGCCACATGAGCGGCGTACGCGAGGAAGGCCGGCGTCGCGGCGGCGACCGTCACGACACGATCGTCAAGCGCGTGGTGCGCGCGCATCACGACGACGATCACGGCGGCACATGGAAGGTCGCGTTCGCGGATTTCTGTCTCGCGCTGATGTGCCTGTTTCTGGTGATGTGGGTGCTTGGCGCGCGCGACGAGGAGTCGACGCGCGCGAAGCTCGACCAGATCGAGAGGCGCATGGAGAGCCCGGGGTCGGTGCGCTTCTTCGATGGCGCGAGCGCCTCGCTCGACCGCGCGATCGAACTCGACACGCCGGTTCCGAAAGCCGTGTCGCATGGGCTGCAGACCGCGGGCGACCCGGGCACCGACGCCGACGCCGCGTTGACGACGGCCGACGACGAGCTGCTCGAACTCGCGCGGCAGATCGAAGCGCTCGGCCGCGCCGAGCATCTGGAGCGCCACATCGATTCGATGATGACGCCGTTCGGGCTGCGCGTGATGCTGCACGACACCGACGAGCGGGGCTTGTTCGAACGGGGCAGCGCGCAGGTCGCGGCGCCGTTCGACCGGCTGCTGACCGAGATCGCCGGGCTGTTTCGCACGGTCGGCAATCCGCTGCTGGTGATCGGCCATACCGACGCCGTGCCGTATCGCGGCACCGACGCGACGTCGCGCTCGAACTGGGATCTGTCCAGCGACCGTGCGATGAGCGCGCAGCGGATGCTGCGTCGCGGCGGCCTTCCGGCCGGGCAAATTCTGCAGGTGATCGGGATGGGCGATCGGGCGCCGATCACGCGCGATGCGGACGACGCCTCGAACCGCCGCATCGAGCTGCTGATCGTCACGCCCGCCCACGCGCGGATGCTCGCCGCGATGTTCGGCGCGCCGCGTGCGGCTGCGCCGATCGCGGCCGGCGTCGATGCCGTGTCGTCGCAGCAGGCGACGGATCGCAGCCTGCTCGCGGCGCAGGTCGCGCGGGCCGCGCGGGCGTTCACCGAGGCGCTGTCGCGGTCGACGGCACCGCGCTCGGACGCGCGCTCGGACACGCGACCCGGGCCGCATCCAGCCGGCGGGCAGGCGACGTCGCCCGGGATTTAATCGAT
>NZ_JAAGPF010000495.1 GCF_017104645.1 Burkholderia sp. Ac-20379
CGCGACGAGCCGTGGCTGCCCGCATTGATCGGCCCGCTGCTGAGCCGCGCCAGCGTCGCGCCCACCGCCGCCAAAACCGCGCCGTCGCAATCGCTGGCCATCGCGCTCGGCCACGCCGTCGAAGCCGCGCCGACGCCCGAAGGCGTGCGCGCGCTGCGCGACGCGCTGGCCGTGGTCCGCCATGCCGGCGTGAAAAAGAAGCTGGAGCGCAACCTGAAGCCGGCCGAGCGCGGGCTGGGCGAGCGCCCGCACGTGGCGCTGCGCATGACGCTCGACGGCAAGCCCAACGCCAAGCCCGACCGCAAGCGAGTGGCCATGCTGGCGACATGCCTCGAAACGAGCTATTGGCGCGACACGGCGCTCGATCGCGACGCTTGGCAACGCTATCTGATCGATACGCCCGATGGCTTCGCATTCGCCGCCAACGTCGTCTGGCAAGCCGAATCTCCCGAAGGCACGCGCATCGCGTTCATGCCCATCCGCTCGGCCGACGGCGTGCATGGGCTCGACGCCGAGGGCCGGCGCTGCGAGATCGCGGCAACCGGCCCGATCCGGCTCTGGCATCCGTCGACGGCTTCCGCCGGCGAGCGGTTGGCGTGGCAGCGCGCGGTGCTCGCGCGCAAGCTGCGGCAGCCGTTCAAGCAGGCGTTCCGCGAATGCTATACAGCGGGCGCCGACGATCTTGCGTCGTCCGACACATCGATGTTCGCGGGGCATGTGCTGTCGGTGCGGCCGCTGATCGGCCTGGCGCGGCGCGAAGGCTGGGTGCTGCACGCCTACGACGACGGCCTGACCCGCGAATTCGGCGCGATCCGCGCGCGCTTTGCCGTGGCGGCGCGGCTCTACCCCGGTTCGCAAGGCCCGGGCACCTCGGGCCGGCTCGGTTTCGAGCGCCGGTACGCGGCGCGATGGGTGCCGATTGCAATCGGCGAGATCGAGCCGGCGGTGTTTTCGGAAATCGCGCGCGCGGTGGATCTGCTGGTCAGCGCGGCCGGGTTTGCGCTCGACGACGATCCGCACGGCGAGGCGAGCCGTCAAGCCGCGATCGATCGCGAACATCGGCTGCATCGTCTTGCAGACGCGCCGCTCGGCGAGATCGCGCGGCATCGCAAGCAGGTGCTGGCGATGCTGTTTTCGGAGCGGATCGCACGCGGAGAGATTGCGCTCGAGGCGCGGCACCTGTGCATCGGCGAGCATGCCGTGCACTGCGCGACGGGGCGCGTCACGCGCAACGGCGAGGCCGTCGAGATCGAACTCGCGCCGAACGGAGCGCGCGTTCATGCCGTGCCGTGGCTGCCTTACGACGAAGTGTTGCTGGAGCGGATCGTGGGCGTCGTGGGACGGTTGCTGGAGGACTCGGCCGGGCGTTGAGGCCAGGAACGCGGCCCCGGGCGTCGAACCGGCATGGCGGGTATGGCCATGCGCAGCCGGCGACGCTACCGCCGCCTAACGCCCACCACCGCGCCCCCACCGCTCACCCCTTCGCCGCGCCCGCCCCCTTGATCGTCACCTCCGCCATCACCGACCAGTCCCGCTCCCCCAGCCCCGCCGCCACCGTCTCCTGCATCCGCCCGTGCACGGCCGACAGCATCGGCAACGCGCGCCCGGCCTCGGCGGCCGCCTCCGACGCGAGCCGCAGATCCTTCAGCCCCAGCGTCGCCTTGAAGCCCGGCTCGTAGTTGCCCTGCGCCAGATTGGCCGAATAGACCTGATACGACCGGCTGCCGAACAGCGTGCCGAGAATCAGCTCGAAGAAGCGCTCGCGCCCGAGCCCGTTCGCCTCGGTCAGCACGACGGCCTCGGCCATCGCTTCGATCGCCATCGTGATCATCATGTTGCAGGCGATCTTCGCGGCGTTGGCGGCGGGCGCGTCCTCGCCCATCTCCCAGATCCGCCCGCCGATCACTTCCAGCAGCGGCCGGATCGCGTTCACGGCGTCGGGCTTGCCGCCCGTCAGCACGTTCAGTTCGCCGCGCGCCGCCACGTCGGGCCGGCCGAGCACCGGCGCGGACACGTAGCCCACCCCGGCCGCCGCGTGCAGCGCCACCAGCTCGTGCGCGAACGCCACCGAAATGGTGGACGCCACCACGTGCACGAGGCCGGGCCGCGCCCGCGCGAGCAGGCCCGGCATGATCAGCGTCTCGCGGATCGCGGCGTCGTCGGAGAGCATGGTCAGCAGCGCGTCGCCATCGAGCAGCGCGGCCGGCGAGGCGGCGGGCGTCACGCCCTCCACGCTTGCGCCCGAACGGCTCCAGGCATGCACGTCGTGGCCGGCCGCCGCGAGATTGCGCGCCATCGCGCGCCCCATCGCGCCAAGGCCGATGATGCCGATTTTCATAGTGAGTTCCTCAGGATCGGGTTCGGAGTCGAAATCGGAAACGATCCGCGCTCAGGCGCCAAAACCGCCGTCGATGGTGTGCATCGCGCCGGTGATGCCGCGCGCGGCCGGCGACGCCAGATAGCCGACCAGGCTCGCGACGTCGGCCGCGGTGCCGTGGCGGCGGATCGCCATGTAGCTGCGCATCTGCTCGGCCAGCGGGCCGTCGGCGGGATTCATGTCGGTGTCGGTCGGGCCGGGCTGCACGACGTTGACGGTGATGCCGCGCGCGCCGAAATCGCGCGCGAGGCCGCGCGTCATCCCTTGCAGCGCCGATTTGCTCATGCCGTACGCGGCGGCCCCTTCGAACGGCACCGTGTCGCCGTTCACCGAGCCGATCGAGATGATCCGGCCGCCGTCGGGCATCAGCCGCGCCGCCTCGACGCTGGCGTGGTACGCGCCGCGCACGTTGACGTCGATCAGGCGATCGATGGCATCGGCGTCGATCGCGAGCGGATCGCCGCCGACGAACAGCCCGGCGTTGTAGACGAACACGTCGAGCGGGCCGGCCTCGCGCACCACGGCCAGCAACGCGTCGCGATCCGCCGCGTCCGCGCGCACGGCCAGCGCGCCGGTATCCTTCGCTACGGCCTCGGCCGCCGCCTGCGAACCCGCCCAGGTGAACCGCACCGTCGCGCCGGCCGACGCGAACCACGCCACGATGGCCGCGCCGATGCCGCGGCTGCCGCCCACCACCATCACCGATTTGCCTTGCCAGCCTGCTGCTTCCGTATTCATCGCATGAACTCCTTGAATTAAATTAGCGGTCACTATAAATTTCGAGTCACGACAACGCAAGGTATTTTTGTAGTGAATGCTAATTTAATCAACAGCGGTAAACCCGGGCGTGGCCGCCCGCGCGCATTCGACCCCGATGCGGCGCTCGAGGTGGGCCAGCGCATGTTCCATGCGGCGGGCTACGACGCGGTGGGCTTGAGCGCCCTGACCGACGCGCTCGGCATCAAGGCGCCGAGCTTCTATTCGGCGTTCGGCAGCAAGGCGGCGTTCTTCCGTCAGGTGCTGGAGCGCTACGCGGGCTCGGCGCTCGCGCTGACCGACATCCTGCTGCCGGGCCGCCCGCCCGCCGCCGCGCTGGCCGACCTGATCGGCCGCGCGGCGCGCACCTACGCAAGCGATCCCGAACGGCCCGGCTGCCTCGTGCTCGAAGCCGCGCGCGGCGGCGAGGCGAGCGAAAGCGCGCAACTGGCCTGCGAGGTGGCCGAGAC
>NZ_JAAGPF010000496.1 GCF_017104645.1 Burkholderia sp. Ac-20379
GAAAAAAAAAAAAAAAGAAGCGGCTGTTGAGCATACACCTGTATCTGTCGCTAGTGCTCACCGCGCTTCGTCCGTAGACCTTCTTATCGCGTACCGCGGTCTGTCTGTGTTCCGTCTCTGTCGTCCTCGTCGCTCGCGGCTATACGCACCCTTGGACTCTTGCAGCGTCCCTCTCCTGCGACGATCACCACATTCTCCCCATACTTCATATTCTCTTCTTCGCGCTGTGTGTCCTGC
>NZ_JAAGPF010000045.1 GCF_017104645.1 Burkholderia sp. Ac-20379
GCCGCACCGGCCGCTAGCGCGGCTCCGGCCAGCGCCGCGCCGGCCGCCGCCAGCGACACCTGATCGTCCGGCGCCCGGCACGGGCGGCGGCTTGTTCGTGCCGGGAGCGGCGCGTTTTACCTGACGGCAGATGATGAAGAAGACGACCCTCAAAACCGTATTCCTGACCGGCCTGCTGGTCCTCGTCCCGCTCGCGATCACGTTGTGGGTGCTCGGCTCGGTGATCGGCATCATGGATCAGACGCTGCTGCTGCTGCCGGAATCGTGGCAGCCGGAGCGCGTGCTCGGCTTCCATCTGCCGGGCATCGGCGCGGTGTTGACGCTGGCGTTCATCTTCGTCGTCGGCCTGGCCACGCAGAACTTCATCGGCCAGAAGCTCGTCACCTGGTGGAACGCCGTGGTGCGTCATATCCCGGTGGTCGGGCCGATCTACACCAGCGTCAAGCAGGTGTCGGACACGCTGCTGTCGAGCAGCGGCAATGCGTTTCGCAAGGCGCTGCTGATCGAGTATCCGCGTCGCGGCTCCTACACGATCGCGTTTCTGACCGGTGCGCCGGGCGGCGACGTGGTCAACCACCTGAAGGAAGAGTACGTGAGCGTCTACGTGCCGACCACGCCGAACCCCACGTCCGGCTTCTTCCTGATGGTGCCGAAAAGCGAAGTCGTCGAACTCGACATGTCGGTCGACGCCGCGCTGAAGTACATCGTCTCGATGGGCGTCGTCGCGCCGTCGGTGCCGCTGCCCGCACCCGCGCGTCCGCCCGTCGAGCCTCCGCTGTAATGCCCGGGTGCGAATGGCGCCCCGTTGATCAAACCGAACGAAAGCAAACATCATGTCGATGCGAACTGAATACTGCGGTCTCGTGACCGAACACCTGCTGGGTCAAACCGTGTCGCTGTGCGGCTGGGTGCATCGCCGCCGCGATCACGGCGGTGTGATCTTCATCGACCTGCGCGATCGTGAAGGCCTCGTGCAGGTGGTGTGCGATCCGGACCGTGCGGAGATGTTCGCGGCGGCCGAAGGCGTGCGCAACGAGTTCTGTATCCAGATCAAGGGCCTCGTGCGCGGCCGTCCGGACGGTACGATCAACGCGGGCCTGAAGAGCGGCAAGATCGAGGTGCTGTGCCACGAACTGACGGTGCTGAACCCGTCGATCACGCCCCCGTTCCAGCTCGACGACGACAACCTGTCGGAAACCACGCGCCTGACGCATCGCGTGCTCGATCTGCGCCGCCCGCACATGCAGAACAACCTGCGTCTGCGCTACCGCGTGGCGATCGAGGTTCGCAAGTACCTCGACGCGCAAGGCTTCATCGACATCGAAACGCCGATGCTGACCAAGAGCACGCCGGAAGGCGCGCGCGATTATCTCGTGCCGTCGCGTACCAACGCCGGCCAGTTCTTCGCGCTGCCGCAATCGCCGCAGCTGTTCAAGCAGCTGCTGATGGTCGCGAACTTCGACCGTTACTACCAGATCACCAAGTGCTTCCGCGACGAGGATCTGCGTGCCGACCGCCAGCCCGAGTTCACGCAGATCGACTGCGAAACCTCGTTCCTCGGCGAGCAGGAAATCCGCGATCTGTTCGAGGAAATGATCCGTCACGTCTTCAAGACGACGATCGGCGCCGAACTGGCCGCCACGTTCCCGGTCATGCCGTATTCGGAAGCGATGGCGCGTTTCGGCTCGGACAAGCCCGACCTGCGCGTGAAGCTCGAATTCACCGAGCTGACCGACGCGATGAAGGACGTCGATTTCAAGGTGTTCAGCGCACCGGCCAACACGAAGGACGGCCGCGTCGCGGCGCTGCGCGTACCGAAGGGCAGCGAACTGACGCGCGGCGACATCGACGGCTACACGGAATTCGTGCGCATCTACGGCGCGAAGGGCCTGGCCTGGATCAAGGTCAATGAAAAGGCGAAGGGCCGCGACGGCCTGCAAAGCCCGATCGTCAAGAACCTGCACGACGCCTCGATCGCCGCGATCCTCGAGCGCACCGGCGCGCAGGACGGCGACATCATCTTCTTCGCGGCCGACCGCGCGAAGGTCGTCAACGACAGCCTCGGCGCGCTGCGCCTGAAGATCGGCCATTCGGAATTCGGCAAGGCCAACGGCCTCGTCGAATCGGGCTGGAAGCCGCTGTGGGTGGTCGATTTCCCGATGTTCGAGTACGACGAGGACGACGCGCGCTACGTGGCCGCTCACCACCCGTTCACGAGCCCGAAGGACGAGCACCTCGAATACCTCGAAACCGACCCGGGCCGTTGCCTGGCGAAGGCCTACGACATGGTGCTGAACGGCTGGGAAATCGGCGGCGGTTCGGTGCGGATCTTCCAGGAAGACGTGCAGAGCAAGGTGTTCCGCGCGCTGAAGATCGGTGCGGAAGAGGCGCAGGCGAAGTTCGGCTTCCTGCTCGACGCGCTGCAATACGGCGCGCCGCCGCACGGCGGTATCGCGTTCGGCCTGGACCGCATCGTCACGATGATGGCCGGCGCCGATTCGATCCGCGACGTGATCGCGTTCCCGAAGACCCAGCGCGCGCAGGATCTGCTGACGCAGGCGCCGAGCCCGGTCGACGAGCGCCAGCTCAAGGAACTGCATATCCGTCTGCGCCAGCCGGAACAGCCGAAGGCCTGAGTGCCGCGCGCCGCGTGAAGCGCGGCGATGCAAGACGAAAAACCCTGCCGGTGGCAACGCCGGCAGGGTTTTTTATTGGCTGCCGCCGTTCAGGCCAGCGCGAGGAAACGCGCGAGGCACGGGTTGCGGTTCGACGGCGACCACACCAGCGCCTGCTCGATGGTGGGCGCGTCGACGAGCGGGCGGAACACCACGCCGGCCCATTGCGCACGACGCATCGAGGCTGGCACCAGCGCCACGCCGACGCCTTCGTCCACGAGCCCCAGCACGGTCTGCTGCAATTGCACTTCGAGCCGGATGTTCGGCTCGAAGCCGCCCAGTTGCCGGCAATGGTCGACGATCGCCGCGCGCAGCGTGGGCGCGACGGCCTCGACGGCCGCCACGAACGGCTCGTCGGCGAGCTCGGCGATCCGCAACCGGCGCGCCCGCGCGCGCGGGTGATCGCGCGACAGCGCGACGCACAGCGGCTCGGTCACCACCGTGCGCTGTTCGAGGTTGGCGAGCGGGGCGCCTGGAAACAGGATGGCGGCGTCGATATGACCGTTCAGCACCTGCTCGGTCAGATCGTTCGAGACGGTCTCGCGCAGATGCAGCGCCACCTCGGGCCAGGCTGCGCCGAATTCGCGCGCGTAGCGCGGCACCACGCTGTAGGCGGCGCACATCGTGAAGCCGATCGTCAGCTTGCCGGCCGCGCCCGAGGCAGCGGCGCGCGCGTGGTGCGCGGCGCGCTCGATCGACGCGAGGATCGCCTTCGCGTCGTCGCGGAAGCGCTCGCCGGCCGGCGTCAGCGTCACGCCGCGCGGCCCGCGCTCGACCAGCGTGACGCCGAGCGAGGCTTCGAGCGCCGCGATCTGGCGCGACAGCGGCGGCTGCGACAGGTTCAGCCGGGCCGCGGCGCGGCCGAAATGGCCGGTTTCGGCGAGCACGACGAAGTAGCGGAGCGGCTTGATGTCGATCACGATGCAAAAAAGGTATTGAATTAACCTAAAAATCGCATTGGATTGTATCAAGTTGGCGAGTTACCCTCGCGGCTTTCCGGCCCGCCGGGCGCCGTCGTGCGCCCGTGTCGCGTTCTGTGCCGGCTGGTTTCGTTTTCTCGTCGAGTTTCGCCGTGTCCGCCACGCTGCCCATCCTGCTTCCCATCTTCGCCTTGATCCTTGCCGGCTTCCTGTGCCGGCGGCGCGGCCTGCTCGGCCCGACCGCCGCGTCGGAACTGAACCGCTTCGTCGTCTGGCTCGCGCTGCCGGCGCTGCTGTTCGACGTGATGGCGCATGCCACCTGGGCGCAGCTCGACCAGCCGCGCTTCATCGCCGCGTTCTCGATCGCCTGCGCGGTCGTGTTCCTCGTGGTGCTGGCGCTGCGGCTCTGGCGTGGCCGGCCGTTGGCCGACGCCAGCGTCGACGCGATCGCCGCCGCCTATCCGAACACCGGCTACATCGGCTTCCCGCTGTGCCTGCTGGTGTTCGGCCCGGCCAGCCTGATGCCGACCACGATCGTCACGATCATCGTCGCCTGCGTGCTGTTCGGCTTCGCGATCGTGCTGATCGAGGTGGGCCTGCAAAGCGAGCGCGCGCCGCACCGGCTCGCGCTGAAGGTGCTCGGCTCGCTGGGCCGCAATCCGTTGATCGTGTCGCCGATTCTCGGCGCGCTCGTGTCGGCCGCGCATGTCGCGCCGCCGGCCAGCGCCGAGACGTTCCTGAAGCTGCTCGGCGGCGCGGCCAGCCCGTGCGCGCTGGTGAGCCTGGGGCTGTTCCTCGCCGAGAAACGGCCCGCGCACGGCGTGCTGCCCGATGCCTTGCTGCTGACCGTGATCAAGCTGGTGGGGCAGCCGGCGCTGACGTGGTGGCTCGCCGCGCGCGTGTTCGATCTGCCGCCGGTGCTGGTGTCGATGTCGGTGGTGCTGGCCGCGCTGCCGACCGGCACGGGGCCGTTCATGCTGGCCGAGTTCTACCGCCGCGAGCCGCAGGTGACCTCGCGCACGATCCTGTTCTCGACGATCGCGTCGATCGTCACGCTGACGGTGCTGCTGACGATCGTGCCGCGCGCGTAGGCGGCCGCGGGCCAGCCTTGCAGCGGCAGGCTGGCCGGCGTCTCCCGCAGGCGCCGCCGTCTTGCGATACGGCAACGCGCAGCCTTCGTGGCAGGCGCCTTCGACACGCGCCGGCCACCGTTTTGCGGTACAGTCTGCCGGTTCCGAAGCCCCGCCTGGCCGACGCCCGTACTCGACGCGCGCCGGCCGCCGCCCCGCAAGTCATGACGAAGCCGCCGAAAATCCCCGAATCCGTTCTGGTCGTGATCCACACCGCCGCGCTCGACGTGCTGATCATCAAGCGCGCCGATCAACCCGGCTTCTGGCAATCGGTGACCGGCGCGAAAGACTGGCTCGACGAGCCGCTCGACGCCACCGCCGCGCGCGAGGTGGGCGAGGAAACCGGCATCGTGGTCGGCAGCGCGGCCGTGCCGGCCGGTGCGCTCCACGATTGGCGCCACCAGATCGAGTACGCGATCTATCCGCACTATCTCCATCGCTACGCGCCGGGCGTCACGCGCAACACCGAGCACTGGTTCAGCCTCGAGGTGCCGGCCGGGATTCCCGTCACGCTGTCGCCGCGCGAGCACACCGATTACGTCTGGCTGCCGTACCGCGAGGCCGCCGAGCGCTGCTACTCGCCGTCCAACGCCGAAGCGATCCTGCAGTTGCCCGAACGTCTCGCGGCGCGCGGGGCATGAGCGGCGGCCAGCGGCTGCGTCTCGCCCAGTTGCGGGATCTGTTCCTGCAGGAGCGCGGCTCGTCGTCGCGGCTCGCGTTTTCGTCCGGCAACACCGTCACGCTCTGCACGGGCGGTGTGGAGTTCTTCCCGCTGCTGGTGCGCCGCATCGACGCCGCCTCGCAGTCGGTGCTGCTCGAAACCTATATCTTCTGCGACGATCCCGCCGGCCGCCTGGTGTCCGACGCGCTGCTGCGCGCCGCCGCGCGCGGCGTGCACGTGCGCGTGATCACCGACGGCATCGGCACCGCGCGCCTGCCGCTGTTCGAGCAATGGGCCGAGGCCGGCATCGAGCATCGCATCTACAACCGCTACCTGTTCGGCCGCTTCGGCTTTTCGCGCACCCATCGCAAGCTGGCCTGCGTCGACGACGCCTACGTGTTCTGCGGCGGCATCAACATCGTCGACGACTTCGACCAGAACGGCGAGACGCTGCCGTTCGCGCGCTGGGATTTCGCCGTGGAGCTGGCCGGGCCGGCCGTGGCGGACATTCGCGCGGCGTTCGAGGTGCAGTGGTATCGGGTGCGGATGGGCCACAAGCGCTACGCGCAGTACGCGCCGCCGGTGGTCACCAGCGAGGCGTTCGCCGCGCGCTTCCGGCGCTGGATGCGCAGCCACCGCTGGGTCAAGGCCGGCGCGCTGCGCAACATCACCGAGCCGAGCGTCGCGTTCGTGGCGCGCGACAACGTATTGAACCGGCGCGCGATCGAAAAGGCCTATCTGGCCGCGATCGGCCGCGCGCGGCAATCGGTGGTGCTGGCCAATCCGTATTTCATGCCCGGCCGCAAGCTGCGCCGGGCGCTGACCAACGCGGCGCGGCGCGGCATCGAGGTGCGCGTGCTGATCGGGCGCAAGGAATTTGCCGCGCTCGATACCGCGGTGCCGTTCCTTTATCATGCGTTGTTGCGTGCCGGCGTGCGGGTGGCCGAGTACGACAAGACCATGCTGCACGGCAAGGTGGCGGTGGTCGACGACAATTGGGCGACGGTCGGCTCGTCGAATCTCGACGCGCTGAGCCTGATGCTCAACAACGAAGCGAACGTCGTGCTGGTGAAGCACGACGACGAGATTCGCGCGTTGCGCGAGGCGATCGACGCGGCCTTTGCCGACGGTCGCGAAATCGATCCGGCCCGATTTGCGGCGCGGCCGGCTGGCGAGCGGATGCTGAACTGGCTCGCCTACACCGCGTACCGCTGGTCGATGAAGCTGCTGACGGTGGGCGGCTACGACTAACCGCCGGTCATCGCGCCGCCGCCGGGCCCGTTCGTTGCGCAAAACGGGCTGGTCGGCAGCCCCCGGCAGGGGCGGACAAGCCCTGCTTCCGGTTCCGCCCGAACCTGACAACAATAGCGGGGCGGTTAGACACCGGTATCTAATTAATTCCTTGTTTGAACGACGGCCGCACTCAATAATAGTACGGCCGTTCGATTTTCTGGATCACCCGTGAACGGTTTAGACATCAAGCTTATGCGAAAAGGCGAACAGACGCGTGCCGCGATACTCGAAGCAGCTTTGGACCTCGCCAGCCGTGACGGGCTGGAAGGTCTGACGATCGGCCTGTTGGCCGAGCGCATGCAGATGAGCAAGAGCGGCGTGTTCGCGCATTTCGGATCGCGCGAGGATCTGCAGGTGGAGGTCGTGCGCGAGTATCACCGCCGCTTCGAGAGCGAGGTGTTCTTTCCGAGCCTGCGCGAACCGCGCGGCTTGCCGCGTCTGCGTGCGATGCTGGCCCGTTGGATCGAGAAGCGCATCCAGGAAGTGACGACCGGATGCATCTACATCAGCGGCGCGGTGGAGTACGACGACCGGCCGGACAGCCCGGTGCGCGAGCAGTTGATCGCGAGCGTGACGGCCTGGCGTGCGGCGCTGCTGCGCGCG
The DNA here is from genome assembly GCF_017104645.1 of Burkholderia sp. Ac-20379. Classification (GTDB taxonomy): domain Bacteria; phylum Pseudomonadota; class Gammaproteobacteria; order Burkholderiales; family Burkholderiaceae; genus Burkholderia. The sequence goes on from NZ_JAAGPF010000045.1 coordinate 7,283, forward strand.
ATTTCGCAGGCGAAGGACGAAGGCCATCTGCGCCCGGATACGGATCCGGACGTGATGCTCTTCGAGTTGTACAGCTTCACGCTCGGCCTGCATCACGACGCCCGTTTCCTGCATCTGCCGGACGGCGTGCGTCTGACCTGGGCTGCGCTGGAAAAGACGATCGTTTCGTATCAGAGCGAGAGCCGGTAGCGGCGCAGTGACGCCGCGCAAGGCTCCAGCCATTGCCCTACCTTTGGAGAGAGTCATGGGACAGTACGTTGCCCCGCTGCGCGACATGCAATTCGTGCTGCACGAGTTGCTGAACGTCGAAGCCGAACTGAAGCAGATGCCGAAACACGCGGATCTCGACGCGGACACCATCAATCAGGTGCTCGAAGAGGCCGGCAAGTTCTGCGCCGAGGTGCTGTTCCCGCTCAATCAGGTGGGCGACCGCGAAGGCTGCAAATATGAAGGCGACGGCGTGGTCAAGACGCCGACCGGCTTCAAGGAAGCGTATGCGCAGTACATCGAGGCGGGCTGGCCCGCGCTCGGCTGCGATCCGGACTACGGCGGCCAGGGCCTGCCGGCGTTCGTGAACAACGCGCTCTACGAAATGATGAACTCCGCGAACCAGGCCTGGACGATGTATCCCGGCCTGTCGCACGGCGCCTACGAGTGCCTCCACGCGCACGGCGCCCCCGAACTCCAGAAGCAATACCTGCCGAAGCTCGTGTCGGGCGAATGGACCGGCACGATGTGTCTGACCGAGCCGCACTGCGGCACCGATCTCGGCATCCTGCGCTCGAAGGCCGAACCCACCGGCGACGGCGCCTACGTGATCTCCGGCACGAAGATCTTCATCTCGAGCGGCGAGCACGACATGTCGAAGAACATCGTCCACCTCGTGCTGGCGCGCCTGCCGGATGCGCCGCAGGGCACCAAGGGCATTTCGCTGTTCATCGTGCCGAAGTTCATCCCCGACGCGTCGGGCGAGCCGGGCGAGCGCAACGGCATCAAGTGCGGCTCGATCGAGCACAAGATGGGCATCCACGGCAACGCCACCTGCGTGATGAACCTCGACAACGCGAAGGGCTGGCTCGTCGGCGAGCCGAACAAGGGCCTCAACGCGATGTTCGTGATGATGAACGCGGCGCGTCTCGGCGTGGGCATGCAGGGCCTGGGCCTGACCGAAATCGCCTATCAGAACTCGCTGACCTACGCGAAGGAACGCCTGCAGATGCGTTCGCTGACCGGCCCGAAGGCGCCCGAAAAGGCCGCCGACCCGATCATCGTCCACCCGGACGTGCGCCGCATGCTGCTGACGCAGAAGGCCTACGCCGAAGGCGCGCGCGCATTCACGTACTGGTCGGCGCTGCAGATCGACAAGGAGCTCTCGCACGGCGACGAAGCGGCCCGCAAGGAAGCCGCCGATCTGGTCGCGCTGCTCACGCCGATCATCAAGGCGTTCCTGACCGACAACGCGTTCGAGTGCACCAACCACGGCATGCAGATCTACGGCGGCCACGGCTTCATCTCCGAATGGGGCATGGAGCAATACGTGCGCGACGCCCGCATCAACATGATCTACGAAGGCACGAACTCGATTCAGGCGCTCGACCTGCTGGGCCGCAAGGTGCTCGGCGACATGGGCGCGAAGCTGAAGAAGTTCGGCGCGATCGTCACCGCGTTCGTCGAAGCCGAAGGCGTCAAGCCGGAAATGGCCGAGTTCGTCAATCCGCTCGCCGACCTCGGCGAAAAGATGCAGAAGCTCACCATGGAAATCGGCATGAAGGCGATGCAGAACCCCGACGAAGTCGGCGCCGCCGCGGTGCCCTACCTGCGTACGGCCGGCCACCTGGTGTTCTCGTACTTCTGGGCGCGCATGGCGCGTCTCGCGCTCGACAAGGAAGCCTCGGGCGATCCGTTCTACAAGTCGAAGCTGGCCACGGCGCGCTTCTACTTCGCGCGTCTGCTGCCGGAAACGGCGGCCACGATCCGCGCCGCGCGCGCCGGCTCGAAGACGCTGATGGAAGTCGACGAAGCGCTGTTCTGATGCCCGGCCCGGGTCGGCGGCGCGCCCGATGCGCGGCCGACCCGGGCGCACCTCGCACTCTCATACGCCGCGTCGTCCCATTCGCCACCCGCCGGGCGCGACGCGCGTTTCCATCCGGAGGAATCCCGTGAGCAATTTCATCATTCGCAAGGTCGCCGTGCTCGGCGCCGGCGTGATGGGCGCGCAGATCGCCGCGCATCTCGTCAACGCGCGCGTCCCGGTGCTGCTGTTCGATCTGCCGGCCAAGGAAGGCCCGAAGAACGGCATCGCGCTGAAGGCGATCGAGAATCTCAAGAAGCTGTCGCCCGCGCCGTTCGGCGTCAAGGACGACGCGAAATACCTCGAACCGGCCAACTACGAAGACGACATCGCCAAGCTCGCCGAGTGCGATCTCGTGATCGAGGCGATCGCCGAGCGCATGGACTGGAAGCACGATCTCTACAAGAAGGTCGCGCCGCACATCGGGCCGAACGCGATCTTCGCGTCGAACACGTCGGGCCTGTCGATCACGGCGCTGTCGGACGGCTTCGCCGACGCGCTGAAGGCGCGCTTCTGCGGCGTGCACTTCTTCAACCCGCCGCGCTACATGCACCTCGTCGAACTGATCCCGACCGCCGCCACGCGGCCCGAGATCCTCGACCAGCTCGAAACCTTCCTGACCAGCGTGGTCGGCAAGGGCGTGGTGCACGCGAAGGACACGCCGAACTTCATCGCGAACCGCGTCGGCATCTTCTCGATCCTCGCGGTGATCACCGAGGCCGCCAAGTTCGGCCTGCGCTTCGACGAAGTGGACGACCTGACCGGCGCGCGCCTGGGCCGCGCGAAATCGGCCACGTTCCGCACCGCCGACGTGGTGGGCCTCGACACGATGGCGCACGTCATCAAGACGATGCAGGACAACCTCGCCGACGATCCGTTCTTCCCCGTGTACGAAACGCCGCCCGTGCTCGCCGAGCTGGTGAAGCAGGGCGCGCTCGGCCAGAAGACCGGCGCGGGCTTCTACAAGAAGGAAGGCAAGGCGATCAAGGTGCTCGATCCGAAATCGGGCAGCTACGTGGACGGCGGCGCGAAGGCCGACGAAACCGTGGGCCGCATCCTCAAGCGTCCGCCCGCCGAACGCCTGAAGCTGCTGCGCGAATCGACGCATCCGCAGGCGCAGTTCCTGTGGTCGGTGTTCCGCGACGTGTTCCATTACATCGGCTACCACCTCGAATCGATCGCCGACAACGCGCGCGACGTCGATCTGGCAATCCGCTGGGGCTTCGGCTGGAGCGAAGGCCCGTTCGAAGGCTGGCAGGCCGCCGGCTGGAAGCAGATCGCCGAATGGGTGCAGGAAGACATCGCCGCGGGCAAGGCGCTCGCCAACGTGCCGCTGCCGTCGTGGGTGCTCGAAGGCGCCGTGGCCGAGAAGGGCGGCGTGCATACCGACGAAGGGTCGTGGTCGCCGGCCGCCGGCCGGTTCGTGCCGCGCTCGACGCTGCCGGTGTACGAGCGCCAGGTATTCCGCGCGCCGCTGATCGGCGAGGCCGGACGCGATCCGAAAACCTGGGGCAAGACGCTGATCGAGACCGATTCGGTGCGCGCCTGGGTGGACGAGCGCGCGGGCCAGGACGACGTGGTGATCGTCTCGTTCAAGTCGAAGATGAACACCATCGGCCCGGGCGTGATCGATGGCCTCGTGCAGGCGATCGAGCTGGCCGAGAAGGACTACAAGGCCGTGGTGATCTGGCAGCCGACCTCGCTGAAGCTCGGCACGCCGGGCGGCCCGTTCTCGGCCGGCGCGAACCTCGAGGAGGCGATGCCCGCGTTCATGATGGGCGGCGCGAAGGGCATCGAGCCGTTCGTCAAGAAGTTCCAGGAAGGCATGCTGCGCGTGAAGTACGCGAACGTGCCGGTGGTGGCGGCCGTGTCGGGCATCGCGCTCGGCGGCGGTTGCGAACTGATGCTGCACAGCGCCAAGCGCGTGGTGCACGTCGAGAGCTACGTCGGCCTCGTGGAAGTGGGCGTGGGCCTGGTGCCGGCCGGCGGCGGCCTCAAGGAAGCGGCGCTGCGCGCGGCCGAAGCCGCCACGGCGGCCGGTGCGACCACCGACATCCTGAAGTTCGTCACCAAGTCGTTCGAGAACGCGGCGATGGCGAAGGTGTCGGCCTCGGCGCACGACGCCCGCGCGATGGGCTACGTGAAGCCGTCGGACACCATCGTGTTCAACGTGTTCGAACTGCTCGACGTGGCCCGCAAGGAAGCGCGCGCGCTGGCCGACGCCGGCTACCGCGCGCCGCTGAAGGCCCGCGAGATTCCGGTGGCGGGCCGCTCGGCGATCTCGACCATCAAGGCGCAGCTCGTCAACATGCGCGACGGCCGCTTCATCAGCGAGCACGACTACAAGATCGCGAGCCGCATCGCCGAAGCCGTCTGCGGCGGCGACGTCGAAGCCGGCAGCACGGTGGACGAGGAATGGCTGCTCGCGCTGGAGCGCCGCGCCTTCGTCGAACTGCTCGGCACGCAGAAGACGCAGGAACGGATCATGGGCATGTTGCAGACCGGCAAGCCGGTGCGTAACTGAGCGACCTAAGGAGCTTCAAATGAGCAAACAACTGCAAGACGCCTATATCGTCGCCGCGAGCCGCACGCCGATCGGCAAGGCCCCGCGCGGCGCGTTCAAGAACACGCGCCCCGACGAACTGCTGGTGCACGCGATCAAGTCGGCGGTCGGCCAGGTGCCGGGCCTCGACACCAAGCTGATCGAGGACGCGATCATCGGCTGCGCGATTCCGGAAGCCGAGCAGGGCCTGAACGTGGCGCGCATGGGCGCGCTGCTGGCCGGCCTGCCGAACACAGTCGGCGGAGTGACCGTCAACCGCTTCTGCGCCTCGGGCATCACCGCGCTGGCGATGGCGGCGGATCGGATTCGCGTGGGCGAATCCGATGCGCTGATCGCGGGCGGCTGCGAATCGATGAGCATGGTGCCGATGATGGGCAACAAGCCGTCGCTGTCGCCGCACATCTTCGACCGCAACGAGGATGTCGGCATCGCCTACGGCATGGGCCTGACGGCCGAGCGCGTGGCCGAGCAGTGGAAGGTGAGCCGCGAGGATCAGGACGCGTTCTCGGTCGAATCGCACCGCAAGGCGTTCGCCGCGCAGCAGGCCGGCGAATTCGACGACGAAATCTCGCCGTACACGATCACCGAGCGTTTCCCGAACCTGTCGACCGGCGAAGTCGAGGTGCTCACGCGCGAGCTCAAGCTCGACGAAGGCCCGCGCGCCGACACCTCGCCCGAAGGCCTGGCCAAGCTGCGCACCGTGTTCGCCAACAAGGGCACGGTCACGGCCGGCAACAGCTCGCAGACCTCGGACGGCGCCGGTGCGCTGATCGTCGTCTCGGAGAAGGTGCTCAAGGAATTCAACCTGACGCCGCTGGCGCGCTTCGTCAGCTTCGCGGTGCGCGGCGTGCCGCCGGAAATCATGGGTATCGGCCCGAAGGAAGCGATTCCGGCCGCGCTGAAGGCCGCCGGCCTCAAGCAGGACGATCTCGACTGGATCGAACTGAACGAGGCGTTCGCGGCGCAATCGCTGGCCGTGATTCGCGACCTGGGCCTCGATCCGTCGAAGGTCAACCCGATGGGCGGCGCGATCGCGCTGGGCCACCCGCTCGGCGCGACCGGTGCGATCCGCGCGGCCACGGTGGTGCACGCGCTGCGCCGCCGCAACCTGAAGTACGGGATGGTCACGATGTGCGTCGGCACCGGCATGGGCGCCGCGGGCATCATCGAACGGCTGTAAGCGGGTTTCGCAGCCGATCACGGCGGTGCGCGGGCCAACGCTCGCGCACCGCTTTTTTACGCACGAGATGGTGCGTACGAGATACGAGGAGACGGTGAGATGGATATCCAGACCGACGTCGCGGACGGCGTCCTGACGATCACGATCGCGCGCCCGGCGAAGAAGAACGCGATCACGGCGGCGATGTATCAGGCGATGGCCGATGCGCTGGCCCGCGCGCAGGAAGACAGCGCGGTGCGCGCGATCCTGATTCGCGGCAGCGACGGCAACTTCAGCGCCGGCAACGACCTCGAGGATTTCATGAAGTCGCCGCCGAACACGCCCGATGCGCCGGTGTTCCAGTTCCTGGATCGGATCAGCACGGCGGCCAAGCCGATCGTCGCGGCGGTGCCGGGCATCGCGGTGGGCGTGGGCGTGACCATGCTGCTGCACTGCGACCTGGTGTATGCGGCCGATACGGCCAAGCTGTCGCTGCCGTTCACGCAACTGGGCTTGTGCCCGGAAGCCGCCTCGAGCCTGCTGCTGACGCGCCTTGCCGGCCACCAGATCGCCGCGGAAAAGCTGATGCTCGGCGAGCCGTTCGATGCGCTGGAGGCGCACCGCATCGGCATCGTCAACCGCGTGCTGCCGGCTGCCGAACTCGACGCGTTCGCGGCGCAGCAGGCCGCCAAGCTGGCGGCGCTGCCGGCCTCGTCGCTGCGCGTGACCAAGGCGCTGATCAAGCGCACCGGCAGCACCGTTGAGGTGGCGCAGCGCATGGACGAGGAAGCGCGCCATTTCGGCGAGATGCTGCGCGGGCCGGAAGCGCGCGAGGCGATCGGCGCGTTCTTCGAGAAGCGCAAGCCCGATTTTCGTCAGTTCGACTGAACGACCGGCGCGTCGCCAGCGGATGAACGGCCCGGCCACGATTGACCGGGCCGTTTTGCCTTGGGCGGCGTATTGCGTATCGGGCTCTTGACGCGGGCTTTTGAAGCGCGCTTTCGAAGCGGGCGTTCGAATCAGGCGTTCGCTCGAGCGAGGGCCTGCGCCGCGCGGCCGAGCAGCGTGCGCACCACCGCACGATGGAACGGCGCGATCGCGCCGATATAGGCGCGGCCGAGCAGGTTGTGGCAACGCACCACCGTGGTGGCCACCAGCTCGAACTGCTGCGTGCCGGCCTTCGGGCGATACAGCAGCGAGCACTGGAAATCGAGGTGGATGTCGTTTTCGCCGACGATCAGCTCGGCCTCGTCGCGCGACAGCACGCGGAAGAAATCGATGCGGTCCGCGCGGTCGGCTTGCAGCCTGGCGCGCATCGCGGTGGAGGACGTCACGCCGAAGCCGCGCATGAGGCGGTCGCGCAACGCGAGCAGCGCGCGGAACCAGGCGGGCGGATCGTTCAGCGTGGCCCGGGCGAGCGCGTCGATGTCGTAGTGCGCGGCGGGCGGCAGCGTGACGGCGAACGCGTCGAGCAGATCGGCGCCGGCATAGTGCGGCGCGATGCGGCTTTCGGCGGGCGCCGGAACCGGCCGGGCGGCGCGCACGGCGGCGCAGGGGAACAGGTCGGTCATCGGCATGGCGGTAAGCCTCCGGGCACGGGCGCCGCAGCGAAAGGGCGCATCGGGGCAGTGTAGCGGCTGCCGGCGAGGCGTGCCGGCTGGATGCGCGGCGCGCCGGTTCGGCCGCGCTCAGGCCGTGCCGTAATCCACGTAGCCCGATTCGCGGCAGAAGCTCACGAGCCGCAGGCCCGCTTCGCGCGCGATCGCGATCGCCAGCGAGGACGGTGCCGAAATCGTCGCCACCAGCGGGATGCCGACGCGCGCGGCCTTGCGCACCAGCTCGTAGCTGGCGCGGCTCGACAGGAACACGAAGCCGTCGGTCAGATCGGCGCGCGCGAGCACCAGATGGCCGATCAGCTTGTCGAGCGCATTGTGGCGGCCCACATCCTCGAACGCGCAGCGGATTGCGCCCGTGGCGTCGCACCAGGCGGCCGCGTGCAGCCCGCCCGTCAGCCTGGTCAGCGCCTGATGCGCGGGCAGCGCGCGCGCCGCCTGCGCCAGCGCGTCGGGCGCCATGCGGTCGAGAAAGCCGGTCACGGGCACGCGTTCGGGGGCCAGGTCGAGCAGATCAATGCTCTCGACGCCGCACACGCCGCAGCCGGTGCGCCCGGCCAGCGCGCGGCGCCGGTCCTTCAGCGCCAGAAACGCCTGCTGGATCACCTCGAGATGAATCTCCGCGTGGGGGATGGCCGCGTCGGTGCGCAGCGTCACTTCGATGTCCTTGATGTCGGCGCCGCGCGAGACGATCCCTTCCGAGATCGCGAAGCCCACCGCGAACGCCTCCAGGTCGCGCGGCGTGCACATCATCACCGCGTGCGAGATGCCGTTGAACACCAGCGCGACAGGCCATTCCTGGCCGACGTGATCGGCGGTGTCGGCGATCTCGCCGCCGCGATGGCGCGAAATCGCGACTTCGACGGCGCCGTTCGGTTCGAGGGATTCGGGGGACGGGTTCAACGGAGGCTCCAGCGGGGGCGGCGGGTTCTGCAGATTCGACGGTGTGCCGGCACGACGCAGGCAAGGGCAAGCGCGGCGGCGCGGACGGGTTCTACAATACCGGATCGCGGCGAATCCCGCCGCCTGCCACTTGGCCCATCACTCTCGGAAATCGCATGGAATTGCGCGACGCGCCGCTGCTGTTCGGCTTCGAAATCCACTCGTCGGAGGATTTCACCTACATCCCGATGATCGTGCGCTTTCACCTGGACCGTTGCGGGCTGCGGATCTCGCTCGATCAGTGGCAGCAGTTGCCGCTCGACGACCGCAAGCGGCTGGCGCGGTTTCCGGCGGCGGCCGGCGCCGATCCGGACATGACTCCCGACAGGGAAAATCCCGAGATCGACGCGGGTTTCGGCGAGGCGCTCGCGCGGATGCTGCACGCGCAGGGCGTGGATCCGGCCGAAACGTTCGAGCCCGAACCCGCGCCCGGCTGGGCGGATCGTTCGGCGGTGCCGCCCGCGCTGACGGCGCAGTGCGCGCTGGCCGGCCTGCCGGCGCCGTCAACCGCGCAATGGGCCGCGCTCGGCCCGTTCGAGCGCTACGTGCTGGCCAAGCTGTCGCGCAAGCCGAAGCTCAACCACGATTTCATCCCGGCCATGCGCGAGTTCGCGCTGGCGCCGGCCTGAGCCGGCCGCGGCGTCAGGCGACCGGCGGCAGCGCGCGCGGGCGCCGCTCCGAATCGGTCGCCACGTAGGTCAGCGTGGCCTCGGTCACCTTCACCACCTCGCCCGCCAGCCCCATGCGCTGCGCATACACTTCCACGCCGATCGTGATCGAGGTGTTGCCGGTCTTGACGATCTGCGTGTAGAAGCTGACCAGATCGCCGACGAACACCGGCTGCTTGAACACGAAGGAATTCACCGCCACCGTCGCCACGCGGCCGTTGGCGCGGCGGCTGGCCGGGATCGAGCCGGCGATGTCGACCTGCGACATGATCCAGCCGCCGAATACGTCGCCGTGGACGTTCGCCTCGGACGGTTGCGGGACGACGCGCAGCGTGGGCTGCTGCTGCGGGAGTTGCGGCGACGATTCAGTCATGACGGGGTTCCACTGGGTGACGGCCGGCGCGGCGCGGCCGGAGGGCCAGCGACGCGAATCGGCTTCTGCGACAATGCAGGATTCTGAAATTGTACGAGAAAGCGCGTGTCCGGCCTTGTGTCGACGGCATGCGCACCGTCCCCTCATGCGCCGCTTTCCCGCTTCCTCCGAGCCCGCGCCGGCCGCCGCCGGGCCGCGCAACGATTGGCAGACGATCCGTTCGCTGCTGCCCTACCTGACCACCTACAAGGGCCGGGTGCTGCTCGCGCTGTCGTGCCTGATCGGCGCGAAGCTGGCCAACCTCGGCGTGCCGATCGTCATGAAGCGGATCGTCGACGGCTTGACGCCGGTTCAGCATCTGCAGGCGCTCGGCCGAGCCGAACAGTCGGCGCCGATCGTGCTGGCGGGCGGCATCGGGCTGCTGGTGGTGGCGTATGCGCTGGTGCGGCTGTCCACTTCGCTATTTACCGAGCTGCGCGAGATGCTGTTCGCCAAGGTGACCGAGAGCGCGGTGCGCCAGCTCGCGCTGCAGGTGTTCCGGCACCTGCATGGGCTGTCGCTGCGGTTTCACCTCGATCGCCAGACGGGCGGCATGTCGCGCGACATCGAGCGCGGCACGCGCGGCATCCAGCAACTGATTTCCTATTCGCTCTACAGCATCCTGCCGACGCTGATCGAGGTCGGGCTGGTGCTCGGCTTCTTCGTCGTGAAGTACGACGCGTGGTACGCGCTCATCACGCTCGGCGCGCTGGCCGGCTACGTGGCGTTCACGATCAAGGTCACGGAGTGGCGCACGCATTTCCGCCGCACCATGAACGAGCTCGATTCGCGGGCCAGCTCGCGCGCGATCGATTCGTTGATCAACTACGAGACGGTCAAGTATTTCAGCAACGAGGAGTGGGAAGCGCGGCGCTACGACGAGAACCTGCAACGCTACCGCCAGGCCGCGATCCGCTCGCAGCGTTCGCTGTCGCTGCTCAACTTCGGGCAGCAGGCGATCATCGGCGTGGGCCTCGTGCTGATCCTCTGGCGCGCGACGCAGGGCGTGCTGGCCGGGCACCTGACGCTCGGCGATCTGGTGCTGATCAACACGTTCATGCTGCAGCTGTATATCCCGCTGAACTTTCTCGGCATCGTCTATCGCGAGCTGAAGCATAGCCTGACCGACATGGATCGGATGTTCGGGCTGCTGTCCGCGCCGCAGGAAGTGGCCGACGCGCCGGACGCGCCGGCGCTGGCGGTGCGCGGCGCCGAAGTGCGCTTCGAGCATGTCAATTTCTCGTACGAGCCGGCGCGGCAGATCCTGCACGACGTCGGCTTCACGATCGCGGCCGGCACGACCACGGCGGTGGTGGGCCACAGCGGTTCGGGCAAGTCGACGCTGTCGCGCCTGCTGTTCCGTTTCTACGACCTGCCGCGCGGCACGGGCGGCGCGATCACGATCGACGGGCAGGATCTGCGCGACGTCACGCAGGCGTCGCTGCGCGCGTCGATCGGCATCGTGCCCCAGGACACCGTGCTGTTCAACGACACGATCCACTACAACATCGCCTACGGGCGGCCCGAGGCGACACGCGACGACGTGATCGCGGCCGCGCGCGCCGCGCACATCCATGCATTCGTGGAAGGGCTGCCGAACGGCTATGACACGACCGTCGGCGAGCGCGGGCTGAAGCTGTCGGGCGGCGAGAAGCAGCGCGTGGCGATCGCGCGCACGATCCTCAAGAATCCGCCGGTGCTGGTGTTCGACGAGGCCACGTCGGCGCTCGATTCGCGCTCGGAGCGGGCGATCCAGCAGGAGCTGGAGCAGATCGCGCGGCATCGCACGACGCTCGTGATCGCGCACCGGCTGTCGACCGTCGTGCATGCGGCGCAGATCATCGTGATGGATCGCGGGCGGATCGTGGAGCGCGGCACGCACGACGAACTGGTGCGCGCGGGCGGCCACTATGCCCAGATGTGGGCGCTGCAACAGCAGCAGCGCGAGGCGGCGCCGGACGCCGCGTCGGCAACCGCGGCGCCGGCGATGTCGCGCTCCTGAGCGCGCGGCGGGGGTGCGGCGCCGGGCAGGCGCGCCACCTCGTCGGCGAGGCGGATCAGACGCCGCGCAGCCGGGCGTCGAGATCGGCGAGCTGCGCCGGCGTGCCGACGTTTTCCCAGATCCCTTCGTACAGTTCGCCGCTCGCGCGGCCGGCCGCGATGGTGTCGCGGTAGTAGGGCGTCAGCGCGCGGCGCTTGCCGCGTGGCAGGTCGGCGAACATGCGCAGGTCGTAGAGGCCGATGTTGCCGAACGTGAAGCGGATGGCTTCGGCCCCGGCGGCGTCGAGCGACAGCCGGCCGTGGGCGTCGAGCGCGAAATCGCCGGCCGGATGGAACGCGGGGTTCGGCACCATCACGAGATGCAGGCCCGGCGCGTCGAGCGCGGCCATCGCGGCGGCGCGCTCGCGCAGCGAGCCGTAGTCGAATTCGCAGAACACGTCGCCGCTGACCGCCACGAAGATCGGTGACGGCCCCTCGAGCAGCGGCCATGCCTGGGCGATGCCGCCGGCTGTTTCCAGCGCCTCGCCTTCCGGCGAATAGCGCAGTTGCACGCCCCAGCGCGAACCGTCGCCGAGCGCGGCCTCGATCTGTTCGCCGAGCCAGGCGTGATTGATCACGATGGTCGTGAACCCGGCCGCGGCGAGCCGCTCGATCTGCCAGACGATCAGCGGTTTGCCGCCGGCTTCGAGCAGCGGTTTCGGGCAGCGGTCGGTGAGCGGGCGCATCCGTTCGCCGCGTCCGGCGGCGAAGATCATCGCGGTATCGAGCTTGATGGTCATCGGGGCAAGGTCTGGAAAGCGGGAGCGGGGGGCGTCAGAACGTGTAGCCGACCTCGACGGAGGCCTGCCCCTCGAGTTCGTCGAGCAGCTTCGCGAACGGCGCGAGCGGCCGGTAGCGCTGCGCGACCTTGCGCGCGTAGCCGAGGAAGCGCGGCAGATCGTCGAGATAGCGCGGCTTGCCGTCGCGGTAGTGGATGCGCGGGAACAGGCCGAGCACCTTGATGTGGCGTTGCAGGCCCGTCCATTCGAGCTGGCGGTAGAACTCGCCGAAATCGGCCTCCACCGGCAGGCCGGCCTTGCGGGCGCGCTCCCAGTAATAGACGAAGCAGTCGAGCTCGAATTCCTCGTCCCAACTGATGAACGCGTCGCGCAGCAGCGAGACGACATCGTACGAGAGCGGCCCCCAGACGGCGTCCTGGAAATCGAGCACGCCGGGATTCGGCGCGGCGATCATCAGGTTGCGCGGCATGAAGTCCCGCAGCATGTAGCCCTGCGGCTGCGACAGGCCGTTCGCCACGAGCAGCGCGAAGGTGCGGTCGAGCACGCCGCGCTGGCGCTCGTCGAGCGCCTTGCCGAGATGGCGGCCGACGAACCATTCCGGCATCAGTTCCATCTCGCGGCGCAGGAACGCCTCGTCGAAGGCCGGCAGCACGCCTTCGCGCGAAGCGAGCTGCCAGCGGATCAGCGCGTCGAGCGCGTCGCGCATCAGCGGCTTGGCGGCGGCGGTGTCGGCCGGGTCGAGCGCGCCGATGTAGGTGGCCGTGCCGAGATCGGTGACCAGCATGAAGCCCGCCTCGAAATCGTGTTCGAGCACCTGCGGCGCGTGCAGGCCGGCTGCTTCCAGCAGGCCGGCGATCTGCACGAACTCGCGGCATTTCTCGGGCGGAGGGGCATCCACGGCGATCGCCGTGCCGCCGGCCGCCGTGCCGCTCGCGAGCCGGAAATAGCGCCGGAAGCTCGCATCGGCCGAAGCCGGCGCGAGCGTGGCGAGGTCCAGGGCGTAACGGCTGCCGAAACCGGCCAGCCAGGCGAGCAGTTGGTCGCGGCGCGGGTCGGTGCTGTCGGGAGTGGGCGAGGCGGGGGCGGTGGAAGGGAGCGTCATCGAACGAAACGGAAACTCGGGGGAGGGGGGAACGTCTTGCCATATAATACCCCACGACTTTTTTGACGCGTCCCGTGTCAATCCCCGCCGGTTGCGGGGCCGCAGCCCGCCTGCGGCCCGTCGAGCCGCCCGCCGATCGCCCCCTTCGTGTGCGTCCGTCGCAGTCACGGTTCGATTGCGCGGGGGGCTCGACGTGCGAACGCAGGGATCCCCCGGGGCCGATTCGCCCGATATCGATGCCGCCTAAACCGATTTTCCCGCTTGTCACCCGCAGCGAGCCCGCGACGCGCAAACGGCGCCTCGCGGTGGCCCTGCTCGCCGTACCCGGCTTCGTGCCCGTGGTCGCGCAGGCGCAGCTCGCGGGTTCGGCTGCGGTGCCGCAGCCGCTCGGCGCGTCGCCGTGGGATCTGCGCCTCGTGCCGCAGCTCGAGGAGCATCCGCTGCGCACCGGCAGCAAGCCGGCCGGCTTCGTGCTGGCCGATCACACGAGCGGCACCACCGATCAGGATCTCGCCGCCAAGGGTTCGGCCGAACTGCGGCGCGGCACGAGCGTCGTGAAGGCCGATGCGCTGCACTACGATCAGGACACCGACATGGCCGATGCCTATGGCAAGGTCACGGTGTCGGGCAACGGATCGACGTTCTACGGCCCGGAAGCGCACCTGAAGGTCGAGGCGACCCAGGGCACGATGAGCACGCCGAAGTACCGCTTCACGAGTTCCGGCGGCTCGGGCAGCGCCGCCAAGGCCGAGTTGCTCGACAGCGAGCGCTCGGTGCTGACCGACGCCACCTATTCGGCCTGCAACTGCGTCGATCCGGCCTGGTACATCAAGGGCAGCCGCTTCGAATTCGACACCGGCGCCGACGAAGGCGTGGCGCGCAACGGCGTGCTGTTCTTCCAGGGCATGCCGATCTTCGCCAGCCCGTGGCTGACGTTTCCGCTGTCGGGCGAGCGCCGCAGCGGCTTCCTGCCGCCCACCGTCTCGCTGAGTTCGACCAACGGCTTCGAGCTGGCCGCACCGTATTACTTCAACATCGCGCCGAACCGCGACCTGACGCTGACGCCGGAAGTCATTTCCAAGCGCGGCTTCTTCACGCGCGCCGAGTTCCGCTATCTGTCGCCGAATTACGCCGGCACGCTGACGGGCGAATTCCTGCCCGACGATCATCTGACACATAGCAACCGCTACGCGATCTACTGGCAGCACCAGCAGAATTTCGGCGGCGGTTTCGGCGGCTACATCTACTACAACAAGGTCTCGGACAGCACCTATCCGGAAGACCTCGGCTCGACGAACCAGTTCGCCAACGGCACGCAAACCCTGTATCAACAGGAAGCGGGCCTGACGTACAACAACGGCCCGTGGTCGGTGCTGGCGCGCTACCAGCACTGGCAGACGCTGCCGCCGTCGATCGCGCCGTACGGCCGCGAGCCGCAGTTGAACGTCAAGTACACGAAGTACGACGTCGGCGGCTTCGATTTCGGCGCGGAAGCCGATTACTCGCGGTTCCGCATCACCACCGCGGATCAGCCGGAAGGCGACCGCGTGATGTTCAACCCGTACGTGTCGTACGGCGTCTACGGCCCCGGCTACTTCTTCGTGCCGAAGGCCCAGATGCACATCGCATCGTACGACCTGACCACCACGACGGGCGGCATTCCGGGCCAGCCGAAGCGTTTCACCTACTCGATCCCGACGCTCTCGCTCGATACCGGGCTGGTGTTCGACCGGTCGGTGCGGCTGTTCGGGCAGGACTTCATCCAGACGCTCGAACCGCGCCTGTTCTACGTCTACACGCCGTACCGCAACCAGCTCAACGCGCCGCTGTTCGACACGGCCGAATCGGATTTCGGGCTGGCCGAGATCTTCACGACGAACACGTTCGTCGGCAACGACCGGATCTCCGACGAAAACCGCCTGACGGCCGCGATCACCACGCGCTTCCTGAACCCGGCCACGGGCGACGAGCGCGCGCGCTTCGTGATCGCGCAGCAGTATTACTTCACCGATCAGCGCGTCACGCTCGGCCAGACCCAAGCCGCCACCCAGGCACGCCACTCGGACCTGATCCTCGGCGCGTCGGTCAAGCTGGGCGCGAACTTCGCGTCGGAAACGGCGTTCCAGTACAACGCGGACAACAACCAGCTCGTGAAGTCGAGCGTGGGTTTCGGCTGGAGCCCGGCCGAGCGCCGCGTGCTCAACGTCGCGTACCGCTACACGCGCGCCAACACCACGCTGGACAACGAGCCGATCAACCAGGTGCTGATCTCCGGCCAATGGCCGCTGACGCGCCACCTCTACGCGGTCGGCCGGTTCAACTACGATCTGGCCAGCAAGCGCGTGGTCGACGGTCTACTTGGGTTCCAGTACGATGCCGACTGCTGGGCGCTCGGCGTCGGCATCCAGCGCATCGCGAACGGCGTGAACACGTCGGGGCAGCAGAACTCCGCGACGCGCTTCATGGCCCAACTGACGCTCAAGGGGCTCACGAGCGTCGACAACGGGCTCGTCGCCGCCTTCAAGGAAGGCGTCCCGGGCTATACGCCGCTGCCGCCGCAAGCGCCGCCGCTGGCCCGATTCAGCAACT
Organism: Burkholderia sp. Ac-20379; assembly: GCF_017104645.1. Classification (GTDB taxonomy): domain Bacteria; phylum Pseudomonadota; class Gammaproteobacteria; order Burkholderiales; family Burkholderiaceae; genus Burkholderia. Next base: position 23,182 of record NZ_JAAGPF010000045.1, read on the forward strand.
ATGACTAAAGCGTCCGCATCCGCTGCGGCGCCAGCCCAGCCTGCTTTCAATGGAGTTTCCGTGGCAATGAAGAAATCCCTTCGCTTCGCAGCAATCGTGTCCGGTCTCGTCGCCGTCATGTCGCTGCTGTCCGTCACCCCGGCGGCCGCGCAGGCGCTCGGCTCGAACGGCGCGACGCTGGCCGACGAAGTCGTGGCGGTCGTCAACGACGGCGTGATCACGGGCCGCGAGCTCGATCAGCGCGTGAGCCTGATCCAGCGCCGCCTGCAGCAGCAGAACTCGCCGGTGCCGCCGGCCGACGAGCTGCGCTCGCAGGTGCTGAACCAGATGGTGGTGGAGCGCATCCAGCTGCAGAAGGCGAAGGAAGACGGTATCACCGTGACCGATGCCACCGTGCAAAGCACGCTGCAACGGCTCGCCGCGGCCAACAACATGACGCTCGATCAATATCGCGGCCAGCTCGAGAAGCTCGGCGTGCCCTGGAGCACGTTCGTCGGCGATGCGCGCAACGAACTGCTGCTGTCGCGCCTGCGCGAGAAGGAAGTCGACAGCAAGATCACCGTGACCGATTCCGAAGTGGCGGCCTACATCGCCAGCCAGCGCGGCCCGAACGCCGGTTCGCAGCAGGACGTGCGGCTCGAGCACATCTTCGTCGCCGCGCCGCAAAATGCGCCGGAAGCGCAGATCGACACCGCCCAGAAGAAGGCCGACGCGCTGCTCAAGCAGGCGCTCGCCTCGGGCACGAACTTCGAGAAGCTCGCCAAGAGCGAATCGGAAGCGAAGGACGCGAAGACGGGCGGCGATCTCGGCTTCAAGTCGCAAAGCGCGCTGCCGGCCGATGTCGTGCAGGCCGTCGCGCAACTGCGCCCGGGCCAGGTCAACCCGGCCCTGATCCGCGTGCCGGACGGCTTCGAAATCGTGCGTCTGGTCGACCGCCGCCCGGCGTCGGGCACCGCGGGCGCGTCGCCGAAGATCGTGCAGACGCATGTGCGCCACATCCTGCTGCGCGTCGGCGACGGCAAGTCCGAAGCCCAGGCGCGCCAGCAACTGATCGATATCCGCAACCAGATTGCGTCCGGCGGCGATTTCGCGAACTTCGCGCGCACCTATTCGCAAGACGGTTCGGCCTCGCAGGGCGGCGACCTCGGTTGGATCAGCCCGGGCGAAACGGTGCCGGAATTCGAACGCGCCATGAACATGCTTCAGGACGGCCAGGTCAGCCAGCCGGTGCGCACCGAATACGGTTACCACCTGATCCAGGTGCTGGGCCGCCGCGATGCGGAAGGTTCGGTCCAGAAGCAGATGGACATCGCCCGTCAGGCGATCGGCCAGCGCAAGGCCGAGCAGGCGTATGCCGACTGGCTGCGCGAGCTGCGCGATTCGTCCTACGTGCAGATCAAGAACGCGCCGCCGGCGAACTGAGCCGAACCGCCATGTCATCCGACGCCCCGCTGCGCATCGCGATCACCACCGGCGAGCCGGCCGGCGTCGGCCCCGAGTTGTGCGCGCGCGCGCTGACGGAGGCGGCCAGCCGCTGGCCCGATGCGCGTTTCGCCGTGTTGTGCGATGCCGCCCTGTTCGCCGAGCGCGCGCAGGCCGCCGGCGTCGATCCGGCGGTGCTCGGCATCGGCGGGGGCGTCGAGATCGCGCACCGGCCGCTGGCCGCGCCGTCGCAGGCAGGCCGGCTCGATGCGGCCAACGGCCGGTACGTGCTGGGCCTGCTCGACGCCGCGATCGACGGCGCCACGGCCGGCGAGTACGACGCGATCGTCACCGCGCCGCTGCAGAAAAGTACCATCAACGAAGCCGGCGTACCGTTCACCGGCCACACCGAATACCTGGCCGAACGCACCGGCACCGCGCGCGTCGTCATGATGCTGGCGGGCACCGGCGATCGGCCATTGCGCGTCGCGCTGGCCACCACGCACCTGCCGCTGAAGGATGTGTCCGCGGCGCTGACGATCGACGGGCTGGTCGACACGCTGGCGATCGTCGATCACGATCTGCGCCGCCATTTCGGCCTCGCCGCGCCGCGCATCCTCGTGACCGGCCTGAACCCGCACGCGGGCGAGAACGGCTATCTGGGCCGCGAGGAAATCGACACGATCTCGCCGGCGCTCGCACAGGCCCAGGCGCGCGGCATCGATGCGCGCGGCCCGTACCCGGCCGACACCTTGTTCCAGCCACGCCATCTCGAGCACGCCGATTGCGTGCTCGCGATGTTTCATGACCAGGGCCTGCCGGTCCTCAAGTTCGCGACGTTCGGCGAGGGCATCAACGTCACGCTCGGCCTGCCGATCGTGCGTACCTCGGTCGATCACGGCACCGCGCTCGATCTGGCCGGCACCGGCCGCGCCGATTGCGGCAGCCTGATCGCCGCGCTCGATACCGCCGTGGCGATGGCACGTCACCGTCGCGCCGCCTGAAGCGGCCGGCGCACTTTTTTCGTTTTTTCGTTTTCGATGTCGAACAGCAGACAGCACCAGGGACACTTCGCGCGCAAGCGCTTCGGGCAGAACTTTCTCGTCGATGAAGGCGTGATCGATTCGATCGTCGGGACAATTCGTCCCGTGCGAGGCGAGCGCATGGTCGAAATCGGGCCGGGCCTCGGCGCGCTCACGGGCCCCGTGATCGAGCGCCTCGCCACGCCCGAATCGCCGCTGCATGCGGTGGAGCTCGACCGCGACCTGATCGGCCGCCTCAAGCAGCGCTTCGGCGATCTGCTCGAATTGCACGCCGGCGACGCGCTCGCGTTCGATTTCGCCGAACTGGCGCTGCCGGGCGAGAAGCCCTCGCTGCGCGTGATCGGCAACCTGCCGTACAACATCTCCAGCCCGCTGCTGTTCCATCTGATGACGTTCGCCGAACGCGTGATCGACCAGCACTTCATGCTGCAGAACGAAGTGGTCGAGCGCATGGTGGCCGAGCCGGGCTCGAAGGCGTTCAGCCGGCTGTCCGTGATGCTGCAGTACCGCTACGTGATGGACAAGATGCTCGACGTGCCGCCCGAGTCGTTCCAGCCGCCGCCGAAGGTCGATTCGGCGATCGTGCGGATGATTCCGTACGCGCCGCACGAGCTCGCGCCGGTCGACATCGAGGTGCTCGGCGAGGTGGTCACGGCCGCGTTCTCGCAGCGCCGCAAGATGCTGCGCAACACGCTGGGCGCCTATCGCGACACGGTGGATTTCGAGGCGCTCGGCTTCGATCTGGCGCGTCGCGCCGAGGATGTCGGCGTGGACGAATACGTCGGGCTGGCGCAACGGGTGTCGGCCGCACGCGCGTAAGGCGTTCGCGGCGCGCCCGGCGAACATCGGCCAGGTCTGGTAAATTCGGCCGTTCCCAAAAGACTGTTCCCCACGGAGTCCCCCATCATGCGAATGCTGCACACCATGCTGCGCGTCGGCGATCTCGACCGCTCGATCCAGTTCTACACGGAACTGCTCGGAATGAAGCTGCTGCGCCGCCACGACTACCCGGAAGGCAAGTTCACGCTGGCCTTCGTCGGTTACGAGGACGAAAGCACGGGCACGGTGATCGAGCTGACCCACAACTGGGATACGCCGTCGTACGACCTCGGCAACGGCTACGGCCACATCGCGCTCGAAGTCGACGACGCCTACGCGGCCTGCGACGCCATCAAGGCGCAGGGCGGCAAGGTCACGCGCGAAGCCGGCCCGATGAAGCACGGCAAGACCGTGATCGCGTTCGTCGAGGATCCGGACGGCTACAAGATCGAGTTCATCCAGGCCGGCACGCGCGGCTCGCGCGACTGAACCGGCAGCGGGCGGCCAGCTTCGGGCCGCCGTGCATGAAAAAAGCGCCCTTCGGGGCGCTTTTTCGTTTGGCGGCGTGCGAACGGAACGAGCGCCTACAGCGCCGGCAGCAACTCGGGCGGATGGTTCTTGAGCGTGTGCCGCGCCTCGCGGAATTCCGGGAAGATCGATTCGACCGTTTGCCAGAACGCCGGGCTGTGGTTCATCTCGCGCAGGTGCGACAGCTCGTGCGCCACCACGTAATCGACGATCGAGATCGGGAAATGCACGAGACGCCAGTTCAGGCGGATCTTGCCGTCGCTCGAGCAACTGCCCCAGCGCGTCGAGGCCGACGACAGCGCATAGGCGCTGTAGCTGACGCCGAGCTTCTCGGCATACACCACGAGCCGTTCGCCGAACACGCGCTTCGCTTCGCCCTGCAGCCAGCCCTGCACGCGATCCTTGATCTGCTGCGCTTCGGCATGCGCGGGCAGCCCCAGCGCGAGCACGGCGCGTTCGGCGTCATAGGCCAGCGCGCCGTCGGCCGAGGCCAGCGCGATTGCCACCGGCTTGCCGAGATACGGAATGCGCGCGCCGTCCTTCCAGTCGATCTGCGGCAGCGCGCGTTGCTCGATACGGGTTTGCCATTCGGCCAGCTTGGCGAAGATCCAGCGCCGCTTCTCGGCGATCGCGGCTTCGACGTCGGCCAGCGTGACCCAGCGCGGCGCCGTGATGGCGAGGCCGCTGCCGTCGATCGCGAAGCCGATGGTGCGGCGCGCGGAGCGCCGGAGCCGGTATTCGAGCACGCGCCCGTCGAGCGTCAGCTTGCGCAGCGAACGGTCGCGCTCCGGCGACGGGGAGGCGGACGGCGAGGGCGGCGGGCCGTCGAACAGCGGCAGATCGAGCTGGTGATGATCGAGAGCGACCACGGCGGGCCGCGGCCTGGGACGCTTGGGCATCAGTTCGCTTCGTTTGGCAGTGCGCAATATGAATGAAACCTTGAATCAGGATCGTGCGGCGCCGGTACCGCCTTCCTGGCGGTAGGCATCGGGATCGATGCGGCGCATTTCCGCCTCGATCCATTGCTCGACGCGCGTGTTCAGCTCGTCGGGGCTCAGGCCGCGCGAGTCGATCGGCTTGCCGATCGACACCGTGACTATACCCGGATACTTGGTGAACGAATTGCGCGGCCAGACGCGGCCCGCGTTGTGGGCGATCGGCACGACCGGCGCGCCGGTGCCCACCGCGAAGCGGGCGCCGCCTGTCTTGTACTTGCCCTGGCGGCCGGTGGGCGTGCGCGTGCCTTCGGGGAACATGATCACCCAGGCGCCTTCCTCGAGCCGTTTCTTGCCCTGGCGGATCACCGAATCGAACGCATGCTTGCCTTCCTTGCGGTTGATGTGAACCATGTGCAGCAGGCCGAGCGCCCAGCCGAAGAACGGCACGTAGAGCAGCTCGCGCTTGAACACGTAGCAGAGCGGGCGCGGCATCAACGCCGGGAACGCCAGCGTTTCCCAGGCCGATTGATGCTTCGAGAGCAGCACGGCAGGGCCGTCCGGCAGGTTTTCCATGCCCTCGATGCGATAGCGGATGCCGTTCAGCGCGCGCACCACGACGAGCGTCGACCGGCACCAGCCGGCCGCCATCCAGTAGCGTGCGTCGGGGCGCAGGAACGGGAACGCGATGAAGCACGCGGTCGCATACGGCACCGTGTACAGCACGAAATAGAGGAGTAGCAGCAGCGAACGGATGATGAGCATCGGCTTGGCTCGAACGTGAAGCGAAACGACGAAACGGCGGAACGGGCGGACGGGCGCGGGCGGCGCGCGCTCAGCCCGGTTCCCGGGACAGGAAATCGAGCGCGAACGCGCGCAGGTCGTCGTGCACGCGCGTGCCGTCGGGCAGGTTGCCGGCCGCCTGCGTCTTGCGGCCCTTGCCCGTCAGCACCAGATGCGGCTGGAAACCGACCGCGACGCCGGCCTGCAGGTCGCGCAGCGAATCGCCGACGATCGGCGTGTCGTCCGCATCGATCTCGAAGCGTTCGAGGATCATCTGCATCATGCCCGGCTTCGGCTTGCGGCAATCGCAGTTGTCGTTGGCCGTGTGCGGGCAGTAGAACACCGCGTCGATGCGCGCGCCGACGGCCGCGGCCGCCTTGTGCATCTTCAGATGCATGGCGTTGAGCGCCGCCATGTCGAACAGCCCGCGCCCGATGCCCGACTGGTTGGTCGCGACCACCACGCGGTAGCCCGCGTGGTTGAGCCGCGCGATCGCTTCCAGGCTGCCGGGCAGCGCGATCCACTCGTCGGGCGTCTTGATGAACGCATCCGAATCGACGTTGATGACGCCGTCCCGGTCGAGGACGACGAGCTTGCGGTTGGGCATGACGGGCTCCTGGCGCGCGTGACGTGGGGCGCGCCGCTTACGCGGCGAGCTTCGAGATGTCGGCGACGCAGTTCATCTGCTGATGCAGCGCCGACAGCAGCGCGAGGCGGTTCGCGCGCAGCGCGGGATCCTCGGCGTTGACCATCACGTCGTTGAAGAACGTGTCGACCGGGGCGCGCAGCGCGGCGAGCGCCGACAGCGCGCCCGCGTAGTCGCGCACGGCCAGTTGCGACTGCACGCGCGGCGCGACTTCCGCCAGTTGCGCGGCCAGCGCCTGTTCGGCCGGCTCGGCCAGCAGGGCCGGCTGTACCGCACCGGGCGCGCCGCCTTCCGACTTCTTCAGGATGTTCGAGATCCGCTTGTTGGCCGCGGCGAGCGCTTCCGCCTCGGCCAGACGCGTGAACGCGCGCACCGCGTCGAGACGGGCGATCAGATCGTCGACGCGCGTCGGTTCGAGGCCGAGCACGGCGTCGATCTCGCCCGTCGAGTAGCCGCGCTCGCGCAGGATGCCGCGCAGGCGATCGAGGAAGAACGCGTAGATCGCATCGGTCGAATCGGCCACGCCGTCGATGCCGGCGAAGCTCGCGTAGGCCGTGCGCAGCAGCGCGACGAGGTCGAGCGGCAGTTGCTTTTCGAGCAGCAGGCGCAGCACGCCGAGCGCGTGACGGCGCAGCGCGAACGGATCCTTTTCGCCCGTGGGCGCGAGGCCGATGCCCCAGATGCCGACGATCGTTTCGAGCTTGTCGGCCAGCGCGACGGCCGTGCTGACCGGCGCGGCCGGCAGCGTGTCGCCCGAGAAGCGCGGCTGGTAGTGCTCGGTGCAGGCGACGGCGACCTCGTCCGGCTCGCCGTCGTGGCGCGCGTAATAGGTGCCCATCGTGCCTTGCAGCTCGGGGAACTCGCCGACCATGTCGGTCAGCAGGTCGGCCTTGGCCAGACGCGCGGCGCGTTGCGCGAGCGCGGCGTCGGCGCCGACGGCCGGTGCGATCTGCGCGGCGATCGATTCGATCCGCTCGACGCGCGCGAGCTGCGAGCCGAGCTTGTTGTGATAGACGACGTTGGCGAGGCGCGGCACGCGATCGGCGAGGCGGGTTTTCTTGTCGGTCTCGAAGAAGAACTTCGCGTCGGCCAGGCGCGGGCGCACCACGCGCTCGTTGCCTTCGACGATTTCGGCCGGCGTGGCCGTCTCGATGTTCGAGACGATCAGGAAGCGCGAGCGCAGCGTGCCGGCCGGGTTGGTCAGCGCGAAGTACTTCTGGTTGGTCTGCATCGTCAGGATCAGGCATTCCTGCGGCACGTCGAGGAATTCGTCCTCGAAGCGGCAGGCATAGACGACCGGCCATTCGACCAGCGCATTGACCTCGTCGAGCAGCGCCTCGGGCATCACCACGAGATCGCCTTCGGCGTGCTCGGCGAGTGCCGTGCGGATCGATTCCTTGCGGTCGACGAAGTGCGCGATCACGCGACCCTTCTCGCGCAGCGTGTCGGCGTACGCGTCGGCCGAGCGGATCGCCACGGCGCCCGTCGACAGGAAGCGGTGGCCGAGCGTGGTGTCGCCGGCGTCGATGCCGAACGCGGTGACCGGCACGACCTGCGTGTCGTGCAGCACGGTCAGGCGCAGCACCGGGCGCACGAAGCGCACGTCGCTGCCGTCCGGGCGTTGATAGGTCATCACCTTCGGAATCGGCAGCTTGGCGAGCGTCTCGTCGAGCGCGGCCTGCAGGCCGTCGGCCAGTTGCGCGCCGGGCGCCGAATAGTTGATGAAGAACGCTTCGGCCTTGCCGTCCTGCGCGCGCTCGAGCGCGTCGATGGCGAGGTCGGGATGGCCGAGCGCCGCGAGCTTCTTCGCGAGCGGCGGCGTGGGCTTGCCTTCGGCATCGAGCGCGACCGACACGGGCAGCACTTTTTCGCGCACCTGGCGATCGGGCGCGACGGCGCGCACGTTGCGGATCACCACGGCCAGGCGGCGCGGCGTGGCGTAGCGTTCGAACACGGGTTCGCCGTCGGTCAGGTCGCGCGCGGCGAGGCGCTGCGCGAGGCCTTCGGCAAATGCGTCGCCGAGACGGGCCAGCGCCTTCGGCGGCAGTTCCTCGGTCAGCAGTTCGACGAGGAGGGGAGCGGTATGGGATTGCGTCATGATGGGAGGAATCTCGTCAGTCCTTGTCGATCTTGCGTTCGGCCTTCAGGGGCGGAACCCAGCCCGGCTGGGCCGCGTCGGCGTCCGTGGCGAGACCCGGCACGCCACGCACCGGATTGCCGATCATCGGGAAGCCGAGCGCCTCGCGCGATTCGTAGTAGGACTGCGCCACGAGCCGCGACAGCGCGCGAATCCGGCCGATGTAGGCCGCGCGTTCGGTGACCGAGATCGCGCCGCGCGCGTCGAGCAGGTTGAACGTGTGGCCGGCCTTCAGCACGAGTTCGTAGGCGGGCAGCGCGAGCTTCGCCTCGATCATGCGCTTCGCTTCGGATTCGTAGCTATTGAAGAACGTGAACAGCAGATCGACGTTGGCGTGCTCGAAGTTGTAGGTCGATTGCTCGACTTCGTTCTGGTGATAGACGTCGCCGTAGGTCAGGCGGCGCAGCTCCGGGCCGTTCGGGCCGAGCTCTTCCCATTCCGTCCAGATCAGGTCGTAGACGTTTTCCACCTTCTGCAGATACATCGCGAGGCGTTCGAGCCCGTACGTGATTTCGCCGAGCACCGGCTTGCAGTCGAGGCCGCCGGCCTGCTGGAAATACGTGAACTGCGTGACTTCCATGCCGTTCAGCCAGACTTCCCAGCCCAGGCCCCAGGCGCCGAGCGTCGGATTTTCCCAGTCGTCCTCGACGAAGCGCACGTCGTTCTGCTTCAGGTCGAAGCCGAGCGCCTCGAGCGAACCGAGGTAGAGATCGAGGATGTTCTCCGGGGCCGGCTTCATGACCACCTGGTATTGGTAGTAGTGCTGCAGGCGGTTCGGATTCTCGCCGTAGCGGCCGTCCTTCGGGCGGCGCGACGGCTGCACGTAGGCCGCGCGCCACGGCTCGGGGCCGATCGCGCGCAGGAACGTGTGGACGTGCGAGGTGCCGGCGCCGACTTCCATGTCGATCGGCTGGAGCAGGGCACAACCCTGTTTGTCCCAGTAGGACTGGAGCGTCAGGATGATTTGTTGAAACGTGAGCATGAGGGGCCTTCGTGGGCGCTGGGCGTTCCGACGGGGGCTGGCGCGAGACGACTCGAACCGGCGCTCCAGTCCGGCGCGCGGCTTGGATGGGCGTAAAACGCGTAATTTTACCGGAACGGCGCGACCCTGAGGCTGGAACGGCCGGCGCGCGTATCCCGGCGTGTGCCGGGGCGCGAATCTTGCGGGGTGCGGCGGCACGGCGAGCGTGCGCGAGACGCCGCTGCGCCGGGCGGTGCGCATGCGGCGCGACGACTCTGCGATGGCATCGCGAGCGCGTGGGCAATGCCGCGCGCGCGCATCGTCGATCCGGCGGAGCCGCGCGGTAAGATGCGTTTCATTGCCCTGTCCGCCGATGCCCGGCCCCATGCCCGCCATGTTCAGACCGCCCGTCGATTCGCAGTTCCCGCTCTATCCGTCCCTGCTCGAATTCCTCCGCGAAGCGCTGGCGGCGACCGAATCCGGCCGCACCGAGGCGCGCGACTTCTGGCTCGACGCGGCCTCGCGGCTGCATGCGCTCGATTACGAATCGCTCGCGCGGCTGACCGTCACGCTGCTCGAACATCAGCGCTACGGCGATGCGGCCGAGTTCGCGGCCTGCGTGTGGCGCATCGAGCCGGACGTGGCCGCGCTGGCGTTCAATTGCGGCTATGCGCTGCAGATGGGCGGCCGTCACGCGGAGGCGATCGCGCCATACCGGCGCGCGCTCGAACTGATGCCCGACTGGCCGTCGCTGCGCAACAACCTGGCGATCGCGGTGCGCATCACGGGCGGCGATCCGGCCGAGGAACTGGCGCTGCTGGAGCAGGCCGTCGCGGCCAACCCGCGCGACGAGCAGGCCTGGATCAACCTGGTGGTGTCGTACCGCGCGCGCTACGACCTCGAACGCTCGGTGGCCGCGGCCGAACGCGCGCTCGAACTGGTGCCGGACAGCGCGCTGGCCCTGAACAACGCGTCGTGCGCCTACAAGGAAGCGCAGCGCTGGGACGACGCCGAGCGCTGCGCGCAGCGCGCGCTGGCGCTGTCGCCCGACGACGAAACGTTCCGCTTCAATCTCGGCATCATCCAGCTCGTGCGCGGCAATTTCACCGACGGCTGGTCCGGCCACGAATCGCGCTGGCAGGGTTCGAGCGAGCTGCGCGGCACGCGCCCGGCGATGGCCGCGCCGCGCTGGCACGGCGAGCCGCTGACCGGCAAGACCTTGCTGGTGTGGGGCGAGCAGGGCATGGGCGATCTGCTGCAACTGGCGCGCACGATCCCGCTGCTGGCCGCGCGGGTGCATCGCGAGGGCGGGCGGCTGGTGTGGAATTCGTTCGTGCAGATGGGCGCGCTGCTGTCGCGCAGCCTCGGCGAGCACGTCGAGCTGTACAGCAACGACGGCGCGCTCGAACACCTGCCCGCCGCCGACTATCAGGTGCCGATCGGCAGCGTGCCCTGGCAGCTTGGCCTGCCCGACGCGGCGGCCGGCGCCAATGTGCCGTATCTGACGGCCGAGCCGGGCGCCGTCGATGCCTGGCGTACCCGCTTCGCGGCCGAGGCGCTGCCCGGCGAGCGGCTGCGCGTGGGGCTGGCCTGGACCGGCAGCGCGTCGCATCAGCGCAATCCGTTCCGGCGCGTCGGCATCGAGCGCTACGCGGCGGCGTTCGCGGGCATCGAGGGCGTGACGTTCCATTCGCTGCAGCCGGGCCTGGGCGCCGAGGTCGAGGCTGCGCGCGCGGCAGGGCTGCCGATCGTCGACCACAGCGCCGAATGGCGACACTTCGACGATACGGCCGCTTATGTCGGCGCGCTCGATCTGGTGATCACGTGCTGCACGTCGGTGGCGCACCTGAGCGGCGCGGTGGGGCAGGCGACCTGGGTGCTGCTCGACGTGAACCCGCACTGGGTGTGGCAACTGGAGCGGCGCGACAGCCCGCTCTATCCGTCGGCCACGCTGTATCGCCAGCCCGCGTTCCTGCAATGGACGCCGGTGCTCGACGCGGTGGGGCAGGACCTGCGCGCGCTGGCCGGGACCGGCAGCGCATGGGCGGATGCGGCCGGCGCGGGCCGCTAGGCGTCAACGGCGCGCGCCGGCGCGCCCGTTCAGCCGCGTGCCCCGCGGCGCAGGCGCGGCCCGATCGCGAAGGCGAGCGCCAGCAGCACGAGCGCCACGGCCAGCACGGTGGCGTTGCCGTTCGCGACGAACGGCGTGATGCCCTGCGTGCCTTCCACGGTCACGTCGATCGCGCCGATCGTGAACGGCTTGAGCTGTTCGAGCACGCGGCCGTGCGCGTCGATCGCGGCCGTCATGCCGGTGTTGGTGGCGCGCAGCATCGGCCGGCCGGTTTCGAGCGAGCGCATCCGCGCGATCTGCAGATGCTGGTCGAGCGCGATGGTGTCGCCGAACCAGGCGAGATTCGTCACGTTCACGAGGATGCCCGGCGACGGCGCGTTCTCGCGCACCGTGGCGGCAATGCCCTCGCCGAACAGATCCTCGTAGCAGATGTCGGCCATCACCGGCTGGTTGTGGACGAGGAACGGCTTCTGCACCAGCGCGCCGCGCGCGAAATCGCCGAGCGGCATCTTCATCAGGTTGACGAACCAGTGGAAGCCCCATGGGATGAACTCGCCGAACGGCACCAGGTGGTGCTTGTCGTAGTGGTAGATGTCCATCGAGCCGGGCGTCACGCCGTACAGGCTGTTGGTGTAGTCGACGATGCTGCCGTCGGGCAGGATCTTGTCGCCCACCGCGCCGAACAGCACCGAGGTGCCGGTCTTGTCGACGAAGCTGCGCACCGCCTTGGCGAACGGCAGCGGCAGATCCTGGATCATCACCGCGATCGCCGTTTCGGGCGTGACCACCAGATCGGCGGGCCGCTCGGTGATCATCTTCGTGTACATCTTGATGGCGTCGTCGATGCCGGCCTGCTCGAACTTGACGTCCTGCTTGACGTTGCCTTGCAGCAGCCGCACATGCAGCGGCTGGTTCTCGGGCTTGGTCCACGGCACCATCGGCAGCAGCAGGCCGAGCGCGATCAGCGCCGCGGCCAGCGCGGCCGGCGCGAGCGCGCCGCCCGGGGCC
>NZ_JAAGPF010000497.1 GCF_017104645.1 Burkholderia sp. Ac-20379
GGCCGCAGCGTCTTGGCGAACGCGAGCCATGCGTCGGCGTCGAGCGCGGACGCGTCGACGGCGGCGGTCACGCCGTCGCGCGGCAGATCGGGCATGCGGTTCATGCCGAGCGCGCCGCGCACCGCGCGCACCGGCTCGCCGTGCGTGGCGTCGAGCAGATAGGTGGCGGCCACCGGGCCGAGCTTCAGGTCGGCCTGGCCCAGCGTGCGGCCGCCGTCGGGCGGCAGCGGATGCAGCGTAAAGCTGAACGGCATCGGCGTGCCGGCCGGCTTGGTGAACGGCGCGGGGAAGTCGAGCGCGAGCCCGGTCAGGTCGGACGATGCACTGACGTCGGGCAGGCCGCCCTTCGCGCCGCGCACCGAGAGCCGATACGGCGCGTCGCCGACCACCCGGCCGAGCAGCGCCGCCGCCGGCCCGTGCAGGTTCAGCCCGCGCGCCGAATCGACAGCGATCCGGCCATCCACGTCGAGATCGTAGTTGCCGCCGTGGCGGAACGCGCCGTTGGCGTGCACGTCGCCGCCGAGCAGGCGCGCCGAGAGCCGGTCGAGCGCGGCGCTCTGCTGCGTGAAGCGCACCGTGCCGCGCAGTTGCGACAGCGGCGGCAGGCCGTCCGCCTCCAGCGTGTTGCCGCCGAACGCGAGCGCGCCGGCGACCTGCGTGTGCGGCTGCTTCTGACGCTGCGGGATGGTCAGCTTCAGCGCCAGCGAGGCCGGCCCCTGCGCGCGCAGCCGTTGGCCGACGTGGCCGGACAAACCGCCGAGCGTGCTGTTGTCGGCGTAGTCGATCAGGTCGGCGAGCGGGCCGTGGGCCTTGCCCTCGATCACGAGCGGCGACTTGAGCGGCTGGCCCAGATCGTCGATGCGGCCGACCACGCCGGTCAGCTTCACGCCCTTGTAGTGAGCGCGCGGAATGTCGAAGCGCAGCTTGTTCTGCTGCATCTCGAACACGCCGTCGATGCCGTCGAGCGCCGGCCACACGCTCAGCGTGCCGTTGGCGAGCCGGCGCGGCGGCTGCGGCGTCGGCTCGAAGCGCCCGCCCGTGAACGGCGCGTGCACGTGGAAGATGCCCTGATCGGGCGTGTATTCGTAGGGGAACGTTTCGAGCGGCCCCTTGGCGACGATCGTCGCGCCCTTCGACACCGTGCCGGCCTGCAGCGCGTGGCCGAGGTACTGGTGCAGGCGATCCGACATGCTGGTCGGCAGGTAGCGCACGATGCGCGCCACGGCCGCGCGGCCGAAATCGGCCTTCAGATCGAGGCTGCCGCGCCCGTGGCCCGGGTTCGTGTAGCTGCCGGCCACGGTGATTTCGGCGTCCGGGTTGGCCACGTACAGCGACGGCACCTGCACCTCGACGCGCGGCCGCTGCTCGCCCGGCGCGGGGCTGGCCGCGATGGTCCACGAGGTCTGCGCGCGGATCCGGTCGAACGTCAGGCGCGGATCCTCGAACACGCCCGGCACCGTGACGGCCGCCTTGACCGTGTCGATCTTCGCCTGCCCGCCGCGCTCGCTCGCGTCGACGTGGCCCCAGAGGTTCTCGAAGCCCGGCACGCCGGCGCGCGGATGGCCGCGCGGCGACAGGCCCGGCCCCGGCTCCTGCGCCTCGAAGCTGATGCCCTGCAGGTCGCCCGTCACGCGATAGCGCACGATCGGCGCGGCATGCGCGGTTTCGTCGCCGGCCAGCTCCGCGCTGCTCGGCGCGGCGCGCTCGGCTTCCATCACGTAGTTGGCCACCAGCCCGCGCGGGTCGACCCGCACCAGTTCGTTGCGGAACCGCGCGGGCAGCGGCAGGCCGCGGATGAATTCGGCGAGGATGCCGAGATCGACGCGGTCGCCGGCCACCTGGATCAACTGGCCGTGATGCGCGTCGGGCACGCGGTAGCGCGCGGTCAGCGTCGAGAACGCCAGCGCGCGCGACAGCGGCGTGCCGTCGTCGAGCGGCGGCTGGCCCAGCTCGGCGTGCAGGTTCGAGAGGTTCAGCGTGTAGTCGTGGCCCGGATCGAGCGCGAGATCCCAGCCGAACTTCGCGACCGGGATGTCGAGGCGCGGCTGCGTGGGCCGCACGCGCAGCGCCAGATCGGCGCCGTTCAGGCTGCCGTGCGCATCGAACAGCCGGCCGTTGCGAAAACCGATCCAGATCGTGTTGTCGATGCGGCCCGTGTAGGCGCGCAGCGGCACCGGCACGTAGCGCGCGAGCGTCGGCAGGTCGACCGCGCCGGTGGCGACGTAGGCGTCGCCCGTCCAGTTGGCGGGCCGGCCGATCGCGGCCAGCGGCGTGTGGGTGAAGCGTGCGCGGAAATCGAGCGGGCCGGCGAACAGCGTGCCGTTGGCCGGCGCCTGCAGCGCGAGCCGGTGCGTCAGGCCGTCGTTGAGCACCGCGAGCCGGATGCCGGTCAGCGTCAGCTCGGGCGCGCCGCGCTGGGCGTCGAGCCAGCGCAGCGTGCCGCCGCGCAGCACGATCGCCTGCTGGCGCAGCAGCCAGGTGCTGAACGCGTCGTTACCGCTCTTGTGCACGGTCGGCACGGTCACGCCCGCCACCGACAGCGTGCCGTCGCGCTCGCGCGCGATCAGCAGGTCGGGCGCATCCACCACGAGGCTCGAGAGCGTGGGCGAGAACTGGATCAGCGAGCGCCACGAGATCGCGGCGGTGGCGTGCGGCACGGTCAGCGCTGGCTTGCCGTCCTTGCCGCGGATCGTCAGCGCCGTGATGTCGACGCCGGGCTGCATGCCCGACCAATGCGGCGCGAGCTTGCCGATCCGGACTTCGGTGTGGAGCTTGTCGGACACGAAGGCTTCGATGCGGGGGCGCATCGTGTCGACCTCGGGCAGCAGCACGTAGCGCAGGCCGAGGTAGCCGGTGGCGGCGACGAAATAGAGGGTGGCGCCGCTCACGATGGCGACGCGGAGCACGCGCCGCAGCACCGGATGATCGTGCTTGGGAGGTCCGGCTTCTTGACTGGCTGCGGATTCCTGACGGTCGGGCATGCGGCGGACGGGCGGCGATGTGATAGCGTTGCGGACTGACGCTGAAATGTAACACAGGGGTGCGCCCGGGCGGCCGTATGGCCGGCTTGCGCGCCGCTGCCGCCGGAAAATCGGCGCGCGGGCGATGGCCGCCGCGCACGGTTTTTCCGGCCTGTCTCCCGGCGCCGCGCGTCTCGCGCCGGCGTTCCGACGCTCCGACCGCCTTCCTGCCGCGCCGCCGCCATGACCGACGCCTCTGCCCTGATCAGCACCGCTTATTCCCGCTACCTGGCGCGCGCCGCCGCCGCGCGTCCCAAACTCGCCGGGCGCATCGCCG
>NZ_JAAGPF010000498.1 GCF_017104645.1 Burkholderia sp. Ac-20379
GAAAAAAAAAAAAAAAAAAAATAGATTGTTCGTCTTTATTAACGACTTACTCACGCACTAGTCGTTGAACGCAGCTCCGTGACTCATCATCTTGCCTATGAACGGTTCGACGCTCGCCGTCACGGCTGATTCTTTATAATCGTGTTCGCGTTCTTCTCAGAACTCGAACAACTCCAGTTTAGCGGTCATACGTTTGCTCCGACCACTTACTTACACATAACGACCAGACAGTAGTGATAGCTAGAATGGACGACTACAGGTACTAATAGGTAAGGGAACATAAGGCGTACACAGGGTGCAAGATTACATTAGAAGCGAAGCATGCACTACGTGTAGACGATGACTATTCTGAATAAGTGAATCCGAAAGAAGCGATCAACCTAGAGCAATCGAAATTAATCAATGTCTATGCGAGATCAATAGCAGAATGCTACCCACGATGCACGCCGCAATCCACGTGCGTGACCATCAGCAGAGCGGTTGCGTCCGAGTAGATAGCCCAGAGAGCCGAAAGGATCGTGGTATGAA
>NZ_JAAGPF010000499.1 GCF_017104645.1 Burkholderia sp. Ac-20379
AGCGCGTCGTCGGCCGGCGGGGCATCGCCCGGGCCTTGCGGTGCGCCGGTCACCGCGGCCGAGCCGGCCGGCAGCGTATGGAGCAGCCGCACGTTGCCGGGCGCGACGCCCAGCACCAGCCAGGTGTCGCCGATCTCGACGACGGTGGCGCTTTCCTTGCTGCCCACCGCCACGCTCGCCACCACCTTCAGTGCGCCGCCGCGCCGCGCGGGCTGGAACCCGAAGCGGCGCGCGAGCCACGCGCAACCGAACACCAGGCCGATCACCACGATCAGGCCCACCACCGTCTGCAACACGGCGCCCGCGCCGAGCGAGGGCACCGCCGAGCCGACCACCACGCCCGACGCATAGGCCGACGGGTGGTTGACGGCGTTCATGTCGGCCGCGCCCGCCGCGGCCGGCGCCAGCGTCAGCGCGACCAGCGCCGCGGCGGCCGCATCCGGCACGCGCGGCAGCACCGCCCGCACACGCGACGCGACCCGCACGACCGGCGCTTCCACGGCGTTCATCGGTTCAGCTTCCGGATCCGCTCGGACGGCGTGATGATGTCGGTCAACCGGATGCCGAACTTGTCGTTGACCACCACCACTTCGCCCTGGGCGATCAGGCAGCCGTTGACCAGCACGTCCATCGGCTCGCCGGCCAGGCCGTCGAGTTCCACCACCGAACCCTGCGCGAGCTGCAGCAGGTTGCGGATCGCGATCTTGGTGCGGCCCAGTTCGACGGTCATCTTGACGGGGATGTCGAGAATCATGTCGATGTCGTTGTGGGTCGCGTTCGACGCCGCCTTCGACAGCGGCTGGAACACGCCCGCGCCGGTCGCGCCGGCCTCGATCGGCTGCTCGTTCTGTTCGGCGAGCGCGGCCGCCCAGTCGTCCAGGCCGGCCTCGTCGGCCGCGGCGTCGGCGCCAGGCTTCTTCTCGCTGTCGGGCGTCGGGTTCAGCTCAGTCATATCCACCTTCCTTCATCGTGTCGCTTGCGCTGATCATCCGGTTCACCCGCAGCGCGTATTGCCCATTGAAAATCCCGTAGCCGCATTCCATCACCGGCACGCCGTCGACCTTGGCCGTCACGGCGTCGCCGATATCGAGCGGCAGCACGTCGCCCACCCGCAGGTTCAGGATCCGTTCGAACGTGGTCGGCAGTTCGGCCAGATCGGCGGTCAGCTCGACCTCGGCGGCCTGCACCTGCTGCGACAGCACGCGCACCCAGCGGCGATCCACCTCGAGCGCCTCGCCCTGGATCGGCGAGCTCAGCACGTCGCGGATCGGTTCGATCATCGAGTACGGCATGCAGATGTGCAGCGTGCCGCCGGTCGACCCGAACTCGATCGAGAACTGCGTGACGATCACGATCTCGTTGGGGGTCGCGACGTTGGCGAACTGCGTGTGCATCTCCGAGCGCACGTGCTCGAACTGCAGCGGCCGCACGCTCTTCCAGGCGGCCGTGTAATGCTCGAAGACCAGATGCAGCAGCTTGCTGATGATGCGCATCTCGGTCTGCGTGAAATCGCGGCCCTCGACCCGGGTGTGGAACCGCCCGTCGCCGCCGAACAGGTTGTCGACCACGAAGAACACCAGGTTCGGGTCGAACACGAACAGCGACGTGCCGCGCAGCGGCTTGATGTGCACCAGGTTCAGGTTGGTCGGGATCGGCAGGTTGCGCGTGAACTCGCTGTACTTCTGCACCTTCACCTGGCTGACCGAGATTTCGGCCGTGCGGCGCATGAAGTTGAAGATGCCGACCCGCAACAGGCGCGCGAAGCGATCGTTGATGATCTCCAGGCCGGGCATGCGCCCGCGGACGATCCGTTCCTGCGTCGCGAGGTTGTACGGGCGAACGCTGGCGCGATCGACGGGTTCGTCGCTCGCATCGATTTCGCCTGTTACGCCTTTGAGGAGGGCATCGACCTCCTCCTGCGACATGAATTCTTCGTGGCCCATGGCGCTCCCGTGGCGGCGTTACTGGACGACGAAATCGGTGAACAGCACCGCGTCGACGCGCGCGCTGCGGTTGCCCGGCTGGGTGGGCTGCTCGATCAGCGTGCGCAGCTCGTCGGCCAGCGCGCGCTTGCCTTCCAGCGACGCGAGGTCTTCCGGATGCTTGTTCGACAGCGCCAGCAGGATCCGGCTGCGGATCTCCGGCATGTGCTGCGTCAGATATTCCTGGGCGGTCGGATCGGTCAGCTTCAGCGTGAGGCCGACGCGCAGGTAGTGCAGGCCGTCGTCGGACTGCAGGTTCACCGTCATCGAATCGAGCGGGAAGAACACCGGCGTCGCCAGCGGCGGCGGCGGGGGCGGCGGAACGTTCGAGGCCGAAGCCTGATGCTTCGACAGGAAGAACCACGCGCCGGCGCCGCCCGCGGCGGCAAGGGCGATGCCGATCAGCGCGAACAGGATGATGCGTTTGAACTTGCCGGCGGGCGGACGTTCGGGTGCGGCGGATGCGGTCGTGGTGGCCATGGGCGTGCTTACTGGTTGACTCGTAGCCGGATTGTCAGGGGGCAACCGGTCTCGCGATGTGACGAACAGAGGGGGGATTTGCGCCTATCTCGCTGGTTTGTCGAAGCGGGGCGGGCACGCGGATGGCGAGGCGGGCGGCGAAAACGGGGATTGGCGCGGGGGCGGGGAGCGAGGCGGGGCGGGTGTTCGGAGCGACCGAATCGGGACGTTGAGGGGGCGTTCGATGGGATTGGGCGGGCAATCGGCGATGTTGGCGAAACGGACGATACAAGGCGATGCAAGGCGTGCAGCCGATTCGCCAGCCGAAACGGAACGATGCCGGGATGCAACGGCGGTCGGCGGCGTTGGCGCGGCGGGCCGCCAGATTGCGCGGCAAAACGGGGCGCGGCCGGAATGCGGCGACGGACGGCGGCGTTGCCTGGGCAGCCGGCTTGGCCGGCAGCGCGGGACGATGTCGGAGCGCAACGGCAAACGGGCGCGCCGTTCGAGCCGATCCCGCGCCAGCCCGCCAACCGCCCCTAGATCGGCAAATGCGCGAGCAGCGGCGCGATCAGCACCATCGCCACGCCGGCGATCATCATCGTCAGGCTCGACACCACGCCTTCCTCGCCGCCGATCTCGCGCGCCTTGGCGGTGCCGATCGCATGCGCGGCCGCGCCGAACAGCGCCCCGCGCGCGAGCCGCGAGCGCAGCGGCAGCACGGCCAGCATGAATTCGCCCATCAGCATCCCGCACACGCCGGTGACGATCACGAACAGCGCGGTGAGGTCGTGCGGCGCGTGCAGGCGATCCGACACGGCGATCGCGAACGGCGTCGAGATCGAGCGCGTGACGAGCGTGCGCTGCAACTCGGGCGACAGATGCAGCAGCTTGGCCAGCAGCAGCGAGCCGCCGACCGCCGCGACGATCCCCACCGTCACGCCCACCGACAGCGACAGCCAATGGCGGCGGATCAGGTGCCGGTATTCGTGGATCGGCACCGCGAACGCGATGGTGGCCGGGCCGAGCAGCCACATCAGCCAGCGCGTGTCGTGAAAGTAGACGGGATAGGGCAGGCCGGTCAGCGCGAGCGCGGCCACCAGCAGCACCGGCACCGCCACCAGCGGCGAGAACAGCAGCGTCTTGCGCGCCCGGTACAGCCGCTTCGCGCCGAGATACAGCACGATCGTCACCACGAAACAGGCGGCGGAAATCGCGGCGTTGGCGGCCGGCGACAGTGCGGCGAAATCGACGGGATCGAGGGTCATGGCGGGCTCCGGGCGGCTCGGATTGCTCAGGCGGCCGGCTGGCGCGCCGCACGCGCCGGGGGGAGCGCGCGTATGGGGAGGAGCGGAGGGAGGGGCGGGCGGTGAGGGGGGGTTGTTGGGAGGGAGGTGTAGGAGGTGGTGGTGTGTGGTGACACAATGTCA
>NZ_JAAGPF010000500.1 GCF_017104645.1 Burkholderia sp. Ac-20379
TGCCACGGCTACCACCGCGACCTACCCCGCCACCCACCCTCTTCCCCTACACGACGCTCTTCCGATCTCGCGGAAGCCGCCGCGGCGCTCGCCGCGCTGCCGGCCGGCAGCGCGCTGCTGATTGACCCGCGCCGCGTGACGTTCGGCACGCTGGAGGCGGTGCCCGACGCGGTGCGCCGCGTCGAGGCCGTCAACCCGTCGACGTTCGCGAAGTCGCGCAAGACGCCGGCCGAAATCGAGCACGTGCGCGCGACGATGGCGCAGGACGGCGCGGCGCTGGCCGAATTCTTCGCCTGGTTCGAGGCCGCGCTCGGCCACGAACCCATCACCGAGCTGACGATCGACGAGCAATTGACGGCCGCCCGCGCACGCCGGCCCGGCTTCGTTTCGCCGAGCTTCGCGACGATCGCCGGCTTCAACGCGAACGGCGCGATGCCGCATTACCGCGCCACGCCCGAATCGCACGCGACCATCGAAGGCGACGGCCTGCTGCTGATCGATTCGGGCGGCCAGTTCGTCGGCGGCACCACCGACATCACGCGCGTCGTGCCGGTGGGCACGCCGAGCGAGGCGCAGCGCCGCGATTTCACGATCGTGCTGAAGGGGATGATCGCGCTGTCGCGGGCGCGCTTTCCGCGCGGCATCCGCTCGCCGATGCTCGATGCGATCGCCCGCGCGCCGATGTGGGCGGCCGGGCTCGATTACGGCCACGGCACCGGCCACGGCGTCGGCTACTTCCTGAACGTGCACGAAGGCCCGCAGGTGATCTCGCACTACGCCGCCGCCGATCCGCACACGGCGATGGAGGAGGGCATGATCACCTCGAACGAACCGGGCGTGTATCGCCAGGGCCAGTGGGGCGTGCGCATCGAGAACCTGGTCGTGAACCGCGCGGCCGGGCAGACCGAGTTCGGCGATTTCCTCGATTTCGAGACGCTGACGCTGTGCCCGATCGACACGCGCTGCATCGTCGCCGAGTTGCTCGACGCGGGCGAGCGCGCCTGGCTCGACGCCTATCACGCGACCGTGCGCGAGCGTGTCGGCCCGCTGGTGACGGGCGCCGCGCTGGCCTGGCTCGAAACGCGCACGCAGCCGCTCTGACCCGGCTTGCCCGATCCGCCGCGCCGTTCGCGCGCGGCGGCCCTCGGCGAATCACGACAGGACAGGACGAAACGCATGGCGATCAAGGCGGTGGTGTTCGATTTCGGCGGCGTGCTGATCGACTGGAGTCCCGATTATCTGTATCGCCAGCTGATCGCGGATCCGGCCGAGCGCCGCCGCTTTCTCACCGAAGTCTGCGGGATGGATTGGGTGGTTCGCCAGGACGCGGGGCAGACGATCGAGGCAGGCACGGCCGAGAAAATTGCCGCGTTTCCCGAGCACGAGGCGCTGATCCGCGCGTTCTACACGCGCTGGCCCGAGATGATCGCGGGCGCGTTCGAGGGCGGCGTGGCGCTCGTCGAACGGCTCGAAGCGGCCGGCGTGCCGCTGTTCGGGCTGACCAATTGGTCGGCCGAAACCTTCCCGTACGCATGGGAGCGCTACGCCGTGCTGCGGCGCTTTCGCGACGTGGTGGTGTCGGGCCGCGTGGGGCTGGCCAAGCCCGATCCGGCGATCTATCGCGAGATGTTCGCGCGGATCGCCGCGCAGTTGCCCGGCATCGCGCCCGGGGAACTCGTGTTCATCGACGACAATCCGCACAACGCGGCCGCCGCCACCGCGCTGGGCTGGCACGGCATTCATCACACCGGCGTGGCATCGACCGAAGCCCGGCTGCGCAAATTGGGCGTGCCGGCCTGAACGCACGGCGCGCCTTTGACAGGCGCACATGAAAAAAGCGGGCAAGATGCCCGCTTTTTCTCGTCCGCCGCATGCGGCGGCTCACATCACGATCAGCGGCTGATCGGCTTGAAGCGGATCCGCTTCGGCTTGGCGGCTTCTTCGCCGAGGCGCGCGCGCTTGTCGGCTTCGTATTCCTGGTAGTTGCCGTCGAAGAACGTCACTTGCGACTCGCCTTCGAAGGCCAGGATGTGCGTCGCGATCCGGTCGAGGAACCAGCGATCGTGCGAGATCACCATCACCGAGCCGGCGAATTCGAGCAGTGCGTCTTCCAGTGCGCGCAGCGTTTCGACGTCGAGGTCGTTCGACGGTTCGTCCAGCAGCAGCACGTTGCCGCCCGCGATCAGCGTCTTGGCCAGGTGCAGACGGCCGCGTTCGCCGCCCGACAGGTTGCCGACGATCTTCTGCTGGTCGCCGCCCTTGAAGTTGAAGCGGCCGATGTAGGCGCGCGACGGCGTTTCGTACCTGCCCACCGTCAGCACGTCGGCGCCGCCCGAGATTTCCTCGAACACCGTCTTGTCGCTGGCCAGCGCGTCGCGGCTCTGGTCGACGTAGGCGAGCTTGACGGTCGGGCCGTGCACGATTTCGCCCGAATCCGGCGTTTCCTTGCCCGTCAGCATGCGGAACAGCGTCGATTTACCGGCGCCGTTCGGGCCGATGATGCCGACGATCGCGCCGGCCGGAATCTTGAAGCTCAGATCGTCGATCAGCAGGCGATCGCCATAGGCCTTGCTGACGTTCTTGAACTCGATCACTTCATTGCCGAGGCGCTCGCCGGCCGGGATGAAGATTTCCTGCGTTTCGTTGCGCTTCTGATATTCCTGGCTGCTCAGTTCCTCGAAGCGGGCGATACGCGCCTTCGACTTCGCCTGACGGCCCTTCGGGTTCTGGCGCACCCACTCCAGCTCCTTCTTGATCGCCTTCTGGCGCGCCGATTCGGTCGCATCTTCCTGCTTCAGGCGGTCTTCCTTCTGGTCTAGCCAGCTCGAGTAGTTGCCCTTCCAGGGGATGCCGTGGCCGCGGTCGAGTTCGAGAATCCACTCGGCGGCGTTGTCGAGGAAGTAGCGATCGTGGGTGACGGCCACCACGGTGCCCGGGAAGCGCGTCAGGAACTGTTCGAGCCACTCGACCGATTCGGCGTCCAGGTGGTTGGTCGGTTCGTCGAGCAGCAGCATGTCCGGCTTTTCGAGCAGCAGCTTGCACAGCGCGACGCGGCGCTTTTCGCCGCCCGACAGATGCTCGATCTTCGCGTCCCAGGCCGGCAGGCGCAGCGCGTCGGCCGCGATTTCGATCTGCTGCTCGGGGCTGCCGCCGTCCGAGGCGGCCAGGATCGCTTCGTACTTCGCCTGTTCGGCGGCCAGCGCGTCGAAGTCGGCGTCCGGTTCGGCGTAGGCGGCGTAGATCTCGTCGAGCTTCTTCTGCGCGCTGAACACGTCGCCGAGGCCTTCTTCCACGGCTTCGCGCACCGTCTTGGTCGGGTCGAGCTGCGGTTCCTGCGGCAGGTAGCCGATGTTCAGGTTCGGCATCGGCGTGGCTTCGCCCTCGATGTCCTTGTCGACGCCCGCCATGATGCGGATCAGCGTCGATTTGCCCGAGCCGTTCAGGCCGAGCAGACCGATCTTCGCGCCGGGGAAGAACGACAGCGAGATGTCTTTGAGGATCTGGCGCTTGGGCGGCACGATCTTGCCGACCCGGTTCATGGTGAATAC
>NZ_JAAGPF010000501.1 GCF_017104645.1 Burkholderia sp. Ac-20379
TAAAAAAAAAAAAATTAAAGTACTTCGCGTACGCCGTAGAATCCTCTAGTAGTTAATTTGTTCGTATTGAATTCAGTATCACATTCATGTGTGATATTGCTCTCCTTAGTCTATTAAGAGTATATTGTCCTCATAAGCAAATTAGAGTCTCTGCTGCGAGTCTTTATCATCTCATATCGATCATATCTGCTCTTTTACTCCGGACTCTGTTTCCGTGACTTCATCATCGACATA
>NZ_JAAGPF010000502.1 GCF_017104645.1 Burkholderia sp. Ac-20379
GGCCTGAACGGCGCGGCCGGCTCGTCGGTGGCGCTCGGCGGCAACACGCTGGCGCTCGGCGGTGCGGGCAACGCCACGTTCGGCGGCACGCTCGGCGGCACGGGCGGTATCGTCAAGGCGGGGGCAGGCGCGCAGGCGCTGACCGGCGACAACACCTACACCGGCGGCACCACGCTGGCCGGCGGCACGTTGCTGGTCGGTTCGAACGGCGCGCTCGGCACCGGCGCGCTCGACGTGACCGGCCCGGCCACGCTCGACAGCACCGCACCCGTCACGCTCGGCAACGCCGTCAACCTCGGCAGCACGGCCAGCATCGGCGGCAGCCAGGATCTGACGCTGGCCGGCACCGTGTCCGGCACGGGCGGCCTCGTCAAGAACGGCGACGCCGGCCTGACGCTCTCCGGCGCGAACACGTTCAGCGGCGGCACCACGCTGAACGCGGGCACGCTCGCGCTCGGCGGCTCGCAGGCGCTCGGCGTGGGCGGCTTGACCGTCAACGGCGGCAGCCTGCTGCTCGGCAGCGCGTCGATCGCGCTCGGCGGGCTGAACGGCGCACCCGGCGGCACGATCGACACCGGCACCGGCGGGCTGACCGTCGACGGCGGCGGCAACTACGGCGGCACGCTGACGGGCGCGGGCTCGCTGACCAAGAACGGCGGCGACACGCTGACGCTGACCGGCGAGAACACCTACTCCGGCGGCACCACGATCGGCGGCGGCACGCTGCAGATCGGTAACGGCGGCACCACCGGCTCGATCGTCGGCGACGTGACCGACAACGGCCAGCTCGTGTTCAACCGCGGCGACAACATCACGTACGGCGGCGCGCTCGGCGGCGCCGGTTCGCTGACGCAGGCCGGCAACGGCCAGCTCACGCTGACCGGCGCGAGCACGCTGAGCGGCCCCACCACGGTGGCGGGCGGCACGCTGAACGTGGCCGGCTCGCTGGCCCAGTCACCCGTGACCGTCAACGGCGGCGCGACCGTCACCGGCACCGGCACGATCGGCGGGCTGGTGGTCAACAACGGCGCGACCGCTGCCGTCAACCAGCCCGGCTCGGCGCTGAACGTGGCGGGCAACGTGACGTTCCAGCCCGGCTCGACGCTGCAGGTCACCGCCACGCCGACGCAGAGCGGCGCGGTGTCCGCCACCGGCACGACGCAGCTCAACGGCGGCACGGTGCAGGTGCTGGCGAACACGGGCGTGTACTCGCCGTCGACGCCGTACACGATCGTCAGTTCCGCAGGCGGCCTGAGCGGCACGTTCACGGGCAGCAACAGCAACCTCGCGTTCCTGACGCCGCAGCTCACCTACACCGGCAACAACGTGGTCATGAACCTGGTGCCGAACGGCACCTCGCTGACCGACGTCGCGCAGACCGTCAACCAAACCGGCGTGGCGGGCAGCATCGGCACGCTCGGCACCGACAACCCGATCGCCAACGCGGTGCTGTCGAGCGACGTGCCCAACGCGCGCGCCGCGTACAACGCGCTGAACGGCGAGCTGTACGCCAGCATCAAGAGCGTGCTGCTGACCGACAGCCGCTACGTGCGCGATGCGGTGACGGACCGCCTGCGTCAGGGCCTCGGCGCATCGAGCGGGCCGCTCGCGGCGTTGGCTTCGGGTGGCGCGTCGATGTGCGGCGACGCCAACTCGGTGCTCTCCGGCCCGGCCGGGGCGGCGGCCGCGCAGCAGCGTTGCCAGGCCGCGCCGTATCAGCCGGTGGTGTGGGGGCAGGCGTTCGGCGGCCGCAGCCGGCTCGACGGCGACGGCAACGCGTCGTCGATCTCGCGCAGCATGACTGGCTTCATCGCGGGCGCGGACATGGGCCTCGGCGATCACTGGCGCGCGGGTATGGCGGGCAGCGTCACGCACAGCAGCTTCGACAACGACACGCAATCGTCGGCCAGCGCAGACAGCTATTCGGTGTCGGCATACGGCGGCGGCCAGTTCGGCGCGCTCGGCGTGCGCGCCGGCGCGGCCTATACGTGGCATCGCATCGACGGCGATCGCTATCCGTCGTTCGCGGGCTTCTCGGATCATGCGCAAAGCGGCATCAACGCGCAGACGGCGCAGGTGTTCGGCGAAGTGGGCTACGCGCTGCCGGCCGGGCCGATCGCGCTCGAGCCGTTCCTGAACCTGGCCTACGTGAACCTGCATACCGACGGCATGAGCGAGACGGGCGGCGCCGCGGCGCTGCGCAGCGGCAGCCAGTCGAACAACATCGGCTTCTCGACGGCCGGCCTGCGCGCGGCGACGCAGTTCAACGTGATGTCGAAGGGCGGTTTCACGGCGCGCGCGATGGCCGGCTGGCGTCACGCGTTCGGCGCGACCACGCCCGATTCGACGTTCTCGTTCGTGAGCGGCGGCAACGCATTCCAGGTGGCCGGCGTGCCGATCGCGCGCGATGCGGCGGTGGTGGAACTGGGCGTCGACGCCAACCTGACGCAACGCCTGAAGCTCGGCCTGACGTACAGCGGCCAGTACGGCAGCGGCGTGCGTGACAACGCGGTGCTCGGCAACCTGCTCTGGAAGTTCTGATCGGCCGCAGCGCCGATAGGCGAACGGATGCCGGCGCATCCGTTCGCATCCCGAAGCGTGCCGGCGGTTGCAACCGCCGTGCGCCGCCCGCCGTTCCGGTCAAGCTTGCCGTATGCCGCCGGCGGAGATTGCCGTTTCTTCACGCCGATTACAAAAACCGAACTGCCGCGACAGGAATTTCGCCGATTCACGCCAATTGATTGCACGGTTTGCAATTGAATTGCGATATTTGTCGATGAATTTCTGGCTAATTTACCGATTGCAAATTGCGATCGGAAAATCGTGCCTCCTTCAATTCGTCGACGTGAAGTGAAACAAATCGTAAGCAAATATAACGGCGCTCAAAATCCATGCTGGCAAAGGGTTTTAGCGAGGTTGGCCGGTGTGTTTAGAGTGGCCTGGAATTACCGTTTTGCCGCTGGATCAATTCCTTGTTTCAGCGGGTAACAATACGAGATTGTCATATTGAGACAAACCCTGATGGTGGTATGCTTCATGCACATTAAATTCCGCATCCCACAGCGAAAGGGGATTCGTGCATCGATGCCGTGAATTGCAGCACTGCTTCAGTGCGCAATGCATCGGTACGGCACACCCGGTAATCGTCCAATGTGCAACCCGGCCATGATCGTGCGTGCCACACGGTCATGTCGCCCCGATCGCAGCCCCGGCCCGGCTGCGTGTGGAGATATCTATGTTCTTCGATGAGCTGAACGATGAAGAATGGACACGCGTATCGACGCTGATCGCGGACGAGCCGATCCGGCTGAATCGTCGCGGGCGCCCGCGCGCGGAAACGCGCGTTGTGGCGAACGCGATTCTGTGGATCCTCACCACCGGCGAACCCTGGTCGAAGCTGCCGGGGCGCTATCCGTCCGGCCCCACCTGCCGCCGCCGTTTCGAGGAATGGCTGGCGAGCGGCACGCTCGGCGAGATGGTCGCGATGCTGACCGACATGAGCCGCCGCACGTTCGCCTACGTGCCGCCGCTGCCCGAACTCGCGGTGCCCGCGCCGAGCGCCGAGCCGGTCGTCAATAACGACCGGCTGCGCGGCGTGTTCTGGCAGAACCCCGAATCGTGGCGTCTGCCGGTGGCCGAAGCCGACGACGATTGGCGCGACGAGGAAGACGAAGCCGGCATGCGCCAGACGGTGCGCGAAGCGCCCGTGGCCGCGTCGGTCGAGCCGCTCGCGCCGCTGGCCGCGCAGCCCCAGGCCG
>NZ_JAAGPF010000503.1 GCF_017104645.1 Burkholderia sp. Ac-20379
AAAGCGAGTGCATCGCGGTGTGACGTGCATCGAATGTGGTATTGAATGTCACTGAGAAGATGTAGGATGTATGTGACTCAGATATGCTGGATAGTCTGTGTGATAATGGTGTAGAGCGGTATGACAGGCAGATTGGACTAAATGATGACGGTCGTGATGTTGGAGGTCTCAAGTGTGTTGATGTGTACGATGTGGATGGCTGCAACATGGCTGTCTATTTTTTTTTTTTTTTT
>NZ_JAAGPF010000504.1 GCF_017104645.1 Burkholderia sp. Ac-20379
TGGATCGCACACCAGCATGTAGCCGGGCGCATGCGTGATGCAGATCGACGGCCGCGCCTCGATCACGGCGGCCTGCGGCGTGACCCCGCAGCCCCAGAACACCGGCTGCTCGCCGGCGCGGATCTCGGTCGGCTCGCCCTCGTCGGGGCGGTTCACGTCGGCGATGCCGATCGCGGCCGGATCGCCCACATGCAGCGGCGCGCCGTGCGCGCCCGGCAGCTTCGCGCACACCTCGAACGCGATGGTAGTTTCCTCGGCCGTGTAGGGCCGCATCGACACCACGGTCGGCCCGCGAAACGGCCCCACCGGCACCGTCTGCAGCGAACTGCGATACATCGGCACGACCTTGCGTTCGTCGACGTGACGCACGCGCAGCCCTGCCTGTTCGAGCGCGAACTCGAACGACAGCGAACAGCCGATCACGAAGCCGACGAAATCGTCCTGCCACAGCGCGCGGATCTCGCGCGGTTCTTCCACCAGCTTGCCGTCGCGCCAGACGCGGTAGCGCGGCAGATCGGTGCGCAGGTCGAGATCGGCGCCGAGCGCGGGCAGGCGCGGGTCGCCCGGCTCGGTCATGCCGATCAGCGGGCACGGCACCGGGTTGGCGCGGCAGTACGCGGCGAAATCGTCGGCGTAGGCGGCGGGCAGGATCACGAGGTTGCCCTGCGCGTGGCCGGGGGCCGCGCCGCTGGTGTTGCCGTCGTAGCCGGCGCGGAACGCGAGGCGCGCGCCGTGCGGCGTGGCGAGGGCCGCCTCGGGCGGCGTCGGAGTGGCGGTGTCGGTCATGGTCGAATCGATCAGGGTTGCGAAGGGTTCAATCGAGCGCGGCGTTGGCCGTCTCGCGCATCGCCAGCAGCGCCACGCCGCCGATCAGCATCGCGCCCACCAGCAGGAACGCGGGCGACATCAGGTTGCCGGTCGCGCCGATCAGCGCGGTGGCGAGGTAGGGCGTCACGCCGCCGCCGAGCATCGCGCCGAAGTTGAAGCTGAACGCCATGCCGGTGTAGCGCACCCGCGTCGGGAACTGCTCGGCGTAGGTCGGGTAGCCCACCGATTGCACCGCGGGCATCGGCAGCGCCACCACGAACATCGCGAGCGCGGCCAGCGCGAAGCTGTGCTGGTTCATCAGCACCATCATCGGGAAGATCAGCACGACGTAGCCCACGAAGCCGACGATCAGCACGCGGCGTCGGCCGATGCGGTCCGACAGCCCGCCCCAGAGCGGCATCATCACGGCCATCGCCAGGCTGATGCAGGCCATCAGCGCGAATACGCTGGCCTTGTCGTACTTCAGGTAGGTGGTCATGTAGATGTTCATGAACACGAAGCCGACCCAGTAGCCCGCGTTCTGGCCGAACGAGATCAGGAACACCTTGAGCAGCGCCGCGCGATGCCGCGCGAACACCTCGGCGAGCGGCGCCTTGGCCGGCTCGTGGCGCGCGGCGGCCTGGCGGAACGCCACCGATTCGTCGACGCGCTTGCGGATCAGCGCCGACAGCAGCACGAACGGAATCGCCATCAGGAACGGAATGCGCCAGCCGCCCGCATGCATCTGCTCGGCGCCGACGAACGCGGTGGTCAGGCTGCAGACGATCGCGGCCAGCGCGCCGCCGATCGCCACGCCCACCGGCGTGAACGCGCCGTAGAAGCCGCGCCGGCCGCGCGGTGCGGATTCGGCCAGATAGGCCGCCGCGCCCGTCACTTCCGCGCCCGAGAAGAAGCCCTGCGCGAGCCGCGCCGCGAGCAGCAGGATCGGTGCGGCCACGCCGGCGGTGGCCGCGGTGGGCAGCAGGCCGACCGCCGCGGTGGCGATGCCCATGCCGATCACCGTGACCAGCAGCACCGCGCGCCTGCCCACGCGATCGCCTAGCCGGCCCAGCACGATGCCGCCGATCGGCCGCATCAGGAACGCGCTGCCGAAGATCGCGAGGATCGACAGCAGGGCGGCGGTGGGGTTGTCGGCCGGAAAGAACAGCGGGCCGATCAGCGCCGCCATGTAGCCGTACACGCCGAATTCGTAGTATTCGATTGCCGTGCCGGCGGCGGCCGCCAGCGCGGCCTTGCGCGCGATCGCGCGGGCGGTGGGGTCGGACACGCCGGAGGCATCCGGTTCCACCGTGGCAGCCTGAAGCTCTGCAGTGCTTGCGTTCAACATCTGGACTCCTGAGTAATGGCTGGCCGGTGTGCCGGCGTGGGGGCGGGTGAAACTAGGGTGTCGCGGCGAGTGCGCCGTGCGGATTGTGGTGTCCGGACGCTTCGAATGCCGGCGATCGCACCGCGATGCCGGCCGCGTCGAGCGCGGCGCGGATCCGTTGCGCGAACGCCGCCGCGCCGGGCTGGTCGCCGTGGATACAGAGCGTGTCGGGTTCGATCGGGATCGCCACGCCGTTCACGGAGTGCACGACGCCGTCGCGCAACATGCCGAACACCTGGCGGATCGATACGTCGGCGTCGGTGATCAGCGCGCGCGGGTCGGCGCGCGGCGTCAGCGAGCCGTCGTCCTGATAGGTGCGGTCGGCGAACACTTCCTGGGCGACGCGCAGGCCCGCGTCGCGCGCGGCGTCCACCATCGCCGAGCCGGCCAGCGCGTAGAACACCAGCGCGGGATCGACGTCGCGCACCGCGGCGCAGATCGGTTCGGCGATCTCGCGGCGGCGCGCGGCGAGGTTGTAGAGCGCGCCGTGCGGCTTGACGTGCGCGAGCCGCGTGCCGGCCGCCTCGGCGAACGCCTTGACCGCGCCGATCTGATAGACGGTGATCGCGTACAGCTCGTCGGCGCTCAGTTGCATGTCGCGGCGGCCGAAGCCGGGCAGATCCGGGAAGCCCGGATGCGCGCCGATCGCCGCGCCGGCCGCGCGGGCCGCCTGCACGGTGCGCGCGATGGTGCGCGGGTCGCCGGCGTGAAAGCCGCAGGCGATGTTGGCCGAGCTGACGTGCGGCAGTACAGCGGCGTCGTCGCCGAGCCGGTACACGCCGAAGCTCTCGCCCAGATCGCTGTTGAAATCGAGTTCAGCGCGCATGACCTTGCTCCCAGGCGGCGAAGCCGCGTGCCTGCGCGAGCGCGAGGCGCTGCGCGTCGGCCAGTTCGATCCGCTCGAAACGCAGTGCCTCGCCGGGCGAGGTCTGCGCCAGGCGGGGCAGATCGACCACGCACACCTGCGCGATCTTCGGATAGCCGCCGGTGGTCTGGCGGTCGGCCATCAGCACGATCGGCTGGCCGTCGGGCGGCACCTGCACGGTGCCGAACGCGAGCGCTTCCGAGGCGGCCTCGAACGGCGCGGCCAGCGCGAGCGGCGCGCCCTCGAGCCGGTAGCCCATGCGATCCGATTGCGCCGACACGCGATAGGCCGTGTCGAGCAGCGCGGCCTGCGCCTCGGCGGTGAAGCGCGCCCATTCGCGGCCGGCCACGATTCGCAGCGGTTCGCCGGCGTCGCGCAGCACGCCGTCGTCGAACACCGGGCCGAAGCCGTCGCGTTCGCGGAACGACGGATAGCGCTCGCGCGTCGCCAGCGTGTCGCCGCGGCGCAGCGCACGGCCGCGCAGGCC
>NZ_JAAGPF010000505.1 GCF_017104645.1 Burkholderia sp. Ac-20379
AGGTGCAGCCGAACCGTCGGTGGCGGGGGGCGGTGGCCATCAACTGCCGCGCGCTGCCCCTCGCGAGCGCAGCGTCGGTGCCGGGCCGCACGCGCAGCCAGACGTCCGCCTCGCGGGCGAGCGCGGTCGGGCGCGGGTCGGCCACGATCAGCTTCGCGCCGTTGCGGCGGCCCGCGGCGATCGCGTCGGCCTGCGCGAGCCAGGTGTTGGCCGGGTTGGTGCCCCACAGCAGGATCACCTCGGCGTGGCGGTAATCGGCGGTGGGGATGCCGCAACCGAACGTGAACGCGTGCGCCACGTCCTTGTGCCAGTTGCAGATTTCCGTCGCGTAGCAGATGTTCGGGCTGCCGTACGACCAGATGAAGCGCTCGACCCAATCGATGCTGTCGCTCATCGGCGTGCCGCTCGGCGTGGTCACGCCGAACGCCACCGATTCGGCGCCGTGCTCGCGGCGCAGGTTGCCGAGCTTGTCGGCGATCGTGTCGAGCGCCTCGTCCCAGCCGATCCGCACCCAGCCCGGATCGGCGGCGTCTTTCGGCGCGGTGCGGCGCATCGGGTACAGCACGCGGTGCGGGCTGTGCACCAGTTCGGGCGCGGATTTGCCTTTCAGGCACATCGCGTGGCCGGTGGGGTGGTCGCGGTCGGGGCGCACTTCGGTCAACTGATCGCCGCGCACGACGTTGATCGTGCCGCAGCGCGACCGGCAGAGCGTGCAATAGCCCTTTTTTTCCAGCGGGGGAGGTGCGTTGTCGGGTTCCATGCAGCGATCCTACGAAACCACAATCGCCGCCGAATTCATCTTTTTGATCCGGCAATATAGTATTTTTCAATACCTCGCCGCCGGGGGCGCACCATGCCGCGACAGATCACGCTGCGCCAGATCGAGTACTTTTTGTCGGTCGCCGATACCGGGCAGATCTCGCAATCGTCGAATCTGTGCAATGTTTCGCAGTCGTCGATGACGATCGCGCTGCAGAATCTGGAAGACGCGGTGGGCGTGCCGCTGCTGTCGCGTCACGCCAAGGGCGTGCGCCTGACGGATGCCGGGATGCGCTTCCTGCGCCACGTGCATCAGGCCCGCCAGTCGGTCGCGGAGGCCGTGCTTGCGGCGCAGGAGGAACCCGCGCAGATCGCCGGGCTGGTGCGGATCGGCATGACGGAAACCATCTCTGCCTATCTATTGCCGTCGATCATGTCGGTGGTCACGCGCCGCTTCCGCAACCTGCAGGTGGAGGTGGTGGAGCGCGACCGGGAGGCCATCGAACGGCAATTACTCGACGGAGAACTGGACGCGGCGCTGCTACTGGTGTCGAATACGGCCCTTCACGACGATTTGAAGGGCGAGACGATGATCCGCTCGCCCCGCCGCCTGTGGACGCCGCCCGATCACCCGCTGCTCGAGGCGCAGCGCGTCACGCTCGACGATGTCGCCAACGAGAATTTCCTGCTGCTCGACATGGACGAGCATGTCCAGACGGTTGCCCGTTACTGGGGCAAGTACGGCGTCGCGCCGCGTGTGCGCATGCAAAGCAAGTCGATCGAGGCCGTGCGCAGCCTGGTGGCGCTCGGCGAGGGCGTGACGATCCTGTCGGATCTGGTTTACCGCCCGTGGTCGCTCGAGGGCAGCCGCATCAGCCGGCGCGATCTCAGCGTCGAGGTGCCGACCATGGACGTCGGCGCGGTGTGGCGGCGCGATGCGGTGCCGAGCCGCCAGGTGCGGGTGCTGCTGGATCTGTTCCGCTCGTGGAAGCGAACCGGCCCATAGGCTTGTGCGGATGGCCGCCGGGCCGGGCTGGGTGCATGATGTCGGTCTGTGTACCGGTGTTGAACGATTGAATTGACGAAAGAATGAAGAAAGCGAAACCCAAACTGACTCGCCAGGATGCCGAACGCCTTTTCGCGGCGTTGCCGGGCGCGGGCCTGAGCAGCGGCCCCAGCAAGAGTTCGGCCAGCAAGCCGGTCAACCCGTTCGGCCCGAGCCCGATGGCCACCAATACGCTCGCGCCGGTTCAGCGGTCCGACGACGAAAGCCGCCTCTGGAAGGACAACCTGATCACGCTGCCGATCGCCGTGGAGCTGCCGGCCGGCTATGCGTCGGTGTCCCAGGTGCACGCGGCGATCGTGCGCGCCTGGCGCGTGCGCTGGGTGCGCGAGGCCGGTCACGAGGTGGTGGCCGAATTCCCCGAGGGCTGGAAGGCGGTGCGCCCGCCCACCGGGCCGATCGAGCTGCGCGATGCGTCGAACGCCGTGCGGGCGGTGTACGGCTGGTCCGAGGACGCCGAGGTGCGGATCCTCACGCGCTACCAGCTCGAAACCCAGTCGAACAGTTCGAGCGGCATGGGCAGCCTGCTGATTCGCGACCGCGCCACCGGCAAGATCCTCGAACGCTCGTCGATCTGGTCTGCCATGACCGGCACGCGGCATCCCGAGTGGCAACGGCTGTCCGGCTGGCTCGGCGAGCATTTCCCGCAGCATCGCGATCCGTTCCGCTACTGGGACGATTGCGAAGCCGGCGCGGCCGAGGGCGGCCAGCCGGCCTGAGCCTTGCGCCGGCGGCGCAGCGCCCGAAACCCGCGCAGCCTCCCGGCCCGCGGGTTTTTTGTTGGCGGCGCGAATCCGCCCGGATAATCGGCGCGATATTCGCGCTTGTGCGCCCCCGGTAATTACGTTTTAATAACGCGCATTCCGCCATGCGCCGCGATTTGGCGCGGGCGGATTATCAGAAAATCGAACGCATCGCCTCGGCCCGGAAACGATTCCATTGCCGGGCGATGAAGTTTCGATGAAACAAGCGCGGCGCGTTCACTGCGTCATGCCGTGCCGCCGGGGGAAATCCAGAATCCGCTTGCCCGCCAGGGCGCTCCCGCGCGTGCCGGCCCGATGCGCCGCGTCGTTCGCCGAGTTGAAAAACAGCCTGGAACCTGGAGAGAACCGATGTCGAAGCTTGCCAATCAATTCCGCAACAAGCGCGAAAAACCGTATCACTGGTTGATGCTGATTAGCGGCGCATTATTGTGGTTCGCGATTTACCTGTTCGTCGTCACGGCGATGGGTAACCCGAAACTCAGGGAATATGCGATCTTGATCGTCCAATACGGCATCATGTTCGGCATTTTCCATTGGCTGGCCGGCGCCGCTTATCGCGCCACCGCCTACGGCAACATGGTGCTGCTCGGCCCGAAGCAGTTCCCGCGCTTGCACGCGATGGTGGTGGAGGCCTCCGAGGCGATCGGCCTGGCCGTGCCGCCCGAAACCTTCGTCTACAACTCGAACGGCGTGTTCAATGCGTTCGCGCGGCGGCTGTTCGGCGGCGGGCGTTACGTGTTCCTGACCTCCGCGCTGGTGGAGGCGAACGACGACGCGCAGGTGCGGTTCGTGATCGGCCATGAAATCGGCCACCACGCGGCCGGCCACCTGAACCCGTGGCTCAACTTCATCAAGCTGCCGGCCCACTTCGTGCCGTTCCTCGGCAAGGCCTATTCGCGCTCGCGCGAATACACGTGCGACCGGATCGGCACCTATCTGTCGAAGGACGCGGCCGCCTCGCGCAGCGCGTTGCAGATGCTCGGCTGCGGCTGCCGCCGCCTGAACGCCGAGATGAACTGCGAGGCGTTCGTCGCGCAGGAGCAGATGGTGCCGCGCGTGTTCGGCTTCCTCACCGAAATCAACCGCTCGCACCCGCGCCTGACGCGCCGCGTCGCCGCGATCAATGCCGACGTGGCCGGCCGCGGCTATGCGGCCGCCGCGCAGCAGACGCGCGAGATCGGAACAGCGCGTGTAGGGAAGGCGTGTTGGTGGCAGTGCACACCTCCGTGTTCGCCGTGTCCACTGAAAAACA
>NZ_JAAGPF010000506.1 GCF_017104645.1 Burkholderia sp. Ac-20379
CCGCACGAGGCAAGCATGCAACTGATCATTGGTGACAAAAACTACTCGTCCTGGTCGATGCGGCCGTGGGTGCTGATGCGCCATTTCGGCATCGCGTTCGACGAGACGCTGATCGAGCTGCGCACCCCCGACACCGACCGGCGGATCCGCGCGGTGTCGCCGTCGGGCAAGGTGCCGTGCCTGATCGACGACGCCGGCCACGCGATCTGGGATTCGCTCGCGATCGCCGAGACGCTCGCCGAGCGCCACCCGGCGCAGGCGCTGTGGCCGGCCGATCCGGCCGCACGGGCGCGGGCGCGCTGCGTGTCGGCCGAAATGCATTCGGGTTTCATGGCGATGCGCAGCGAGATGCCGCTCGACATTCGCGCCGCGCTGCCGGGCCGCAAGCTGTCGGCCGCCGCGCTGGCCGACGTGGCGCGCGTCGACGCGCTCTGGCGCGACTGCCTGGCCGCCTCGGGCGGGCCGTTCCTGTTCGGCGCGTTCACGATCGCCGACGCGATGTACGCGCCGGTCGTGCTGCGCTTCGTGACCTACGCGCCGCCGCTGTCGGAGATCGCGGCCGGCTATGTCGAACGGATGCTGGCCGAACCGGCGGTGGCCGCCTGGGTCGGCGACGCGCGCCGCGAGACGCGCGTGTTCGACTGACGATGCAACATGCCCGCGCGGCGCGGCTGCCCGGGCGTCATGGAGAAGCAGGATGAAGATTTATGCGGTGGGCGGCGCGATCCGCGACGAACTGCTCGGCATGCCGGTGCAGGATCGCGACTACGTGGTGGTGGGCGCGACGCCCGAGCAACTGGTGGCGCAGGGCTATCGCCCGGTCGGCAAGGATTTCCCGGTGTTCCTGCACCCGCGCACCCACGAGGAATACGCGCTGGCGCGCACCGAGCGCAAGACGGCGGCCGGCTATCACGGCTTCCAGTTCCATTTCGCGCCCGACGTGACGCTCGAGGAGGATCTCGGCCGGCGCGACCTGACGGTCAACGCGATGGCGCGCGAGGTCAGCCCCGACGGCAGCCTGATCGGGCCGGTGGTCGATCCGTTCGACGGCCGCGCCGATCTGGCCGCGAAGCGGTTCCGCCATGTGGGCGCGGCGTTCGTCGAGGATCCGGTGCGGATCCTGCGGATCGCGCGTTTCGCGGCCCGCTTCGCCGATTTCACGGTGGCCGATGAGACGCTCGCGCTGATGCGCGCGATGGTGGCGGCCGGCGAGGTGGACGCGCTGGTGCCCGAGCGGGTGTGGCAGGAGGTGTCGCGCGGGCTGATGGAGGCGAAGCCGTCGCGGATGTTCGCGGTGCTGCGCGACTGCGGCGCGCTCGAGCGGATCCTGCCCGAGGTGGCCGCGCTGTTCGGCGTGCCGCAGCGCGCCGACTACCACCCCGAGGTCGATACCGGCGTGCACGTGATGATGGTGGTGGATTACGCGGCCAAGCACGGCTATTCGCTGCCGGTGCGCTTCGCCGCGCTGACGCACGATCTCGGCAAGGCCACCACGCCCGAGCACGTGCTGCCGCGCCATATCGGCCACGAAGGGCGCAGCGTCGATCTGCTCAAGCCGGTGTGCGACCGGCTGCGCGTGCCGAACGAGTGCCGCGACCTGGCGCTGCTGGTGGCGCGCGAGCACGGCAATCTGCATCAGGTGATGGGGATGGGCGCGGCGGCGCTGGTGCGCCTGCTCGAACGCGCCGACGCGCTGCGCAAGCCGGCGCGCTTCGCCGAGATGCTGCAGGCCTGCGAATCGGACGCGCGCGGCCGGCTCGGGCTGGAGACGCAGCCGTATCCGCAGGCCGAACGGCTGCGGCGCGCGCTGGTGGCGGCGCGGGCGGTGGACGCCGGGCAGGTGGCGGCCGGCATGAAGGGCAATCCGGAAGGGATCAAGGACGCGGTGCACCGCGCGCGGGTGGACGCGGTGGCGGGCGATCTGGCGATCGGCGAGGAGGCCTGAGGGCGAGGCCGGGCGTCGCCCGGCTGCCGTTGCCCACGCCGTCCCCCAAAACGAAACCGGCGCGTGCAGCCTGGGCTGCCCGCGCCGGCGGTCGTTTCAGCGAAGCGTAATCAGCGAACCGGCGTCGAGACGCGGCCGTCCGGGCCGTACAGGCCCGCGCGCGGCGGTTGCGCGCGCAGCACCTGCAGCGTGCGCTCGTTGTAATCCATGCGGATGCGGATCAGCATCCCGTTGTTCAGATTGGCGTGACGCACGCGCTCGGTGGCGTCGCGCAGCAGGCGCCAGCGGCTCGCGACGCTCGGGTCGCGCTCCGAGGCCGCGTCGATGCCGGCGCGGCCGGCCGGATAGCCGAGGGCGGCCAGTTGCGTGTCGCGCAGCTTTTCGAGCGTGGCGAGGCGCTCGACCAGTTGGGTCTTGCGCTCGATGATGCCGGGCAGCGCTTCGGCCGGCGAGGCCGCCGTCAACGCCTGTTGCTCGTAGACGAGCAGCGACGCGAAAGCCTCGACCGTCGCGTGTTCGTCGTTGATCGTCGCCAACAGTGCTTCTTTCATTGCGTCTCGCTCAAAACGCCGGCGCGCGGACCATCCGCGCGCCGATTGCCGTCGCCCGCCCGATCGCCGCTCAGCCTCAGTGGCTGGGCGAGCGCAGCAGCTCGCTCGCCGTCTGCAGGATGCCGTCGGCGATCTTGCCGGTGTCGATCGACAGCGTGCCGTTGCTGATCGCGTCGCGGATCGACTGGACTTTCGCGGTGTCGATGTCGGACGAGCCGGACGCCGCGAGGGATTGCAGGTTCGTCGACAAGGACGACAGGTTCACGTTGGCGTCGCCGCTGGAGGCGGCCGTGTCGCTCGCGGCGGGCGCGGCCGGGGCGGCGGCGCTGGCCTGCGTGCGCGACGAAGCGGCGTCGGTGGACGCCGGGCGGACAGTGGAGGCGGAGGAGGAATCGATTTTCACGATGGGCTTTCCTGAACGATTTGAGCGAGATAACGGCATCGCAGGGCCGAACTTTAGCGCCCGCTGCTCAATAAAGGCTTTCAGAAACAAAACTTTGCAATCTTTCCGGCCGCCCTCGCCCGAACCGCGATCATAACGGAATCTCGACCGTCCCCGCGTCCTTCACCACACCTGTCACGATCTGCCCCGCGGCCATCCGCACCCGCACCTGCTGACCTGGCCCCGCATTGTTCAGCACGCTGCCTTCCGACGAAATCGTGAAACCCTGGCCGGCGGCCACCACGCGCACGGTCTGGCCGATGCTGACCGCCGAGGCGCTGCGCAGCATGTCCTGGCGCAGCGGCAGCCCGATCGCCACGCGCATCAGCGCGGTGCCGCCCACCGCCTGCGACGGATCGGTGACGATCGCCAGCGGCAGCATGGTCAGGTCGCCGTCGCGCGGCGTCAGGTCGGCGGCCGTCAGCACGTCGCCGGGCGCCAGCGCCCGGGCGGCCACGTAATAGGTGCCCTGCACCGTGATCTTCGACTGGAGATAGAGCGTCCACGGCTTCGCACCGGCGCAGCGCACGCCGACCGTGGTGCGGCCCCACAGCCGCGCGCCCGGCGGCAGGAACGGCTCGAGCGAGGTGCAGGCCGCCAGCCCGCGCGGGAACGCCGGCGAGACGGTAACCGTGGCCTTGCCGGGCAGGCCGGCCGTCTGCTGGCGCGGGAACGCAGGCGCGGCCAGGCGGATCGCTTACGGATCC
>NZ_JAAGPF010000507.1 GCF_017104645.1 Burkholderia sp. Ac-20379
CGTCCCACGGCGCCGCCGAACTGCCCTTGCGGCCCGCGTGCCCGAGCTGGATGCCGACCGGCGCCTGCTGCTCGTGATAGCGCGCGGCGATGCGGGCGAGCCCGTCGATCTGGGCGTCGTCCCACAGGCCCGCGCAGCCTTCGCTGATGCGGCCGTCGCGCGTCACCGCGGTGGCCTCGATCAGCGCGCCGCCCACGCCGGCAAGCGCCAGCCGCGCGTGATGCGCGACGTGCCAGTCGCCGGTCGCGCCTTCATGCGCGCGGTACTGGCACATCGGCGCGACCAGCAGCCGGTTGCGCCAGGTCACGCCGCGCAGCGCGAACGGCGTGAACAACGCGGGCGCGCCCGCCTGCGCGTCGCGCTCAGCCATGCCGGGCGCGCTCGCACACGTAGGCGTCGAGTTCCTCGATGATCGCGAGAATGCGCTTGCGTCGCTCGATGCCTTCCTCGCCGAGCGCGGCGAACGTGGTCAGCGGCGGCCGCACGTCGCCCACCGGGTAGCCGCGCGCGGCCGACAGCGCCTTCGAATAGCACTGGTGGCCGTAGGTCGGATGGCCTTCCGCGATGATCCGGTCGAACGACGCGATCATCTTCTGGATATGGCGCGCTTCGTCGAGCTTGCCTTCCACCAGCGCGTTCCAGAGCCGCGTCGACGCTTCCGGAATGTAGTTCGCGTACGGATTCACGTAGCCGACCGCGCCGAGCAGGAAGCATTCGACCGGACGCTCGCCGGCGAACACGTTCATCACGCCGCCGGTGGCTTCGACGATGTCGTAGACGCGCGCGGCGTCGAGGCTCGCTTCCTTGATGTAGCGGACGTTGTCGAACGCGCGCGTCATCTTCGCGACCAGCGCCGCCGACATGTCGACGTTGGTGGTGACCGGGTTGTTGTACAGCATGATCGGCAGCGAGGTCGCCTCCGAGATCGCGCGGTAGTAGCCGAAGATCTCGTCCTCGGTGGGCGTGTAGTAGTAAGGCGGCACGATCATCAGCCCGTCGGCGCCGAGCGCCTCGGCCTCGCGCGTGTAGCGCACCGCGTTCGCCGTCGAGGCGTTCATGGTGCCGACCAGCACGTCCATGCGGCCGGCGACGTGCCTGACCGTCGCCTCGACGTAGCGCGTGCGCTCGTCGTCCGAGATCGTCAGGAATTCGCCGGTGGTGCCGAGAATGATCACGCCGGGCGAGCCGGCCTCGATTTGCCAGTCGAGGAAGCGCTTCAGCGCCGCCTCGTCGATCGACTTGCCGTCATCCGTGAATGGCGTGACGGTCACGCCATAGCTGCCGCGGAAGGTTTTGCTCACTGATTACTCCGATATTGAATGTTTGTTTGGGCGCGGTGCGCACATTTTTGACAAATAAACGCACCAATTTGCCGCCCAACGAATGCCTGCCTGTTCGTGTCCCCTGCCACACCTCCGACCCCAGACAGCTTATTTCTCCGAAATTACGCGCTGTATCAGGGTATTCACCCTGAAACGGCGTCGAAATTTCCGCCCGACTATTTTGTTCACATTGCGCCCAGATGTTAGCATGGCGCACGCTTTCAAATAAAGCGATGTACGCCTAAGGTTTGTGTTGTGCGCTTGGCGCACACCCAGGGGAAACGGTCCGGACTGCCGACCGGTGTCCCCTGTCGGGGGCACG
This sequence comes from Burkholderia sp. Ac-20379, assembly GCF_017104645.1. Lineage (GTDB taxonomy): Bacteria > Pseudomonadota > Gammaproteobacteria > Burkholderiales > Burkholderiaceae > Burkholderia. Next base: position 1,645 of record NZ_JAAGPF010000507.1, read on the forward strand.
GCAGGCACATGCGCAAATCGATTGGCATTCCTAAATCAGTCGGTCAATGTCAGGGAGTGGAATTGCATGAGTACGATCCGTCGTTTTGCCGTGTTCGCCGGGGTGGCCACCGCCGCCGGTCTCGCCCACGCCCAGAGCAGCGTCACGATCTATGGCGTGATGGATGTCGGCCCCACCTACGTCAGCAACGAAGGGGGCGCCCACAACATCAAGATGGACGACTCGATCGCGTCCGGTAACCGTCTCGGCTTCAAGGGCGTCGAGGAACTGGGCGGCGGCATGAAGGCGCTGTTCACGCTCGAGAACGGCTTCAATGCGCTGAACGGGCAGGCGCGCCAGGGCGGCCGGCTGTTCGGCCGGCAGGCGTGGGTCGGCCTCGAAACGCCGTGGGCGACCGTCACCTTGGGCCGCCAGTACGATCTGGTCTACGACTACACCGCGCAATATGCGATGAGCGCCTGGGCCAGCGGCTACGCGACCCACCAGGGCGACCTCGACCGGATGGGCTGGGAGCGCCTCGACAACGCCGTGAAGATCAAGAGCGCCGATTTCAACGGCTTGCAGTTCGGCGGCATGTACGCGTTCGGCAACGTGGCCGGCAGCCTCAAGGAAGACAGCTCGTGGGCGGGCGGCTTCCAGTACAACCACGGCCCGTATTCGTTCGGCGGCGTGTTCCTGCGCATGAACAATCCGAACGGCTCGAACGCGATCGATCCGTATGCGTCGATGGGCGCGTTCACGTTCCTCGGCCAGACCACGGCGGTGCGCAACCCGGTCACCGGCGCGGTGACCGATTCGTTCGCGAGCACGCCGCTGGCGATCGACAGCCAGAGCGTGCTGACGCTCGGCGCGAGCTATTCGCTGCCCTCGCCGAACATCGTGTTCGGCGTCGCGTACTCGGACGTCTGGTTCAAGGGCTTCGGCCAGACCAACACGCTGCGCACCTACGACGTGGGCGCCTCGTGGACGGTGCATCCGTCGTTCGTGGTGTCGGCCGGCTACTTCTATTCGACGTTCGAGCGCCAGCACTACAACGAGGCGAGCCTCGGCTTCGACTACCTGCTGTCGAAGCAGACCGACGTCTACCTGCAAGGCTCCTACCTGCGCACCTCGTCGGGCCTCGACGCCGTGCAGGGCTACCTGTTCACGCCGTCGACTTCCAACACGCAGGCCAGCGTGCGGCTCGCGCTGCGCCACCGCTTCTGATCGCCCCGCCCGTCACGACGGGCCGCGCCGCGCAGGCGCGGCCCGTTTTCGCATGGGGCGGCGGCATCCGCGCATCGTCGCCGCAAAAAAAACGGCCCGCGCAGTTCGCACTGGCGGGCCGTTCGGGGCACGACGACGCGGCAAGACCGCGCCCGCCCGGCGCTCACGCCGCGAGCGCGAAACGATCCGTGGCGTAATGCGCGAGATCCTCGCCGGGATCGCGGCCGAGCATCAGATCGGCGACCAGCCGCGCGCTCAACGGCCCGAGCGTGTAGCCGGCGTCGCCCGGAATCGCCGCGAACAGGCCTGGCCGCCCCGGCATTTCGCCGAGCACGCCGCGCCCGTCGACCTTCGCGTTGATGCCGGCCCAGGTGCGGATCACCTGCAGCGGCGCGAGCGCCGGCACGAGCGACTGGGCAAGCGCGAGGTTGCCGGCCAGGCTGTCGAACTCCACCACCGGCCCGGCCGCGCCGGCATCGAGCCGGGCCGGCCAGCCGCCGCCGATCACCACCTGCCCGGTGGCGAGCTGCTTGAGCGTGATCGAGCGCTCGGCATGCTGCACGAGATGCGTGATGAACGGCGGCGCGGCCTC
>NZ_JAAGPF010000508.1 GCF_017104645.1 Burkholderia sp. Ac-20379
TGGTGGCAGTGTAGATCTCGGGGGTTGCCGGATCATTAAAAAAAAAAAAAATGTAATAAAGTAGTTACAATTATAAAGAGAAAATAAAAAGAAAGTTACTAACTATAAAGTGAACTATACCACATGTAGTGGCATACTTGTTCCAGACTGATCTGCGTGAGAAGTAATTACTACTGTACATATGACAGTGATAGTGAAGAGTGCAGCTCACAGTAGATGCAAGTGGCGGCTTATATCGATGCGATGATACATGTGCAGCACATCTACACT
>NZ_JAAGPF010000509.1 GCF_017104645.1 Burkholderia sp. Ac-20379
TAGGCCGGCGCCGCACCGGCCGCCCCCGATGCATCGGAGGCGCCTGCCGGATTGGAGGCTGAATCGGAGGCCGCCGCCGGCGGCGCCATCGGCGCCGGCGAGACGCCGCTGGCCGCGCCCGATTGCGACGCGTCGCTCGACGCGGCTGGCGAGCTGGCCGCACTGCCTGCGCTGCCGCTGTCGCTCTGCTTCGAACAGCCGGCCGCCGCGAGCAGCCCCGCACACAGCGCGCCCATGGCAAGCGCGCGCCACACTGGTCGTGTCGGATCGTGTTGCATAAGACCTCCGTCGTTGGAAGAACCGGAGGCGCGCGCAAGACCCGTGCCCCGCGCGGCGCACCCGGCTGGCATGGCGGTTGCTGGAGAAAAGCGGACACGCCGCCGCATCCCCGCCGATCCCGGCCGGCGCGGCGTGCGGGGCCGGCACGCCGCCCGCCCCGGCCAAGCATGGAGGAATCACGCGTGACTCAAGTGGATCTGCTCCGTTACCTCGTGACGAGCCAACTGGTCGCACGCATCCAGACCGGGCGCTGGATGCCGTCCGACCGCGTGGTGGCCGCCACCCGTCTGTGGCTGGCCAGCCATCGCGTGGAGTGCGAGTGGCTCGACCGGATCCGCATCGCGATGGCCGCGCGCGGCCTGGCCAACGAGATCTACGACGTGGCCACGTCGGGCAACGGCCCCGGCCTCGCCGACGGCCTGCTCGCCGACGAAGGCTCGCCGCAGATGGAAGCGCTGCGCGCACGCTGCGAGCATTATCTGCAGCGGCTGCACCGCGATTGAGGTTCGGCGCGGTGCGATTCGGCGCGGCAGCGCGCCGTGCGCCGACCGGCCGGCTGCGCGCGGCCGGCCGACACAATCGATTTGAAAGCATGTAAATCGGCAGTTAGCGGCCGATTCAATCCGAACCGATTATCCATTCGGTTCAATTACCCCAAGCTTGGGCGTTAACTCCATTGCGCCCGCCTGCGCCTGCGTCTGTTCCGGTTCTTGCCTTGCGCCCATCCCGCGTGCGCCTACCTGAATCCGGTTAATCGTCCGCACCTTGAATACCCGGGTTTTCCCTTTCCCGTCATACCCCGATGCCCCGATAAAAATCCATACGCCCCTTTTCAAATTTCGATTGCCAACACTATTTTTCCTTTCGCCTCTCGATTCCTCGCCAATCCCGCCGTTAACAAGAAAAACAATAAATCCATCGTAATATCGGCTAATAAAAGTCCGAATTGCTTCGACATTCCGGCAAGGGAACAAGGATGAAAGCGAGAGAATCAGCGGGACGGGGCAACACGTCGGAACGGGTATCGAAACCGCAAGCGGGCAACGCAACGCGTGCGCTCCGGCTGGCCGGGGCAGGCATCCTGGCGGGTGCGGCGCTGGCGCTCGCGGCCTGCGGGGGAGACGACAGCGGCGGCAGCCCGAGCGCGCTCGGCGCCATTTCGAACCAGGCCGTGATCGACGACACCGCCTATTCCACGAGCGCGAGCGCCAGCCTGAGCCCGTGGCAGGTCAACGAATCGGCGGCGGTCATGCACCGCCAGTGGACGGGCAACGGCAAAACCGTCAGCTACACGTCGACCACCGGCCATTTGAGCGCGCTGGCCCCGGACGGCACGCCCGAGGCCAGCCTGTCCTACGTCGCCTATACCGCGCCGAGCCAGGACGGCCAGCCGCGCCCCGTCACGTTCTTCTACAACGGCGGCCCGGGCTCGTCGTCCGTATGGCTGCGGCTCGGCGCGTTCGCGCCCACCCGCGTGGTCACGCCCGATCCGCTGATGACCAACTGGCCGAACTTCCCGCTGGTCAGCAACGACGACAGCCTGATCGACACCACCGACATGGTGTTCATCGACCCGCCCGGCACCGGCTTCTCGGAAGCGATCGCGCCGAACACCAACCAGACGTTCTGGGGCGCCGATCCGGACGTGGCCGTGATGCGCGATTTCATTCGCCGCTACCTCGCCGTCAACAAGCGCGCCGATGCGCCGCTCTATCTCTACGGCGAGTCGTACGGCACGCCGCGCACCAACATGCTGGCGCTGGCGCTCGAATCGGCCGGCGTGAACCTGAGCGGCATCGTGCTGCAATCGTCGATCCTCAACTACTTCGCGGATCCCAGCCAAACCTACGCGATCGCCGGGAGCAGCTCGGCCGGCGCAGCGCTGGCGCTAAAGGCCGCGACCGACGGGATGATCGGCTATTTCCTCGGCTACGCGCAGGTGGCTGCCTATTTCAACCAGGTTTCGCCCGCGCCGGCCGGCGCGGCGCAGCTCGCCGCGCAGATGCAGGCGTTCGCGACCGCCCAGTACGCGCAACTCGCGCAATACGGGCCGAGCTTCTTCTTCGCCGGCACCGCGCTCGTGCCAACGGCGGCCTACCCCGACATCAACACGCTGTCGCAATGGTCGACGCAGACCAGCCTGTCGTTCGCCGCGCTGAGCGCGTATTTCGGCGGGAAGTACTATGGCCGCGCGCTGGTGCCCGGCTCGACCATCGGCCGCTACGACGGCCGCGTGATCCTGCCGAGCGGCGACCCGCGCCTGCAGACGGATTCGGATCCGTCCGACATCCTGATCTCGCAGCCGTTCACCACCGTGCTGGCCTCGCAATTGCCGAACGAGCTCGGCTACCAGGCGCCGAACGCCACCTATGCGACGCTGAACAACGCCGTCATCAACGGCTGGGATTTCAGCCACGCCGGGCAGGCCGTGCCGGACACGATCCCCGATCTGCTCGCCGCGCTCCAGCTCAACCCGCAGTTGAAGGTGCTGTCGGCCAATGGCTATCACGATCTGGCCACGCCCTACTTCCTGACCGAGAACCAGCTCGCGCGGCTGCAGACCGTGTCCGGCCTCGCGCCTAACCTGCAGATGACGTTCTACCCCGGCGGCCACATGATCTATCTGGACAACGACGCGCGGCCCCGCCTGCGCGCCGATCTGGGCGCGTTTTTCGCGAACCGGCCGATCGCGAACGCGCTGTCGCTCGCGCAATTGCCCGCGCCCTGGCCCGACCAGAGCCCGGCCAACGTGCGAACCGCGAATACTGCGCTCGCGGCCCGCTGATGCCGCCCCTTTCTTCGACGACTCGACGAGCAACGCCATGATCCGTCCGCATCCGATCCCGACCGGCCTGTCATTCGCGGCGCTGGCCCGCGCCGCTCTGCTCGCCGCGCCGGTTGCGCTGGCGCTGGCCGCCAGCCCGGCCGCCGTGGCCGCACAACAGGCCGTCTCCACGCCGGCGCCGCT
>NZ_JAAGPF010000510.1 GCF_017104645.1 Burkholderia sp. Ac-20379
TAAAAAAAAAAAAATTGTTGTGTGCGTTGTCGGACTGCATCGTATGGACAGGAGAGCTTAAGAAGACGGTGCAAGTGTTATGAAGTGACGGCGGTGCGAAGTGTGATGCGACGTTCAAGCGTTGATACTCATGTGCACGATACTGCTAGACCGGTGTTCAATAGTGATGGTCGGTCGTATGCTCTCATGTTAACAACGTCAGGACTCATGATGCACTCGTCTACTGTCTAGCAT
>NZ_JAAGPF010000511.1 GCF_017104645.1 Burkholderia sp. Ac-20379
CTGGCCGAGATCGACAAGCGCCGTCAGGCCGATCTGTCCGAGCACGGCGACGAAGCGGCGCGCGAGCGCGCCTCGCGCGTCGCGATGCTGACGGTGGCCGCGCGCGGCGCGGTCGAATCGTTCGCGCGCGAATTCGAGCAGATGGCCGACCTGCGCCGCCGCGCCACCAAGGCGCTGGGCCGCTGCACGCAGAAGGACAACATCCGCTTCGACGGCCTCGCGCGCGTCTCGCACGTGACCGACGCCACCGACTGGCGCGTCGAATATCCGTTCGTGATCCTCACGCCCGACACCGAAGCCGAGATCGCCGCATTGGTGAAGGCCTGCTTCGAACTGGGCCTGACCGTGATCCCGCGCGGCGGCGGCACTGGCTACACGGGCGGCGCCGTGCCGCTCACGCCGTTCTCGGCCGTCATCAACACCGAAAAGCTCGAGCAACTGGGCGCGGTCGAACAGACCGAACTGCCGGGCGTCGCGCACAAGGTCGCCACCATCTTCTCGGGCGCCGGCGTCGTCACGCGCCGGGTGACCGAGGCGGCCGAAGCGGCCGGCTACGTGTTCGCGGTCGATCCGACCTCGCTCGACGCGTCGTGCGTCGGCGGCAACGTCGCGATGAACGCGGGCGGCAAGAAGGCCGTGCTGTGGGGCACCGCGCTCGACAACCTGGCCTGGTGGCGGATGGTCGACCCGGACGGCAACTGGCTCGAAGTCACGCGTCACGACCACAATCAGGGCAAGATCCACGACATCGCGATGGCCCGCTTCGAGCTGAAGTGGTTCGACGGCGCGTACGCGCCGGGCGAGAAGCTGCTGCGCAGCGAAATGCTCGAGATCGAAGGCAAGCGCTTCCGCAAGGAAGGCCTCGGCAAGGACGTCACCGACAAATTCCTGGCCGGCCTGCCGGGCGTGCAGAAGGAAGGCTGCGACGGTTTGATCACGTCTGCGCGCTGGGTGCTGCACAAGATGCCGGCGCATACGCGCACGGTCTGTCTCGAGTTCTTCGGCCAGGCGCGCGAGGCGATTCCGAGCATCGTCGAAATCAAGGATTACCTGTTCGAAACGTCGAAGCAGGGCGGCGCGATCCTGGCCGGCCTCGAGCACCTCGACGAGCGCTATCTGCGCGCGGTCGGCTACGCCACCAAGAGCAAGCGCAACGCGTTCCCGAAGATGGTGCTGATCGGCGACATCGTCGGCGACGACGCCGACGCGGTGGCCGCGGCCACCTCGGAAGTGATCCGCATGGCCAACGGCAAGAGCGGCGAGGGCTTCGTGGCCGTCAGCGCCGAGGCGCGCAAGCGTTTCTGGCTCGACCGCAGCCGCACCGCCGCGATCGCGAAGCACACCAACGCGTTCAAGATCAACGAGGACGTGGTGATCCCGCTCAACCGCATGGGCGAGTACACCGACGCGATCGAGCGCATCAACATCGAGCTGTCGCTGAAGAACAAGCTGCAGATCCTCGACGCGATCGAGGCGTTCTTCCGCACCGGCAACCTGCCGCTCGGCAAGAGCGACGACGCGAACGAAATCCCGAGCGCCGAACTGCTCGAGGATCGCGTGCAGCAGGCGCTCGACCTGTTCAAGCAGGTGCGTGCGCGCTGGGAATTCCTGCGCGACCGGCTCGACATGCCGCTGCGCGAGGCGCAGCACTACATGGTGCAGCTCGGCTACGAGAAGCTCGCCGACACGTTCGCCGCGCGCGCCGATGCGCAACCCGACGCCAACGTGTTCCACATCACGCAGGATCGCACCGTGCGCGTGTCGTGGAAGCAGGAGCTGCGCGCCGAGCTGCGCAACATCTTCAACGGCGGCGCGTTCAAGCCGATCCTCGACGAGGCGCAGGCGATCCACAAGCGCGTGCTGCGCGGGCGCGTGTTCGTCGCGCTGCACATGCACGCGGGCGACGGCAACGTCCACACCAACCTGCCGGTCAACTCGGATAATTACGAGATGCTGCAGGACGCCCACGCGGCGGTCGCGCGCATCATGCAGATCGCGCGCTCGCTCGACGGTGTGATCTCCGGCGAGCACGGCATCGGCATCACCAAGCTCGAATTCCTGACCGAAGAGGAAATGAAGGATTTCCGCGCCTACAAGCAGCGCGTCGATCCGCACGACCGCTTCAACAAGGGCAAGCTGATGCAGGGCGCGGATCTGCGCAACGCCTACACGCCGAGCTTCGGCCTGATGGGCTACGAATCGCTGATCATGAAGCAGTCCGACATCGGCGCGATCGCCGAATCGGTCAAGGATTGCCTGCGCTGCGGCAAGTGCAAGCCGGTGTGCGCCACCCACGTGCCGCGCGCGAACCTGCTGTACAGCCCGCGCAACAAGATCCTCGCCACCTCGCTGCTGGTCGAGGCGTTCCTGTACGAGGAGCAGACGCGCCGCGGCGTGTCGATCAAGCACTGGGACGAGTTCAACGACGTGGCCGACCACTGCACGGTCTGCCACAAGTGCGTGACGCCGTGCCCGGTCAAGATCGACTTCGGCGACGTGACGATGAACATGCGCAACCTGCTGCGCAAGATGGGCAAGAAGAAGTTCAATCCGGGCCAGGCGGCCGGCATGTTCTTCCTGAACGCCACCAACCCGCAAACCATCAACGCCGCGCGCGGCGTGATGATGGGCGTCGGCTACAAGGCGCAGCGCTTCGCCAACGACGTGCTCAAGAAGGTCACGAAGAAGCAGACGGCGCGCCCGCCCGCCACCACCGGCAAGCCGCCGGTGGTCGAGCAGGTGATCCACTTCGTGAACAAGAAGATGCCGGGCAACCTGCCGAAGAAGACGGCGCGCGCGCTGCTCGACATCGAGGACAACAAGGTCGTGCCGATCATCCGCAACCCGAAAACCACCACGGTGGATTCGGAGGCGGTGTTCTACTTCCCGGGTTGCGGCTCCGAGCGGCTGTTCTCGCAGGTCGGCCTGGCCACCCAGGCGATGCTGTGGGAAACGGGGGTGCAGACGGTGCTGCCGCCGGGCTATCTGTGCTGCGGCTATCCGCAGCGCGGCTCGGGCCAGAACGACAAGGCCGAGCAGATCGTCACCGACAACCGCGTGCTGTTCCACCGCATGGCCAACACGCTGAACTACCTGGACATCAAGACGGTGGTGGTGTCGTGCGGCACCTGCTACGACCAGCTGGCCGGCTACGAATTCGAGAAGATCTTCCCGGGCTGCCGGATCATCGACATCCACGAGTTCCTGCTCGAAAAGGGCATGAAGCTCGACGGCGTGGCCGGCACGCGCTACATGTATCACGACCCGTGCCACACGCCGATCAAGACGATGGATCCGGTCAAGCTCGTCAACGAGCTGATGGGCGCGGAGAACGACGGCTACAAGATCGCCAAGAACGACCGCTGCTGCGGCGAATCGGGCACGCTGGCCGTGACGCGGCCGGACATCTCGACGCAGATCCGCTTCCGCAAGGAAGAGGAGATCCGCAAGGGCGCGGCGCGCCTGCGCAACATTCCGGTGGTGTCGGGCGACGGCGCGAGCGGTGCGGCGGCGCCCGCGCCGGCCGGCGAAACGCAGGTCAAGATCCTGACCAGCTGCCCGTCGTGCCTGCAGGGCCTGTCGCGCTACAACGAGGACGCCAACATCGACGCCGATTACATCGTCGTCGAGATCGCCCGCAACGTGCTCGGCGAGAACTGGATGGCGGA
>NZ_JAAGPF010000046.1 GCF_017104645.1 Burkholderia sp. Ac-20379
CCGGGTGGCGGCGGCCGGCCGCGAAATGCGCGCCGGCTTCGACGCCTATCGCGGTCCGCTGCTGGCCTACGCCATCGAGGACGATCCGTTCGCGCCGCCGGCCGCCGTGGCGGCGCTGCACCGGCGCTTCACCGCCGCCGACGTCGAATTCCGCACCATCGCGCCGCATCCGGGCCAGCGCCCGATCGGTGCAATCGGCTACTTCCGCGACGACAACCGCGCGCTCTGGCCGTCGCTGGCCGCCTGGTTCGGCGCGCGCTGAGCAGCGGCGGCGCACGGCCGCTCGCCGCTGGCGCATCGCGATCGGCGCTGGCGCGATGCGGTGCGAGGCTGCTACAGTCGTCGATCCCGCCCTCAACCGGAGTGAGTGACAGATGAAGCTGATTGGAATGCTGGATTCTCCGTACGTTCGCCGCAGCGCCGTGTCGGCCAAGCTGCTCGGGTTGTCGTTCGAGCACCTGCCGCTGTCGGTGTTTCGTCATTTCGACCAGTTCAAGGCCGTGAACCCGGTCGTGAAAGCGCCGACGCTGCTGACCGACGACGGCACGATGGTGCTCGACTCGTCGCTCATCGTCGACTATCTCGATCATCTCGTCGAGCCGGCCAAACGGCTGATGCCCGAGGACGCCGCCGCGCGGCTGCGCGCGATCGAGCTGATCGGCCTCGCGCTGGTTGCGGCCGAGAAGACGGTGCAGGTGGTGTACGAGAACAACATGCGCCCCGACGAGAAGGTGCACCGGCCGTGGCTCGACCGCCTGGTCGAACAGCTCGGCGCCGCTTACGACGCGCTCGAGAAGCGCATGCTCGGCACCACCGGCTGGCTGCTCGGCGAGCGCATCACCCAGGCCGACGTGACGGTGGCCGTGGCGTGGCGCTTCACGCAGGTGATGCGTGCCGAGCACCGCGATCTCGCTGCCGTCGACGCCGAGCGCTATCCGAGCATCGCCGCGCTGTCGGCCCGCGCCGAGGCACTGCCGGAATTCATCAGCACGCCGGGCGATTGAGCCGGGCACGCGTGGCACCGGCGCGGCGGCGCGGTCGATTGTTCGTGCAGGCCAACAACTGACTTCGTGTGCAACGCATTTATCGGCGGGCTGCCGATTCGTAGAATTCGTCGGGTCCGTTCATCGTCCCGCTGGAGCCCGTCATGCGCACCCTCATCGAAAACCGCCTGTATCACCCGTCCGTCGTGCTGCCGATGGTGTCGCTGATGCAACTGATGGTGACGCACGATTTCAACCTGAGCCAGGTCGGGTTCGTGGTGGCGGGGCGCGGAATGCGGGCCGTGGTCGAGCGCTCGCGCTCGTTCGTGACCTGCATGGCCTGCCGGCACGGCGGTTGCACGGCGCATTGAAGCCTGCCTCGACCGGCGCCGGACACGCCCGCACCCCCGCCTCGGCGGGGGTGTTCGTTTTTGGGCGCCCGGAAACGACAACGCCGCGCCGGCTCCTGGGAGCCGGCGCGGCGTCGGGAACGACGAGAGGGCTTGCGCGCCTTAAGCGCGGGCCGCCGAGACGTTCGGGTAGGCGTCGTTGTTCTCTTCCGACGCCTGTTCGCGCAGCTCGCGAACCAGGGCATGCGCCTCGCGGCGCGACGCCACGGCCGGCGGCGAACCGGCCAGCGGCTGACGGGCCGTTTCACGCAGGGCCAGCACCGAGATCGCACCGATCACGGCGGCGGCCATCAGGTAGTACGCCGGCATCATCAGGTTGCCGGTGCGTTCCACCAGCCAGGCCGTGACCAGCGGCGTCGTACCGCCGAACAGCGACACCGAGATATTGAAGCCGATCGCGAGCGCGCCGTAGCGGATCTCGGTCGGGAACAGCGCCGGCAGCGCCGACGGCATCACGCCGCAGAAGCACGACAGCATCACGCCGAGGATCATCAGGCCGCCGAACACCGGCAGCATCTCGCCCGTGCGGATCATCATCAGCGCCGGAATCGACAGCACCAGCAGGCCCACGCAACCGGCCAGCATCACCGGCTTGCGGCCGACCACGTCCGACAGGCGGCCCGCGCCGATCGTCATCGGAATCATCAGCACCATCACCAGCAGCACGAGCACCAGGCCGTGCGTTTCGTCGAAGTGCAGCGTCGACGACAGGAAGCTCGGCAGATACGACAGCGCCATGTAGTCGGTCACATTGAAGATCAGCACGAGGCCCACGCACAGCAGCATGGCGCGCCAGTGCTTGCCCAGCGTGTCGCGGAACTTGACCTTCGGCAACGCCTTGTCCTGCGCCTCGCGCAGTTCGGCCTGCTTCTTGAACGCCGGCGTTTCCTCGAGCTTCATCCGGATGTAGAGGCCGACGATGCCGAGCGGGCCCGCCACCAGGAACGGCACGCGCCAGCCCCAGGACATCAGCGCGTCGTGCGGCAGCAGCGCGGTGAGCAGCGTGACCACGCCCGCGCCGAGCACATAGCCGATCAGCGTGCCGCACTCGAGAAAGCTGCCCATGAAGCCGCGGCGCTTGTCGGTCGAGAACTCGGCGATGAAGGTGGCCGCGCCGCCGTATTCGCCGCCGGTCGAGAAGCCCTGCACGAGGCGGGCGACCAGCAGGAGGATCGGGGCGAGGATGCCGATCGAGTCGTAGCTCGGAATCAGGCCGATCGAGAACGTGCCGAGCGCCATCATGATCATGGTCATGGCGAGCACGCGCTGGCGGCCGATGCGGTCGCCGAGCGGGCCGAACACCATGCCGCCGATCGGGCGCACCACGAATGCGGCCGCGAACGTGCCGAAGGTGGCCAGCAACTGCGCGGACGGGTTGCTCGACGGGAAGAACACGTGGCCGAGCGTGACGGCGATATAGCTGTAGACGCCGAAGTCGAACCATTCCATCGCATTGCCGATGGCCATCGCGCGCACGGCGCGCTTCAGGAGGGATTGATCGACGACGGTGATGTCGTTGACGGTGACGGGGGCGTCGCTGGACGACGCGGAGACAGCGGAAGGGCTGACGTGTGATGCAGTCAAGGTGGAGGCTCCTTTGACAGCGGACGATGCGTATGCCGGGAGGCGCGAACATCGCCACGGTTTGCCGAGGAGCGCAACGGCGTGGCAGCACGGACGTCGGACGCACAAAGACGCCGAGATCGGACGGGGCCGCATGCGGCGCGCCAGTGGCCGCCGCGTCGATGCGCTCATGAGATTGCCGCCGGGCTGGCCTGACAAGGGGGACCGACGGCGACCGGTGCGCGGCGTGGCGCCTGCGACCGGTAACGAAACCCTGGAAAGGGCGTTGAAACGAAGCAGGTGGGCCGGAAACGGCTGCCTGCCTGTGATCCATATTTTTTCGTGCGACGAAGCGGTGGCGGGAACCCCGCGTACGCTTGTTGCGCAAACAAAAATGAACGAAGTAGATAATTGAAAGAGCAGCTATAGTATCACGATCGCAGGAGATCGTGCAAATTGCCGGCCGGGCCCCGTCCGGCGGGGGATTCGCGGGCGATAATCCGCGGGGCGCCGGCGGCGCGCGCGGGCGCGTCGCAGCGGCTGTTCCCGTCTGTCGGCCGAGCCGCCGCGCCGCGTTGTCCGCCCGATTCTTATCCGCCACCATGGGCCGCCGCGAGCGGCCTTTTTATTGCTTCCCGACCCATGCCCGACCTGATCAAGATCGCCGGATTGTTCGTGCTCACCGCGCTTGCCGAAATCGTCGGCTGCTATCTGCCGTGGCTGGTGCTCAAGGAGGGGCGCAGCGCGTGGCTGCTGGTGCCCGCGGCCGTGTCGCTGGCGCTGTTCGCCTGGCTGCTGACGCTGCATCCGTCGGCCGCGGGCCGGACTTACGCGGCCTACGGCGGCGTGTATATCGCGGTGGCGCTCGGCTGGCTGCGGGTGGTGGACGGCGTGCCGCTGACACGCTGGGATGCGGCCGGCGCCGCGCTGGCGCTGGCCGGGATGGCGGTGATCGCCCTTCAGCCGCGCGGCTGAAGGGGCAGGCGGGTCAGGCCGCCGGGGCGGCCGGCTCGGGCTCGGCGCGCCAGACGCAGGTGCCCTTGACCGACTTGTCGAGCTCGTCGAGCTGGGCTTGATGCGCGGCCAGTTCGTCGTCGCTGGCGGCCAGCACCGGCAGCGCCAGCGAGGCCAGCGCGACGCGCGATCCGCCGCCCGCGCCGCCTTCGTCGTCGCCATCGCCGAGCATGTCGATCACGAGGCTTTCCTGGCCGCGCGTCATCGCCAGATAGACCTCGGCCAGCAGTTCCGAGTCGAGCAGCGCGCCGTGCAGCGTGCGGTGTGCGTTGCTGATGCCGAAGCGGTCGCACAGCGCGTCGAGCGAATTGCGCTTGCCCGGGAACATCTGCTTGGCCTGCACCAGCGTGTCGATCACGCCGTCGCAGTGCTTCATCAGCGGCGGCAGGTGCACGCGGTCGAATTCGGCGTCGATGAAGCCGATGTCGAACGGCGCGTTGTGGATGATCAGCTCGGCGCCGCGCACGAAATCGCAGATCTGCTGGGCCACTTCGGCGAACTTCGGCTTGTCGCTGAGGAATTCGGTGGTCAGGCCGTGCACGGCCAGCGCGCCCGGATCGCTGTCGCGCTCGGGGTTCACGTAGAAGTGCAGATTATTGCCGGTCAGCCGGCGGTTCAGCATTTCCACGCAGCCGATTTCGATGATGCGGTCGCCGGTGCGGGCATTCAGGCCGGTGGTTTCGGTGTCGAGGATGATCTGGCGCATGTCGGTGATTCAGTGAGGCCGGCGCGCGGGCCGGCAGGGGCGAAGACGGAAGGGAAGCAGGGCGGGGCCGCGTTACGACAGCGACTCGACGCCGCGGTTGGCCAGTTGATCGGCGCGCTCGTTCTCGGCGTGCCCGGCGTGGCCCTTAACCCAGCGCCATTCGATCTCGTGGCCGGCCACCAGCGCGTCGAGCTGCTTCCAGAGGTCGGCGTTCTTGACGGGCGTCTTGGCGGCCGTCACCCAGCCTTTTTTCTTCCAGCCGTGGATCCATTCGCTGATGCCTTTCTGCACGTATTGCGAATCGGTGTGCACGACCACCTTGCAGCGGCGCTTGAGCGCTTCGAGCGCCTTGATCACGGCGAGCAGCTCCATGCGGTTGTTGGTGGTGCCGGGCTCGCCGCCGAACAGTTCCTTTTCTTGGTCGCCGAAGCGCAGCAGCGCGCCCCAGCCGCCGGGGCCGGGGTTGCCCTTGCAGGCGCCGTCGGTATAGATGTCGATCGATTGCAACGTCATGAATGCTCTTGATGGGTGGTAGGGGTCGCGGCCGGGGCGAGCGCCGGCGCGCGCGCCGGCTTGCGAACCCGGATCGGGCCGACCGGGCGCATCTCGCGCACCCGCTTGACGGCCGTGACCATGTAAACAGCGCCGAAGATCGGCCACCAGCGGTCGCCGGCCGCTTCCATGAAGGCGTAGCGCGACATCCACTTGTCGGTGACGAGCGGCGGGCGGTAGCAGCCGAAGCGGCCGCGCTCGATGTCGAAACCGAGCAGCTTCATCCAGTCCTTCAGGCGGATGAACGCGATCGGATCGCGCGCGGCCGGCACGAACGGGCGCTTCGCGATGCGTCCGACCGATTGCCGCGCGCCCCACAGGCTCAGCGAATTGAAGCCGGTGATCACGAGCCGGCCTTCCGGCATCAGCACGCGCTCGGCTTCGCGCAGCAGGCCGTGCGGGTCGGCCGTGAATTCGAGCGTGTGCGGCATCACGATCAGGTCGACGCTCTGCGATTCGAACGGCAGATCGAGCAGGTCGCACCAGACGGTGCTGCGGCCGACCGGCGCATGATGCGGGCCGGGCGGATCGCCGGCCCACGGAAAGCGGAACGGCGCGCTGGCGCCGCTGGCCGGATCGAGCACCAGGCCGCGGCCGGGCATGCGGTTCTCGCGCAGGGAGTCGAGCTGGGGCAAGCCCAATTGCAAGGCGTGGAAGCCGAACACGTCGGACACCACGCGGTCGAGCTGGGCCTGTTCCCACTCGAGCACGTAGCGGCCGGGCGGCGAAGCGCTCCAGGCGGGCCAGTCTATAATCGGACGGTCTGACATATCGATTGAGTGCGCGCCCATGAACGAGCTGGAATACGTGCCGGTGCCGGCATTTGATGACAACTATATCTGGCTCGTGTCGGATGGCAGCGACGCGATCGCCGTCGATCCGGGCGACGCCGCCCCGGTGCGCCGTTATCTCGACGCGCGGGGCTGGCGGCTAGCCGCTATTCTACTCACCCACCATCATGCCGACCACGTCGGCGGCGTCGCGGCGCTGCTCGGCGACCCGAAGCAGGGCGGCCCGGTGCCTGTCTACGGCCCCGCCGGCGAGGACATCGTGCAGGTCACGGCGCCGCTCGCGGGCGGCGCGCGCGTGACGATCGGCAAGCCGGCGCTCGAGTTCACGGTGCTCGACGTGCCGGGCCACACGCGCGGCCATATCGCGTTCTATCAGGCAGCCGGCGCGGCGAACCGCGCGCCGCATCTGTTCTGCGGCGATACGCTGTTCTCGTGCGGCTGCGGCCGCTTGTTCGAGGGCACGCCGGCGCAGATGCTGGCCTCGCTCGACGCGCTGGCCGCGCTGCCGGGCGAAACCCAGGTGCACTGCGCGCACGAATACACGCTGTCGAACATCCGCTTCGCGCTGGCCTGCGAACCCGGCAACACCGAACTCGCCGCCTGGCGCGACGACGCCCAGGCGCGCCGCGCGCGCGGCGAGCCCACGCTGCCCACCACCATCGCCCACGAGCGCGCCGTCAACCCGTTCCTGCGCGCCGGCAGCCCGGCGATCGCCGCGACGCTCGAGGCCGAGTTGCACGAGGCGCCGGCCGACCGGCTTGCCGCCTTCACGCTGATGCGCGAGTGGAAGAACCGCTTCCGCTGATTCCGCCGCGGTCCTGGCCCGCCGTCGCACCCGCCTTCGCGCCCGTTTTCGCCGCTGCCGGCGGCGAGGCCGCCGCTTCCGATGACGGCGGCCCGTGCGCAACAATTCTCAACGTTCGGATCGCGCGAACCGGCGCATGATCGAGCGAGCGCGTTCAGAAAACGCCTGATCCGACTCAGCCAATGCTCAAGCTGAATCTGGAGAATGCGCCCCAAATACCGGATTTATTGGCATTTTTCGGCGTTTTTATTGACGCGATGCTCGGGCCACCTTACTATCGCCTGCAATTTTCAGCCGTTGGAAGCCGAGATTTACATGCGATTTCTGATCAGTGCGATGTTGGTCCTGTTGTTGGCCGCGTGTGCGAGCCCCGGGCCTGACGTCCCCGCCGCCGCCGCCGCTTCCAATCCGCAAGCCGCCTCCGATTTTCTCCGCAAGTCCGCCACCTCGAAGGAAACCGTCGACGTCGACAAGCAGTCGGTCGGCGATCTGACGACCAAGGATTCCGATCTGTGGGCGCGCATTCGCCGCGGTTTCCAGATGCCGGATCTGCAGAGCGACCTCGTCGACATGCAGACGACCTGGTACACCGAGCGTCCCGATTACGTGCAGCGCATGACCGAGCGCTCGCAGAAGTACCTCTATCACATCGTCGAGGAGCTCGAGGCGCGCAACATGCCGACCGAGCTGGCGCTGCTGCCGTTCATCGAATCGGCCTACAACCCGCAGGCGCTGTCGGTGGCGAAGGCGGCCGGCATGTGGCAGTTCATTCCCGGCACCGGTCGCACCTACAACCTCAAGCAGAACATGTGGCAGGACGAGCGGCGCGACGTGCTGGCCTCCACCAGCGCGGCGCTCGACTATCTGTCGCGCCTGCATGACATGTTCGGCGACTGGTATCTGGCGCTGGCCGCCTACAACTGGGGCGAGGGCAACGTGCAGCGCGCGATCGCGCGCAACCAGGCGGCCGGTTTGCCGACGGATTACCAAAGCCTGCGCATGCCGAACGAGACGCGCAACTATGTGCCGAAGCTCCAGGCGGTCAAGAACATCATCGCGAATCCGCAGCAGTACGGCCTGACGCTGCCCGATATTCCGAATCACCCGTACTTTGTCACGGTCACGACCTCGCACGACATCGACGTCAAGATGGCCGCCCAGTTGTCGGGCCTGTCGCTCGAGGAATTCAAGGCGCTGAACCCGTCGTTCTCGAAGCCGGTGATCGTCGGCGCGACGCAGCCGCAGATCCTCCTGCCGTTCGACAACGCGTCGCAGTTCGAGAAGGGCCTGAAGAGCTACGGCGGCCAGTTGTCGTCGTGGACCACCTACACGGTGACCGAGCGCTCGCGCCCGGCGGCGATCGCCGAGAAGATTGGCGTGGACGCCGACACGCTGATGGCCGTCAACAAGATTCCGGCCGGCATGCGCCTGAAGCCCGGTTCGACGATCGTCGTGCCGCGCGGCGACGACGACGACGAGGACATCAGCGCCGACGTCGCCGAGAACGGCGCGCTGGCGATGGAGCCGGACGTGCCCGACACGCGCAAGATGCTGATCCGCGTGCGCCGCAAGCAGACGATGGCGTCGCTCGCCAGCCGCTACGGCGTGTCGGTCGGCCAGTTGCACGCCTGGAACCGCACGCGCCGCGACATGGTGATGCCGGGCCAGACGATGGTGCTGCATGTGCCGGTGGGCCGTTCGGTGCCGGCCGAGCCCGGCCCGGAGCGGATCGCCACCTCGACGGGCGGCGCCCGCATCGAGCGCGCCAGCCTGCACGCAGGCGGCAAGGCCGTGCGTCGTGCGCCGGCCAAGGCTGCCGCCAAGCAGCCGGCTCGCAGCAGCAAGCCTGCTGCCAAGGCTGTCTCGCACAAAACCAAGAAGAAATAACGCGAATCGGTCGACGCGTGCGAGGGGCATTCGCCCGATTCGCCGCGCGTCGCTTATGATCCCGCTCCCACGCCGTCACCGAGGTGACGGCGTTTTCGTTTGGCGTGGCCGCTTGCGAGTGCGGGCGGCGGTTTCGAGGTGCTTATGTCTTCCGTGAAGCTGCGCGTGTTCGTGCTGTTTTCGCTCGGTTATTTCGTGTCCTACGTGTTTCGTGGCGTCAATCTTGGCTTCGCGCCGCTGATCACGCACGACCTCGGGCTGTCGGCCGCCGATCTCGGTCTGCTGACGAGCCTGTATTTTCTCGGCTTTGCCGGCGCGCAGATCCCGGCCGGCGTGCTGCTCGATCATTTCGGGCCGCGCCGCGTGACGGCCGCGATGCTGCTGTTCGCGGCGGCCGGCATCGGCGTGTTCGGCATGGCGCATGGCATCGGCGCGATGATGGCCGGCCGGCTGCTGATCGGCGTGGGCGTGTCGGTATGCCTGGGCGCGGCGTTCAAGGCGATCGCCGAACAGTTCGCGCTGGCGCGCCTGCCGCTCGTCAACGGCTTCGTGATGGCGGTCGGCGGCTTCGGCGGCGTGGCGGTGGGTTCGCCGCTGGCCTGGACGCTCGGTTTCATGGGCTGGCGCGCCGTGTGCGCGGCGCTGGCCGTCTTCACCGTGGCGGTGGCCGCGCTGATCTGGCTCGGCGCGCCCGACGCGGCGCGCACGCACCGCCAGGCCAGTATCGCGAGCCAGTTCAAAGGCACCTGGCACATCCTGTGCAGCCCGGCGTTCTGGAAGATCGCGTCGTTCTCGGTGGTGACGCAGGGCGTGTTCTACGCGATGCAATCGCTGTGGGTCGGCGCCTGGATGCGCGACGTGATGGGCCTCGCGCCGCACGAGGCGGCGGCGCTGGTGTCGGTGATCGGCCTGGCGATGATGGCCGGCAGCGTGGGCACCGGCGCGGCGGCGCGCCTGCTGGAGCGGCACGGCGTGTCGGTCTATGCGTTCTGCGGGATCGGCATGGGCTGCTTCGTGTTGACCCAGATCGCCATCATGTTCGGCGCGCCGCTGCCGGCCGTCGTGCTGTGGGCCGCCTACGGCGCGTTCGGCGGCATCGGCATCCTCAGCTACGCGATTCTGGCCGAGCATTTCCCCGTGCATCTGATCGGGCGCGCGAACACCACGCTGACGCTGGTGATCTTCCTGCTGATCTTCGGTTTCCAGCTGGGCGTCGGCGCGGTGCTGTCGCAATGGCCGACGCAGGGCGGGCACTACCCGCGCGCCGCGCATCTGATCGCATGGGGCGTGCTGGTGGCGCTGCAGATCGCCGGCGCGATCTGGTACGTATTGCCGGGACGGCCGCGGGCCGGCGCCAGAGGCGGCGCAGCGTGACGCCGAACGGGCAGGGCGCAGGTTTCGGCCGCCTGTCAAACCCCGCTTGTCAAACCCTTGTCACACAAAGCCGGGTAAGTCAGATTTGAGATAGACGGGTTTTCGCGCTATAATTTGAAGGTTTGTGCAATTCAACCCCGCACCCTAGCGCCTACCTCCAAATCCCCGTCTTCCGCCGCCTGCCGCCCGGTACGCGACGCCGCCGAATGCAGCCCGCGCTTTCAGACAGCGCGCGCGTTCCTGGCGCGTCTTCCGGGTGAGCCAAGCGAGTGCCGGCGACCGCCTCCCAGGAGGCGAACCGGCCGCAGGTCGACAGGTCGGCAGCAAGGGTGTCCCCCAAGGAGCCTCCCGTGTTGCCGTCTTTTTCTCCCGCCTTGCTCGCACTCGCCGACGGCACGGTGTTTCGCGGTTATTCGATTGGTGCGGCCGGCCATACGATCGGCGAAGTCGTGTTCAATACCGCGATCACCGGCTATCAGGAAATCCTGACCGACCCGAGCTATGCGCGGCAGATCGTCACGCTCACGTATCCGCACATCGGTAATGTCGGCGTGAACCGCGAAGACGTCGAAGCCACCCAGGTTCACGCAGCCGGCCTGATCATCCGCGATCTGCCGGTGCTCGCCTCGAACTTCCGCATGGATCAGACCCTCGACGCGTACCTGCGCGCCGAAGGCGTGGTCGCGATCGCCGGCATCGATACCCGCAAGCTGACCCGCGTGCTGCGCGACAAGGGCGCGCAGGGCGGCTGCATCCTGGCCGGTTCCGACGACGAAGCGAAGGCGATCGAGCTGGCGCGTTCGTTCCCGGGCCTGGCCGGCATGGATCTGGCCAAGGTCGTCTCGACCGACAAGCCGTTCGCCTGGAAGCAGACCGAATGGCGCCTCGAAGGCGGCTACGGCGAACAGGCCGCGCCGCGCTACAAGGTCGTCGCGTACGACTTCGGCGTGAAGTACAACATCCTGCGCATGCTGGCCGAACGCGGCTGCGACGTGACGGTGCTGCCGGCGCAGGCCAGCGCGGCCGACGCGCTCGCGCTGAATCCGGACGGCGTGTTCCTGTCGAACGGCCCCGGCGATCCGGAGCCGTGCGACTACGCGATCGCGGCCGCCAAGGAATTCATCGAGCGCGGCGTGCCGACCTTCGGCATCTGCCTCGGCCACCAGATCATGGGCCTCGCGGTCGGCGCCAAGACGCTGAAGATGAAGACCGGCCACCACGGCGCGAACCACCCGGTCAAGGATCTGACCGACGGCCGCGTGGTGATCACGTCGCAGAACCACGGTTTCGCGGTCGACGCCGATTCGCTGCCGGCCAACGCACGCGCCACGCACGTCTCGCTGTTCGACGGCACGCTGCAAGGCTTCGAGCTGACCGACAAGCCGGCGTTCTGCTTCCAGGGCCACCCGGAAGCCTCGCCCGGCCCGCACGACATCGGCTATCTGTTCGACCGCTTCACGGCGTTGATGGACAAGGCCAAGGCGCACGGCGCCTAAGGAACGGAGAAGGCGCATCATGTTCGGTCATGCACTCGGCATCACGGATTTCTGGACCTACGTCGTCGGCGTGGTGTTCATCATTCTGCTGCCCGGTCCGAATTCGATGTACGTGCTGTCGCTCGCGGCGCAGCGCGGGGTCAAGGCCGGCTATCGCGCGGCGTGCGGCGTGTTCGTCGGCGACACCGTCCTGATGGTGTTGTCGGCGGCCGGCGTCGCGTCGCTGCTGAAGGCCAACCCGCTGCTGTTCTCGGTCGTCAAGTACGGCGGCGCCGGCTATCTGTTCTACATCGGGTTCAACATGCTGCGCAGCGGCTGGCAGGCCTTGCGCGCCGCGCGCAGCGGCGCCCCCGTCGCCGCGCCGGCCGCGAAGGCGCGCCCGGTGGACGGCGAGCGGCCGTTCCGCAAGGCGCTGATCGTCAGCCTGCTGAACCCGAAGGCGATCCTGTTCTTCATTTCGTTCTTCATCCAGTTCGTCGATCCGACCTACCGTTATCCGGTGGTGTCGTTCGTCGTGCTGGGCGCGATTTCGCAGTTCGCGAGCTTTCTGTATCTGAGCACGCTGATCTTCGCGGGCGCGCGTCTTGCCGAACAGTTTCGCCGCCGCCGCAAGCTCGCGGCGGGCGCGGCGAGCGGCGTGGGCAGTCTGTTCATCGGCTTCGGCCTCAAGCTCGCATTCGCGACGATCCGATAACCGACTCCGCCGCCGCCACGCATTCACGATTACTTATTGAATATTCGAGCCATGCCAAAACGCACAGACATCAAAAGCATCCTCATCATCGGCGCCGGCCCGATCATCATCGGCCAGGCGTGCGAGTTCGACTACTCGGGCGCGCAGGCATGCAAGGCGCTGCGTGAAGAGGGCTACAAGGTCATCCTCGTCAACAGCAATCCGGCGACGATCATGACCGACCCGAATACGGCCGACGTCACCTACATCGAGCCGATCACCTGGGAAGTGGTGGAGCGCATCATCGCCAAGGAGCGCCCGGACGCGATCCTGCCGACGATGGGCGGCCAGACCGCGCTGAACTGCGCGCTCGACCTGCACCACCACGGCGTGCTGGAGAAATACAAGGTCGAGCTGATCGGCGCGTCGCCGGAAGCGATCGACAAGGCGGAGGACCGTCAGAAGTTCAAGGACGCGATGACCAAGATCGGTCTCGGTTCGGCCAAGTCGGGCGTGGCGCATTCGATGGAAGAAGCGCTGCAGGTGCAGGCGCAGATCGCCGCGCAAACCGGCGGCAGCGGCTATCCGACCGTGATCCGTCCGTCCTTCACGCTGGGCGGCTCGGGCGGCGGCATCGCTTACAACCGCGAGGAATTCGAGGAAATCTGCAAGCGCGGCCTCGATCTTTCCCCGACCCGCGAGCTGCTGATCGAGGAATCGCTGCTGGGCTGGAAGGAATACGAGATGGAAGTGGTTCGCGACCGCGCGGACAACTGCATCATCGTCTGCTCGATCGAAAACCTCGACCCGATGGGCGTGCACACCGGCGACTCGATCACCGTCGCGCCGGCCCAGACGCTGACCGACAAGGAATACCAGATCCTGCGTAACGCCTCGCTCGCGGTGCTGCGCGAGATCGGCGTCGACACCGGCGGCTCGAACGTCCAGTTCTCGATCAACCCGAAGGACGGCCGCATGGTCGTCATCGAAATGAACCCGCGCGTGTCGCGTTCGTCGGCGCTGGCCTCGAAGGCCACCGGCTTCCCGATCGCGAAGGTCGCGGCGAAGCTGGCCGTCGGCTACACGCTCGACGAGCTGAAGAACGAAATCACGGGCGGCCAGACGCCGGCCTCGTTCGAGCCGACGATCGACTACGTCGTCACGAAGATCCCCCGTTTCGCGTTCGAGAAGTTCCGCGAAGCCGATTCGCGCCTGACCACGCAGATGAAGTCGGTCGGCGAAGTGATGGCGATCGGCCGCACGTTCCAGGAATCGTTCCAGAAGGCGCTGCGCGGCCTCGAAGTGGGCGTCGACGGCCTCGACGAAAAAACCACCGACCGCGACGAGATCGTCCGCGAGATCGGCGAGCCGGGCCCGGACCGCATCTGGTACGTCGGCGATGCGTTCCGCGTCGGCATGACGGCCGAGCAGATCTTCGAGGAAACCGCGATCGACCCGTGGTTCCTGGCGCAGATCGAGCAGATCATCCTGAAGGAAGCGGCGCTGCGCGGCCGCACGCTGGCCAGCCTGTCGAAGGAAGAGCTGTTCTACGTCAAGCAGAGCGGCTTCTCGGATCGCCGCCTCGCGACGCTGCTCGGCGCGAGCGCGGCCGACGTGCGCACCCGCCGTCTCGAACTGAACGTGCGCCCGGTCTACAAGCGCGTGGATACCTGCGCGGCCGAGTTCGCCACCAAAACCGCCTACATGTACTCGACCTACGAGGAAGAGTGCGAGGCGGCGCCGACCAACAACAAGAAGATCATGGTGCTGGGCGGCGGCCCGAACCGGATCGGCCAGGGCATCGAGTTCGACTACTGCTGCGTGCACGCGGCGCTCGCGATGCGCGAGGATGGCTATGAAACCATCATGGTCAACTGCAACCCGGAAACGGTGTCGACCGACTATGACACGTCCGACCGCCTGTACTTCGAGCCGCTGACGCTCGAAGACGTGCTCGAAGTCGTCGACAAGGAAAAGCCGGTCGGCGTGATCGTGCAGTACGGCGGCCAGACGCCGCTGAAGCTCGCGCTCGATCTCGAAGCCGCGGGCGTGCCGATCGTCGGCACCTCGCCGGACATGATCGACGCCGCCGAAGATCGCGAGCGCTTCCAGAAGCTGCTGCAGGATCTGGGCCTGCGCCAGCCGCCGAACCGCACCGCGCGCGCCGAAGACGAAGCGCTGAAGCTGGCCGCGGAAATCGGCTACCCGCTGGTGGTGCGCCCGTCCTACGTGCTGGGCGGCCGCGCGATGGAAATCGTCCACGAGCCGCGCGACCTCGAGCGCTACATGCGCGAGGCCGTCAAGGTGTCGAACGATTCGCCGGTGCTGCTCGACCGCTTCCTGAACGACGCGATCGAATGCGACGTCGATTGCATCTGCGACGGCGAAGCCGTGTTCATCGGCGGCGTGATGGAGCACATCGAACAGGCGGGCGTCCACTCGGGCGATTCGGCCTGCTCGCTGCCGCCGTACTCGCTGTCGCAGGCCACCGTGGCCGAGCTGAAGCGTCAAACCGGCGCGATGGCCCGCGCGCTGAACGTGGTCGGCCTGATGAACGTGCAGTTCGCGATCCAGCAGGTGCCGCAGGCGGACGGCTCGAAGGAAGACATCATCTACGTGCTCGAAGTGAACCCGCGCGCCTCGCGCACGGTGCCGTACGTGTCGAAGGCCACGAGCCTGCCGCTCGCGAAGATCGCGGCGCGCGCGATGGTCGGCCAGAAGCTCGCCGATCAGGGCGTGACGAAGGAAATCGATCCGCCGTACTTCAGCGTCAAGGAAGCGGTGTTCCCGTTCGTCAAGTTCCCGACCGTCGATCCGGTGCTCGGACCTGAAATGCGTTCGACCGGCGAAGTGATGGGCGTGGGCCAGACGTTCGGCGAAGCGCTGTTCAAGTCGCAGCTCGCGGCCGGTTCGCGCCTGCCGGAATCGGGCACGGTGCTGCTGACCGTGATGGACGCCGACAAGCCGAAGGCCGTCGAAGTCGCGCGCATGCTGCACGACCTCGGCTACCCGATCGTCGCCACGCGCGGCACGGCTGCCGCGATCGAGGCGGCCGGCGTGCCGGTCAAGGTCGTCAACAAGGTGAAGGACGGCCGTCCGCACATCGTCGACATGATCAAGAACGGCGAGATCGCACTCGTGTTCACGACCGTCGACGAGACGCGCGCGGCGATCGCCGATTCGCGTTCGATCCGCATGAGCGCGCAGGCGCAGAAGGTGACGTACTACACGACGATGTCGGGCGCGCGCGCGGCAGTCGAAGGCCTGCGCTACCTGAAGGACCTCGAAGTCTATGATTTACAAGGCCTTCACGCTCGCCTAAACTAAGCCGTCGGGTTTTTCCCAGGCACCACAGGCCGCGATTAGGCGGCGTTTCCGGTTCACCGGAAATGCGCTTAATCGCGGTGATTTTTTTTATGCCCGTTTTTTGTTATTGAGCCGTTTATGAGCACCATTCCGTTGACCAAGCGTGGCGCCGAACAACTGCGCGAGGAACTGCAGCGCCTGAAATCGGTCGAGCGTCCGTCCGTGATCAATTCGATTGCCGAAGCGCGCGCGCAGGGCGACCTGTCCGAAAACGCCGAATACGACGCCGCGAAAGAAAAGCAGGGTTTCATCGAGGGCCGGATCGCCGAGATCGAATCGAAGCTGTCGGCCGCGCAAGTCATCGATCCGTCCGTGCTCGACGCGGAAGGGCGCGTCGTGTTTGCCGCCACCGTCGAGCTCGAAGATCTCGCCTCGGGCGACACCGTCAAATACCAGATCGTCGGCGACGACGAAGCCGATATCGACCACGGCCTGATTTCCATCAGCTCGCCGATCGCGCGTGCGCTGATCGGCAAGTCGGAAGGCGACGTGGCCGCCGTGCAGGCCCCGAGCGGCGTGCGCGAGTACGAGATCATCTCGGTCAGCTACATCTGATTCCGGGAGCGTTCCGATGCGCAACGCGCCCCGGTTGTTCCGTTTTCTCTCCACCGTCTGGGCCGGCAGCCTGCTGACGATCGGTTATGCGGTCGCGCCGGTGCTGTTCACCACGCTCGATCGCGTGGCGGCGGGCGGCGTGGCCGCGCGCCTGTTCCGGATCGAGGGCCTGATCGGCCTGGTGTGCGGCATCGTCATGCTGCTGATCGCGAACGCGCGCGTGCGCGCGGGCGAGCGCGACTATCGCCGGCTGCGTGCGATCGTCGGCGCGATGCTGCTGTGCGTGCTGCTCGGGTATTTCGCGATCGAACCGTTCATGGATGCGATGCGCCTGGCCGCGCAGGCGGCGGGCACCGATGTCGGCCATTCGGAATATGCAAGCCGTTTCGGCATGCTGCACGGCGTGTCGAGCCTGTTCTATCTGGTCGAAAGCGTGCTGGGCATCTGGCTGGTGTGGCGCGTGTCCGCCGCGGGCGAAGCGCGCGCTTCGGGCGCCTGAACGTTGCGCGTCTGAACGTTGCGACAAGCGCCGCGAGGCGTGAAGCGGCGGGGCAGGGCGCCCCGCGCGGCTGTCGCACCGGCCGCCTTGCGGCCGGCTACGGCACGATATTTATTTGTCGTTCTGGAACGGGCGCTTCGTGCTTTGCTGGCGCTTCTTGGCGCGCTTGACCGTGCCGCCGGCCGTCACGCGCTCGTTGCCGCGCACGACCACCTTGGTTGCCCGCGGCTTGCGCACCGGGCTGGCATCGGGCGAGTGCTTGACCACTTTCACGACGCGCGGTGCGCGGCCGCCCTTGCTTTCCGGTTCGCCGGCAGCGCGCTGCATGGCCGCTTCGCGAGCGCTCGGCGGGCCGCGACGGCCGCGGGCCGGCGCCACTTCGGCCTGCTCGGGGCGCCAGATCACCAGCAGCTTGCCGATATGCTGGATCGGCGCGGCGCTCAGGCGGTCGCAGATTTCTTCGTAGATGGCGATGCGGGCGTCGCGTTCGTCGCCGAACACGCGGATCTTGATCAGCTGGTGCGCGGCCAGGTGGACCTTGATCTCGGCCAGCACGGCGTCGGTCAGGCCTTCGGCGCCGATCAGCACGACGGGCTTCAGCGCGTGGGCTTGGGAACGCAGCGCGGAGCGCTCGACAGGGGAAAGCGAAAGGGCGGGCATCGGAACTCTTGAATCAATAGATCGGCGCGCCGCGTGGGCGCGCTCGAAAACCACGTAAAATCGCTGCGGGACCGCCATCGAGGCGTCTGCCGCGCGAACAAGACGCGTATTATCCGCCAAAAGCCCGGGCTGACGGAACCATTGCACGATCGGCGCCCTGCATTGGGCGCTTCGATCGGCGAACGGTCCCGGCTCTGTGGTATTTGGCCGACATTTTTCCTCCGCATGGCAAAGAACCGATTCAACCATTCGTGGCTGCACGACCATATCAACGATCCGTACGTCAAGCTGGCGCAACGGGAAGGCTATCGCGCGCGCGCGGCCTACAAGCTCAAGGAAATCGACGAGCAGGACAAGCTGATCCGCCCGGGCCAGGTGATCGTCGATCTGGGCTCGACGCCGGGCAGCTGGAGCCAGTACGTGCGCAACAAGCTCGCGCAGGGCAAGCAGCGCGACGCGCAACGTGATGGCGGCATCGACGGCACGATCATCGCGCTCGACATGCTGCCGATGGAGCCGATCGCCGACGTGCACTTCATCCAGGGCGATTTCCGCGAGGACGAGGTGCTGCACCAGCTCGAAGAAGTGCTGCAAGGCCGTGTGGTCGACCTTGTAATTTCGGACATGGCACCCAATCTGTCCGGCGTGGCGACTGCGGATGCGGCACGGATCGAACACGTTTGCGATCTCGCGCTCGAATTTTCGCAGAACCATCTCAAACCGGATGGCGCCTTGTTGGTGAAATGCTTTCACGGCACCGGCTACAGCCAGATCGTCGAGAAATTCAAGCATCAATTCCGCACGGTCGCGCCGCGCAAGCCGAAAGCCTCGCGAGACAAATCGTCGGAAACGTTTATTTTGGGTCGGAATCTGAAACATCCGCGCTGACGGATGCGGCGGGCGCCGCAGGCCAGCCGGGAGCCTTGCCGGCCATGGGATTTGCCTATTGAAGCGTTTGGCGAAGCTTATGGCGACGGGCTACGGACTGGATTAGAATGCCTCAGGAGCGCTGCAAGAAAAATGTAGGCGCTCGTCTATGAGTGAAGGAGTGGTGCTTTGAACAACAATATGTTATCGAAAGCGGCAGTGTGGCTCGTGATCGCACTGGTGCTGTTTACCGTGTTCAAGCAGTTCGACAAGCCCCGCGTCCAGGAAGGTGTGTCGTATTCGCAGTTCATGGACGACGCCAAGGGCGGCAAGATCAAGAACGTGATCGTGCAGGGCCGCAACCTTACCGTCACTCCGGCAGAAGGCCAGAAATACCAGATCGTGTCGCCCGGCGACATCTGGATGGTCGGCGACCTGATGAAGTACGGCGTCCAGGTGAGCGGCAAGGCTGACGACGAACCGAACGCGCTGGTGTCCGCGCTGTATTACCTCGGGCCGACGCTGCTGATCATCGTGTTCTGGTTCTACATGATGAGGCAGATGCAGGGCGGCGGTAAGGGCGGGGCGTTCTCGTTCGGCAAATCGCGCGCGCGTCTGATCGACGAGAACAACAACGCGGTGAACTTCTCCGACGTCGCAGGCTGCGACGAAGCGAAGGAGGAAGTGTCCGAGCTGGTCGACTTCCTGCGCGATCCCCAGAAATTCCAGAAGCTGGGCGGGCGCATCCCGCGCGGCGTGCTGCTGGTCGGCCCTCCGGGTACCGGCAAGACGCTGCTCGCCCGCGCCATCGCCGGCGAGGCGAAGGTGCCGTTCTTCAGCATCTCGGGTTCGGACTTCGTTGAAATGTTCGTCGGTGTCGGCGCGGCACGTGTGCGCGACATGTTCGAACAGGCCAAGAAGCACGCACCGTGCATCGTGTTCATCGACGAAATCGACGCGGTCGGCCGCCATCGCGGCGCCGGCATGGGCGGCGGCAACGACGAGCGCGAGCAGACGCTGAACCAGATGCTGGTCGAGATGGACGGCTTCGAGGCGAACTCGGGCGTCATCGTGATCGCCGCCACCAACCGTTCCGACGTGCTCGACAAGGCGCTGCTGCGCCCGGGCCGTTTCGACCGCCAGGTGTATGTGGGCCTGCCGGACATCCGCGGCCGCGAGCAGATCATGCGCGTTCACCTGCGCAAGGTGCCGATCTCGAACGACGTCGACGCGGCCGTGCTGGCACGCGGCACGCCGGGCTTCTCGGGCGCCGATCTGGCCAACCTCGTCAACGAAGCGGCGCTGTTCGCCGCCCGCCGCGGCAAGCGTATCGTCGAAATGCAGGATTTCGAAGACGCGAAGGACAAGATCTTCATGGGTCCGGAGCGCAAGTCGGCCGTGATCCGCGAGGAATCGAAGCGCGCCACGGCTTACCACGAAGCGGGTCACGCCGTGGTGGCCAAGCTGCTGCCGAAGGCCGATCCGGTTCACAAGGTCACGATCATTCCGCGTGGCCGTGCGCTGGGCGTGACGTGGCAGTTGCCCGAGCACGACAACGAAACGTATTCGAAGGATTACCTGCTCGACCGTCTCGCGATCCTGTTCGGCGGCCGCGTGGCCGAAGAGCTGTTCATGAACCTGATCAGCACCGGCGCGTCGGACGACTTCAACAAGGCGACGCAAACGGCGCGCGCGATGGTCACGCGCTTCGGCATGACCGATGCGCTCGGGCCGATGGTGTACGCCGACGACGAGAACGACGGCGGCCCGTTCGGCAAGGGCTTCACGCGTGCCATCTCGGAAGCGACGCAGCAGAAGGTCGATGCCGAAATCCGCCGCGTGATCGACGATCAGTACAGCCTCGCTCGCCGCCTGCTCGACGAGAACCGCGACAAGGTCGAGGCCATGACGGCCGCGCTGATGGAGTGGGAAACGATCGACGCCGATCAGATCAACGACATCATGGCGGGCCGCCCGCCGCGCTCGCCGAAGAACAGCGGCAACGTGCCCCCGGCCAGCGATCCGTCGGGTGGCGCGGGCGCCGAAGTCAAGCCGGGTAGCGCGACTGCGCCGGCATAATCTCGCTACGAGATCTCATGAACGGGCCGGTGTGATTCACACCGGCCCGTTTTGTTTTCGCCTTCGGATGTTCCGTGTTGACCGATACCGCTTCCCTCGCACCGCCGCTGCAATGCGGCCGTTTCACCTTGACGTTCGACCGTCCGCTCGTGATGGGCATCCTGAACGTCACCCCCGATTCCTTTTCCGATGGCGGCCGCTACGTGGCCCGCGACGCCGCGCTGCGCCAGGCCGAGCAGATGCTGGCCGACGGCGTGGATCTGATCGACATCGGCGGCGAGTCGACGCGCCCCGGCGCGCCGCCCGTGCCGCTCGACGAGGAGCTGGCGCGCGTCGTGCCGATCGTCGAAGCGCTGCACGGCATGAACGTGCCGCTCTCGATCGATACCTACAAGCCCGACGTGATGCGCGCCACGCTGGCCGCCGGCGCGGACCTGATCAACGATATCTGGGGCTTCCGGCAGGCCGGCGCGATCGATGTCGTGAAGGACAGCGCCTGTGGGCTGTGCGTCATGCACATGCTCGGCGAGCCGCAGACGATGCAGATCGGCGAGCCGAACTATCTTGACGTCGTCTCGGAGGTGAGACATTTTCTTGCTGAGCGCGCGGCGGCATTTGTCGCGGCAGGGATCGCACCGGCGCGCGTCAGCGTCGACCCGGGGTTCGGGTTCGGCAAGGCGACCATCGAGCACAATTACGCGTTGCTGGCGCGGCTGCCCGAAACGGCGCCCGCGCGCCCGGACGGGCAGCCTTACCCGGTGCTGGCCGGCATGTCGCGCAAGTCGATGCTCGGCGCGCTGATCGGCAAGCCGCCCGCCGAGCGGGTGGCCGCGAGCGTGGCGGCGGCGGTATGCGCCGCCGAACGCGGCGCGGCCATCATTCGCGTCCACGACGTCGCCGCGACGGTGGACGCGCTGAAGATCTGGAGCGCCGTGCGCGACGCGGCACGGCGCGCGTAAGCACATACAAGGAGGATTGCATTCATGGGACGTCGTTATTTCGGTACGGACGGCATTCGTGGCGAAGTCGGCCAGGGCCCGATCACGCCCGAGTTCGTGCTGCGGCTCGGCTATGCGGCGGGCAAGGTGCTGGCGCGCTCGAACGCGCGCGGCACCACCGGCCGCCCGACGGTGCTGATCGGCAAGGACACGCGCGTCTCGGGCTACATGCTCGAGGCGGCGCTCGAAGCGGGCTTCTCGGCGGCAGGTGTCGACGTGATGCTGGCCGGCCCGATGCCGACGCCGGGCGTCGCCTACCTGACGCGTGCGCTGCGCCTCGCGGCCGGCGTGGTGATCAGCGCCTCGCACAACCCGTATCACGACAACGGCATCAAGTTCTTCTCGGCCGACGGCAACAAGCTGCCCGACGAGACCGAAGCCGAAATCGAATCCTGGCTCGACAAGCCGCTCGCCTGCGAGCCGTCCGATGGCCTCGGCAAGGCGCGCCGTCTCGACGACGCGAACGGCCGCTACATCGAGTTCTGCAAGAGCACGTTCCCGGCCTCGTACGACCTGCGCGGGCTGAAGCTGGTGGTCGATTGCGCGCACGGCGCGGCGTACCAGATTGCACCGCACGTGTTCCATGAACTGGGCGCCGATGTCGTGCCGATCGGCGTGAAGCCGAACGGCTTCAACATCAACGACAAGGTTGGCGCCACGGCGCCCGACGCGCTGATCGAAGCCGTCAAGGAAAACGGCGCGGATCTCGGCATCGCGCTCGACGGCGACGCCGACCGCCTGCTGGTGGTCGATTCGAGCGGCCGCCTGTTCAACGGCGACGAGCTGCTCTACGTGCTGGTGCAGGATCGCATCGCCACCGACGGCAAGGTGCCGGGCGCGGTCGGTACGCTGATGACGAACCTGGCGGTCGAGGTGGCGCTGCAGAAGCTCGGCGTGCCGTTCGTGCGCGCGGCCGTCGGCGATCGCTACGTGCTCGAGCAGTTGCGCGAGCACGGCTGGCAGCTCGGCGCGGAAGGCTCGGGCCACATCCTGTCGCTCGATCGCCATTCGACCGGCGACGGCATCGTCTCGGCGCTGCTGGTGCTGGCTGCGCTGACGCGCAGCGGCAAGACGCTGGCGCAACTGCTGGAAGGCGTCGAACTGTTCCCGCAGACGCTGATCAACGTGCGCATGAAGGCCGGCGCGGATTGGAAGGGCGAGGCGTCGATCCAGGCCGCGATCGCCACGGCCGAGCGCGAGCTGGGCGAAAGCGGGCGCGTGCTGATCCGCGCCTCGGGCACCGAGCCGGTGCTGCGCGTGATGGTGGAAGCGCGCGATGCGGCCGATGCCCAGCTTCACGCCGAAACGATCGCCGCGGCGGTACGGGCCGCGACGGCCTGACGAGCCGCACGGTTCGACAGCAAGGGCGGCGCGTGCGTCGCCCTTTTTTATTGGCCGCGCGCGGCGTGCCGATAGCGCGCCACCTTGTCGCAGGACGCAAAAAAAGCGCGGATCGGCCGAAAAAACGCCGGGCTCCGCAATTCCTCAGATGAAAACGTTTACCCGCAATAGCGCTTTGATTGCGGATCGAGCGCGATTTCTTCCGTAATGGCCTGAAGAAATCGTTTGCATCGGCAAAAACCTTCCGTTTCGTGACATTTCGACTACTGTGGATGAGCGCTGCCGCACGCGCCGGACAGCGCGAACAATCGCGCCGTTCGATGCGCGATTTCGATGCATGCACGGAATCGGATCGCGCGACATCGCTTCGCCAGCCGTGCCGCCGGCCGGCCGCGAAGCCTTGCCGGGCGGGGCGCGAGCGGCGAGGCCCAGCGGCCGGGCAGGGCGGGCCGCAGCTTTCGGTCTGTCATGTTGCTGTCATATCAGGTTCATCAATTGTCACATTACTGTCATGGGTACCCCCTAATCTTCGCGGTGCCGTAGTCATCCGCTCACACACTGGAGGTCTCATGAAGTTGATGCAAACTGCGTTCGCTGGCTTGGCTGGCGCGCTCTTCGCTGTTGCCGCTCACGCAGCCGACATCACTGGCGCTGGCAGCACGTTCGCTGCACCGATTTACACGAAGTGGGCAGCGGAATACAAGAACGCCGCCAACGCTCAAGTCAACTACCAAGGCATCGGTTCGTCGGGCGGCCTGAAGCAGATCATCGCCAAGACGGTCGATTTCGCAGGTTCGGACGCTCCGCTGAAGGACGACGAGCTGGCCAAGGAAGGCCTGTTCCAATTCCCGACGGTCATCGGCGGCATTCTGCCGGTCGTCAACATCCCGGGCATCAAGGCCGGTGAAATCGTTCTGTCGGGCGAAGTGCTCGGCGACATCTACCTCGGCGCCATCACGAAGTGGAACGATCCGAAGATCGCCGCTCTGAACCCGAAGGTCAAGCTGCCGGATCTGGACGTCGCCGTGGTGCGCCGTGCCGACGGTTCGGGCACCTCGTTCATCTGGACGAACTACCTGTCGAAGGTCAACGCCAACTGGAAGGCCAAGGTCGGTGAAGGCGCAACGGTCAACTGGCCGACGGGTACGGGCGGCAAGGGCAACGACGGCGTCGCAGCCTTCGTGCAACGCCTGCCGGGCTCGATCGGCTATGTCGAATCGGCCTACGCGACGAAGAACCACATGATCTACGTCGACCTGAAGAACTCGTCGGGCAGCGTCGTGACGCCGGATGCCAAGTCGTTTGCCGCTGCTGCTGCCGGCGCCGACTGGTCGAAGTCGTTCTACCAGATCCTGACGGACGAGCCGGGCAAGAACGCATGGCCGATCGTCGGCGCAACGTTCGTGCTGCTGCACACGAAGCAAGACAAGCCGGAGCAAGGCGCGGAAGTGCTGAAGTTCTTCGACTGGGGCTTCAAGAACGGCGGCAAGGCTGCAACGGATCTCGACTACATCTCGCTGCCGAAGTCGGTGACGGATGAAATCCGCAAGCAATGGAAGGTGAAGGTGACCGACGCAGCCGGCAAGCCGGTCGCGCAGTAAGCCTCAAGTAGCAAGCAAGTCGTGGTCGCGCCGTCCGGCATGTGTCGGGCGGCGCGGTGCAGTATCGGCGAGGCGGCATGCGCCGCCTGCCACTGAACATTCAGGCACCCATGTCCGACATTCCTCTCTCGTCACGTCCCGCCGCAGGCCAGATGCGCGCGCCGGGCCGGCTCGGCGACGTCATCTTCGGCGGTCTCGCGCGCATTGCCGCGATCGTGACCTTGCTGGTGCTCGGCGGCATCATTATTTCGCTGCTCATCGCGTCGTTGCCGACTATCGAGAAGTTTGGCCTCAGTTTCCTCTGGCGGTCCGAATGGGACCCCAACGCCGATGTCTACGGCGCCCTCGTGCCCATCTACGGCACGATCATCACGTCGATCATTGCCCTTGTGATCGCAGTGCCCGTCAGCTTCGGCATCGCGCTGTTCCTGACCGAGCTGTCGCCGGTCTGGCTGCGCCGCCCGCTCGGCATCGCGATCGAACTGCTCGCCGCCATTCCGTCGATCGTGTACGGCATGTGGGGCCTGCTCGTATTCGCGCCGATCTTCGCCGAATACTTCGAGCGCCCGCTCGGCCAGTTCTCGAAGCATATCCCGGGCCTCAGCGCGATCTTCTCGGGCCCGCCGATCGGCATCGGCCTGCTCAGCGCCGGCGTGATCCTGGCGATCATGATCATCCCCTACATCGCCTCGGTGATGCGCGACGTGTTCGAAGTCACCCCGGTCCTGCTGAAGGAATCGGCGTACGGCATCGGCTGCACGACCTGGGAAGTGATGTGGAAGATCGTGCTGCCGTTCACCAAGACCGGCGTGATCGGCGGCGTGATGCTCGGCCTCGGCCGCGCGCTCGGCGAGACGATGGCCGTCACGTTCGTGATCGGTAACACGAACCTGCTCGACAACGTGTCGCTGTTCTCGTCGGGCAACAGCATTACCTCGGCGCTCGCGAACGAATTCGCGGAAGCGGCGCCGGGCCTGCATACCTCGGCACTGATGGAACTGGGCCTGATCCTGTTCGTGATCACCTTCGTCGTGCTGTCGATCTCGAAACTGATGCTGCTGCGTCTCCAGAAGTCGGAAGGCAAGAAATGAGCGAACGCGTCCTGAACATTCCGGGCGGTCAGTCCGGCGCCGCACTCGAGGCGATGCGCGGCAAGCTGCAGGCGCGCCGCAAGCGCACCAACGCCGTCGCGCTGACCTTCTCGCTGGCCGCGATGGTCTTCGGCCTCGTCTGGCTGGTGTGGATTCTCTACACGACGCTGCACCTCGGTATCGGCGGCCTGTCGATGGATCTGTTCACGCAGTCCACGCCGGCGCCGGATACCGATGGCGGCGGTCTCGCCAACGCGATCGTCGGCAGCCTGCTGATGGTCGTGCTGGGCACCGTGGTCGGCACGCCGATCGGCGTGATGGCCGGTGTCTATCTGGCCGAATACGGCCAGAAGAACCTGCTGGCCAGCACGATGCGCTTCATCAACGACATCCTGCTGTCGGCGCCGTCGATCGTGATCGGCCTGTTCGTCTACGCCGTCGTGGTGGCCCCGTCGGGCCGCTTCTCGGGCTGGGCCGGCGTGATCTCGCTGGCGCTGCTGCAGGTGCCGATCGTGATCCGCACCACCGAAAACATGCTGAACCTGGTGCCGAACGCACTGCGCGAAGCCTCGTTCGCGCTCGGCACGCCGAAATGGCGCATGGTTCTGACGATCACGCTGCGCGCGTCGATCGCCGGCATCATGACGGGCGTGCTGCTGGCGGTGGCCCGGATCGCCGGCGAAACCGCGCCGCTGCTGTTCACGGCGCTGTCGAACCAGTTCTTCTCGCTCGACATGAGCCGGCCGATGGCCAACCTGCCCGTCACGATCTACAAGTTCGCGATGAGCCCGTTCGCACAGTGGCAATCGCTGGCCTGGGCAGGTGTGTTCCTGATTACGCTGGGGGTGCTGGGATTGAATATCCTGGCGCGCTCGATCTTCTCGAAAAAGTAACGGCGGAGCAATCCGATGAATATGGCAGAAAGCCACCTGAAACCGATCGAACTCGGCAAAGCCCCCGCCGGCGGCAACGCGGCACACGGCCAGTCGCCGCTCGTCACCACCGAAGCGAAGATCGAAGTCAACAATCTGAACTTCTTCTACAACAAGTTCCATGCGCTGAAGAACATCAACATGCGCATTCCGGAAGGCAAGGTGACCGCGTTCATCGGGCCGTCGGGCTGCGGCAAGTCCACGCTGCTGCGCACGTTCAACAAGATGTACGCGCTGTATCCGGAACAACGCGCCGAAGGCGCGATCGTGATGGACGGCGAGAACCTGCTCGAATCGAAGCAGGACATCTCGCTGCTGCGCGCGCGCATCGGCATGGTGTTCCAGAAGCCGACCCCGTTCCCGATGTCGATCTACGACAACATCGCGTTCGGCGTGAAGATGTTCGAGAAGCTCACGCGCTCGGAAATGGACGACCGCGTCGAGTGGGCCCTGACCAAGGCCGCGCTGTGGAACGAAGTGAAGGACAAGCTGGGCCAGAGCGGCTACGGCCTGTCGGGCGGCCAGCAGCAGCGCCTGTGTATCGCGCGCGGTATCGCCATTCGCCCCGAAGTGCTGCTGCTCGACGAGCCGTGCTCGGCGCTCGACCCGATCTCGACCGGCCGCATCGAAGAGCTGATCGCCGAACTGAAGAGCGACTACACGGTCGTGATCGTCACGCACAACATGCAGCAGGCGGCGCGTTGCTCGGACTACACGGCTTACATGTATCTGGGCGAGCTGATCGAATTCGGCGATACTGAAAAGATCTTCATCAAGCCGGCCCGCAAGGAAACGGAAGATTACATCACCGGCCGTTTCGGTTGATGACGGAGCAAGAACAATGACCGATAAGCATCTGTCGAGCCAATTCGACGCCGATCTGAACGCGGTGTCGTCGAAGGTTCTCGAAATGGGCGGCCTCGTCGAGGCGCAGATCACCGAGGCGATCCACGCCCTCAACGAATTCGACCGCGAAGCGGCCGAGCGCGTGATCGCCAACGAAGACATCCTGAATTCGATGGAAGTCGAAATCGACGAAGAGTGCGGCAACATCATCGCGCGCCGCCAGCCGGCCGCGCGCGACCTGCGCCTCTTGATGTCGATCTCGAAGACGATCACCAACCTCGAACGCGCCGGCGACGAAGCCGAGAAGATCGCCAAGCGCGTGCGCCGTCTGGCCGACGAGCCGATCGCACGCGGCGTGAACATCGCCGAGATCAAGGTGTCGGGCGAGATGGCCGTGACGATCCTGCGCCGCGCGCTCGACGCGTTCGCGCGTCTCGACACGGTGGCCGCTGCCCAGATCGTCAAGGACGACAAGGAAATCGACCAGGAATTCCGTGCGTTCGTGCGCAAGCTCGTGTCGTACATGCAGGAAGATCCGCGCACGATCTCGGTCGGCCTCGACTTCCTGTTCATCGCCAAGGCGATCGAGCGCGTCGGCGATCACGCGAAGAACATCGCGGAATTCATCATCTACATCGTCAAGGGCACCGACGTGCGGCACCAGCCGCGCGATCTGCTCGACCGCGAAGCCAACAGTTAATCAGCCAGGACAAGGACGGACAGAGGTGCCGATGCCCAGCAACATTCTCGTCATCGAAGATGAGCCCGCGATTTCCGAACTGATTTCGGTGAACCTGCAACACGCGGGCCATTGTGCGATTCGCGCGTACAACGCGGAGCAGGCGCAAAACCTGATCAGCGACGTTCTGCCTGATCTGGTCCTGCTCGACTGGATGCTGCCGGGCAAATCGGGTATCGCGTTCGCACGCGAACTTCGCAACAACGAGCGTACGAAGCATATTCCGATCATCATGCTGACGGCGCGCGGTGACGAGCAGGACAAGGTGCTGGGCCTCGAGATCGGCGCGGACGACTACGTCACGAAGCCGTTCTCGCCGAAGGAACTGATGGCGCGCATCAAGGCGGTGCTGCGCCGCCGCGCGCCGCAGCTCACCGAGGACGTGGTGTCGATCAACGGCCTGCGTCTCGATCCGGCCACGCATCGCGTCGCGGCCAGCGCCGAAGGCAACGAGATCAAGCTGGACCTCGGTCCGACCGAATTCCGCCTGCTGCATTTCTTCATGACGCACCCCGAGCGCGTGCACAGCCGCACGCAACTGCTCGATCAGGTGTGGGGCGATCACGTATTCGTCGAGGAGCGTACGGTGGACGTGCATATCAAGCGCCTGCGCGCGGCCCTCAAGCCGGCAGGGTGCGATGCTATGATCGAAACCGTTCGCGGCAGCGGCTACCGCCTCGCGAAACACGCTTGACGCCACGCGGCGCGCGATCGGGGCGATCGCCCGCGCGCCGCGCTCCAGCTCACTCCCGTTCTCTTTAGAGCGCCAACCATGAACATCATCTGGGCGCGCTTTCTGGTCTCGCTCGTCCTGCTCGCGCTGGTGTCCGCGCTGGCCGGCGCGCTGATCGGCATTCGCGCTGGCCTTGCGGTCGCGGTCCTCCTGCTGGCCGCGCAGGCGTTCTTCAGCACCTTCCATACGCAGCGTCTGTGGCGCCTGCTCGACGCGCCGGTGTACGGCGAAGTGCCGAGCGCGCCGGGCATCTGGGGCGAAATCTACTATCGCCTGCACAAGCTCGCGAAGCAGTGGCATTCGCAGGTGCGTCAGGTCGAGCAGCAGCATTCGCGCTTCATCCAGGCGATCCAGGCCTCGCCGAACGGCGTGGCGATGCTCGACGATCACGACCAGATCGAATGGTGCAACGCGATCGCCGAGCTGCATTTCGGGCTCGATTCGAAGCGCGACCTGCGCCAGCACATCACGCATCTGGTGCGTCACCCCGATTTCGTGCGTTACCTCAACGCGCAGCATTACGACGAGATGCTCGTGATGCGCGGCATGGGCGAGGGGCGTCAGCACGTGATCGCCGTGCAGGTGTTCCCGTACGGCGACAACCGCAAGCTGCTGCTCACGCAGGACATCACCGAGGTCGAGCGCACCGACGCGATGCGCCGCGACTTCGTGGCCAACGTCTCGCACGAGCTGAAAACGCCGCTGACGGTGCTGTCGGGCTTCCTCGAAACGCTGCGCGAGCTGCCGGTGTCGGAAGAGGAGCGCGCGCGCTACCTCGACATGATGGAGCAGCAGGCGTCGCGCATGCGCAAGATCGTCACCGACCTGCTGGTGCTGGCCAAGCTCGAAGGCGAGGGCAAGCCGCCCACCGACAAGCCGGTCGACATGGACGACGTGCTCGGCCATCTTGAGGATGTCGCGCAATCGCTGTCGGCGGGGCACCACGAGATTTCGTTCGAGATCGACGAGGAACTGACGGTAACGGGCGCCGAGACGGAAATCTTCAGCGCGCTCGGCAATCTCGTCACGAACGCGGTGCGCTACACGCCGGAAGGCGGCAAGATTCGCGTGTGCTGGCGGCGCGACGGCACGCAGGCGGTGTTCTCGGTCAAGGACAGCGGCTTCGGAATTCCGTCGGAAGATCTGCCGCGGCTGACGGAGCGCTTCTACCGCGTCGACCGCAGCCGGTCGCGCGACACGGGCGGCACGGGCCTCGGCCTCGCGATCGTCAAGCATGTGCTGCAACGCCACGACGGCCAGTTGCTGATTCAGAGCGAGGAAGGGCGCGGCAGCACGTTCACCGCGCGCTTCCCGACGCAACGCACGGTGGCGCGCCGCTCGCAGCAGGCCTGAGCCCGCGCCCGCGCCATGAAAAAATGCCACCCTCGCGGGTGGCATTTTCATTTGCATCGCGCGATGCGGCCGGGCGAAGCGGGCTCAGCCGCCGAACTTCTCCAGCAGCCCGAGCTGCGCGCTGCGCGGCGTCTTGCCGGTGCGGCGGCGCTTGTAGTGGCCGTCGCTCTGCATCAGCCACGCCGATTGGTTGTCGCCGAGCAGCACCGACAGCCCTTCGGCGATCACGCGGCGCTTGAGCTTGCGATCGTGGATCGGGAACGCCACCTCGACGCGGCGGAACAGGTTGCGATCCATCCAGTCGGCGCTCGACAGATAGACCTCCTCGGCGCCGCCCGCATGGAAGTAGTAGATGCGGTGGTGTTCGAGGAAGCGGCCGATGATCGAGCGCACCGTGATGTTCTCGGACAGCCCCGGCACGCCCGGCTGCAGCGCGCACACGCCGCGCACGATCAGATCGACCTTCACGCCGGCCTGCGAGGCGTCGTACAGCTCGGCGATCACCGACGGTTCGAGCAGCGCGTTCATCTTCGCGACGATCCGCGCGCGCTTGCCGGCGCGCGCGTTGGCGATTTCGCGGCGGATGCCCTCGATCATCTTCGGATGCAGCGTGAACGGCGATTGCCACAGCTCGTGCAGCCGCAGCTCGCCGCCGATGCCGGTCAGCTGCTGGAACACGTGATGGACGTCCTCGCAAATTCTCGGCTCGGCCGTCATCAGCCCGAAATCGGTGTAGAGGCGCGCCGTGCGCGGATGGTAGTTGCCGGTGCCGAGGTGCACGTAGCGGCGCAGCACGTTCTTGCCGCCGTGCTTTTCGCGGCGCACGATCAGCACCATCTTGGCGTGGCACTTGTGGCCCACCACGCCGTACACCACGTGCGCGCCCACGGCCTCGAGCCGCGACGCCCAGTTGATGTTGGTTTCCTCGTCGAAGCGCGCGAGCAGCTCCACCACCACCGTCACTTCCTTGCCGTTGCGCGCGGCTTCCATCAGCGCGTCCATCAGCGGCGAATCGGTGCCGGTGCGGTAGATGGTCTGCTTGATGGCGACCACGTTCGGATCCTTCGCGGCCTCCTGCAGCAGTTGCAGCACGGGCTGGAAGCTTTCGTACGGATGGTGCAGCAGGATGTCGCCGCGATCGATCGCCGCGAACATCGACGGCGCGTTGGTCACTTCCGGCGGCGTGGCCGGCGTGTGCGGCACGAACTTCAGTTCGGGCAGGTCGACCAGATCGGGCAACTGCATGAGCCGCACCAGGTTGACGGGGCCGTTCACGCGATAGCAGTCGCGATCGCCGAGCTCGCTCTCGTCGAGCAGGCGGCGCACGATGTGCGCGGGCGTGTCGGCCGACACCTCGAGCCGCACCGCGTTGCCGAGGTGGCGCGCGGGCAGTTCGCCCTGCAGCGCGACGCGCAGGTTGGTGATTTCGTCCTCGTCGACGAACAGTTCGCTGTTGCGCGTGATGCGGAACTGGTTGCAGCTCTTGACCACGAGCTTCGGGAACAGCTCGCCCACGAAGCGCTGCATCAACGAGCTGAGCAGCACGAAGCCGTGACGGAAGCCCGACAGTTCCTGCGGCATGCGCACCACGCGCGGCAGCGCGCGCGGCGCCTGGACGATGCCGAGCAGCGCCTGGCGGCCGAACGCGTCGCGGCCTTCGAGTTCGACCACGAAGTTCAGGCTCTTGTTGAGCACGCGCGGGAACGGGTGCGCCGGATCGAGCCCGATCGGCGTCAGCACTGGCAGCAGTTCGTCGAGGAAGTAGTTGCGGGCCCAGTCGAGCTGCGCCTCGCTCCAGCTGTCGGTGCCGTGGAAATGGATGCCTTCGGTTTCGAGCGCCGGGATGATGGTCTCGTGCAGCATCGCGTACTGCTTGTGGACGAGGCGTTGCGCGCGCTCGACCACCAGGTCGTACACGTGCTGCAGCGACATGCCGTCGGGCGACGGCGCGCCCGGGTTGTCGCGCATCTGCTCCTGCAGCCCGGCCATTCGGACTTCGAAGAATTCGTCGAGGTTGCTGCTGGTGATGCAGATGAAACGCAGCCGTTCCAGCAACGGAACGTGCGGATCGGCGGCTTGCGCGAGCACGCGCTCGTTGAAGCCGAGGATGCCCAGTTCACGATTGAGCAGCGGGTAGCGGATGGACATCGGCAGCGTGGATGGCTGATCAGGTGCGGAGGGGAGGAAGGGGTGCTCGGAAATTCTCACGGTTTAATGACATATTGATGACGTATTTGTACTTCTTTTCGAATGATACGTCCTGACATTCCATGATTTGATGACGTATTGATGACAATGCAGGATGCCTCAGCAAATAATACGTCGGCAACCGGCAAATCTCACCGTCTGTTTCAAACGAAACATTTCGCGGTTGCAGCAATTGCTTGCGATGATCCGACACCGCGGCTGCGACAGCATTTAAAATGTGGCGTTTGAATGTCATGGTCCGGCGTAGCGGCGGCTCGCCGGACGAGAACGGAGCAACTACCCGATGGTCACATCCCCGCAACTACTCGCCGCCGTCGATCTCGGCTCGAACAGCTTCAGGCTGATCGTCGGCCGGGTCGAGGAAACGCCTGCGGGCAGCCAGATTTACCCGGTCGACGCACTGCGCGAGCCGGTTCGTCTCGCGGCAGGCCTGTCGCGCGACAAGATGCTCGATCGCGCCTCGCAGGAGCGCGGCTGGGAAGCGCTGAAGCGCTTCGGCGAGCGCCTGCGCGATTTCCACCCCGATCACGTGCGCGCG
Organism: Burkholderia sp. Ac-20379; assembly: GCF_017104645.1. Classification (GTDB taxonomy): domain Bacteria; phylum Pseudomonadota; class Gammaproteobacteria; order Burkholderiales; family Burkholderiaceae; genus Burkholderia. The sequence continues at coordinate 32,661 of NZ_JAAGPF010000046.1, forward strand.
GTGGCCACCAACACGCTGCGCGTCGCCAAGAACGCCGGCGAGTTTCTGGTCGAGGCCGAAGCGGCGCTCGGCTTCCCGATCGAAGTGATCGCCGGCCGCGAGGAAGCGCGCCTGATCTACGCGGGCGCCGCGCACTCGGTGCCGGCCAACGCGGGCAAGCGCCTCGTGGTCGACATCGGCGGCGGCTCGACCGAGTTCATCATCGGCCAGCACTACACGCCGATCGTCATGGAAAGCCTGTACATCGGCTGCGTGAGCCACAGCCGCCAGTTCTTCCCGGCCGGCAACGTCGACGAATACACGATGCGGCAGGCCGAACTGGCCGCCAAGCGTGAAATCCAGATCATCTCAGGCGAATACAAGAAGGCCGGCTGGGATCAGGCGATCGGCTCGTCGGGCACGGCGCGCGCGCTGGCCGAACTGGTCGAGGGCAACGGCTTCAACGACGCCGGCATCACGCACGGCATCTCGCGCGGCGGGCTCGAACGCCTCAAGCGCGCACTGATCAAGGCCGAGAACGTCAACCGCCTGAAGCTCGTCGCGCTGAAGCCCGACCGCATTCCGGTGCTGGCGGGCGGCCTGTCGATCATGCTGGCCGTGTTCGAGGAGCTCGGCATCGATTACGTCGACACCACCGACGGCGCGCTGCGCCTCGGCGTGCTGTACGACCTGCTCGGGCGCGCGCAGCACGAGGACATGCGCGCGGTGACGGTCGAGGGCTTCACGCGCCGTTACGGCGTCGATCGCGCCCAGGCCGACCGCATCGCCTCGCTCGCCACCAGCTTCTACGATCAGCTCGAACAGACCGAGGAAATCCGGCGTCCGGAAGATCGCACGTTCGTGGGCTGGGCGGCCGCGTTGCACGAAATCGGCCTGTCGATCTCGCACAGTTCGTATCACAAGCATTCGGCCTATATCGCCAGCAATGCCGACATGCCCGGCTTCTCGCGCACCGATCAGGCCCGCCTCGCGGCGCTGGTGCTCGGCCATGCGGGCAAGCTCGGCAAGCTTTCGCAGTCGCGCGACGTCGAATGGCCGCTGCTGTTCTGCCTGCGCCTCGCCGCGCTGCTGTGCCGTCGCCGAACCGATGCCGGCCTGCCGCAGATCTCGGTGTCGGACAACAAGAAGGGCGGCTACGAAGTGCGCTTGCCGAACAGCTGGGTCGAGCAGAATCCGCTGACCGACTACAGCCTGAGCCAGGAAGCGGCGGAATGGGAGAAGGTCGGGATTCCGTATCGCGTGGTGTATACGGAAGATTGAGCGGAAGGCCGGGCGCCGGCTCGATAAAAAATGGCTGCATGCGAAAGGCATGCAGCCATTTTTTTATGCGCTCGAAGCCCTGCGAAGGCTCAGGGCGTGCAGACGATCGCGGTCAGGAACGGAAACGCGGCCTTGACGGTGGCGTTGCTGCCGGCGGCGCGCACCTTTTCCTCGACGCTGCTTCTCGAGCCGCGCACCACCACGCCGTAGCCCCATTGGTCGATCTGCTTGCCGTCGCCGTGCTGGAACAGCGGATCGTTTTCCTGATAGCCGAGCACCACGTAGACCGAAAAGCCGTAGGCCGTCAGCGGATGCGTGGTGTGGAATGCGTTCATCGAATTCGCTTCGACGTGCATCGGTTTGGTGTCGATGTCGCCGGCTTCGGCCAGCGGCGCGATGAATTTGTGGCCGTTCCACGAGCAGTCGAGCGCGGCGTCGAGCGCTTTCGGCTCGGCGGCGAACGCGGGCGTGGCGGTGGTCAGCAGGGCGGCGCAGGCGAGGCCGGCGGCCGCGAATCGATGTGCTTTCATACGGCGCAAGATCGGTGATGTTGTTGTTCTGGTCGCGAGAAAGCCGGTGCGGCATGCAGCCGGCCCGCCGCGCCCGGCTGACCCTGATCGCCGGCGCGGCGTGTTTCGATCATAACGAAAACGGGGCGGCGGCGCAGCGGGGGCCGCCGCCCCGCGCTGTTGCGCCGTGGCGCGCGGCCCGCGCCAGCCAAGTGGTGGCTCACTGCGGCGCACTGCGCCTCACTGCGGCTCGCGTTGCAGATATTGCCGCACCTGCTGCAGGCTCACGCGCCCGCTGTGCGCGGTGTCGATCTGGTCGAAATGGCGCGCGATGAACGGCAGGCCGTTGGCGCGGGCCTGCGCCGCGGTGATCGAGCGTCCGTCCGACAGCGCGGCGTTGGTGGCGAGGCTCGCGGCGAGCCGGGAACGGGCCTGGCGCGCGAGATGGGCGCCGGTGGTGGCGGAGGCCGGCGCGGCAATCGGCTTACAGCGGAGGAGCGTCGTGGTGGGAGAGAGGGTTGGGGGCGGGGGAGGTCTCGGTGGTGCGCAGATCAT
>NZ_JAAGPF010000512.1 GCF_017104645.1 Burkholderia sp. Ac-20379
TTGAGTGGAGCGAGACCGCATGGGAGTGTGTAGATGGTGCAGCTGAGCTGCGAGAGGCTAGGACACGCGCTCGTGGAGGAGTGAGTGTGATGTCGAGCGGATGTGCGGTCAGGAGAGGAATGGTATGTGACGCTGAATGGACGTGATAGAGGGAGAGAGGGGACAGTGAGTTGTGTGGTCGTGTGTTGTGGTAGTGGATGTTTTTTTTTTTTTTTTTTTTCTTTTTTTTTTTT
>NZ_JAAGPF010000513.1 GCF_017104645.1 Burkholderia sp. Ac-20379
TTCGAACGCGCGATCCGGCTCGCCCAAGGCGCGGCGCAGGCCGGCTGCCAGGGCATCGTGCTGACCGTGCTCGCGCCCGTGCATCCCGCACCTGGCCTGCATCCTGGCGGCGTGGACGTGGCCGCGCAGGTCGCGCAGCGCGGCTGGTCCACGATCGGCGCGCAGGAGGGCGTGGCGAAGCTGCCCGCGTTCCCCGCCTGGGGCATGGACGCGTTTCGCGAGGTGCTCGCCGCCGTGCATGCGCTCGGGCTGAAGCTCGTCGTGAAGGGCGTCATGCATGCCGACGACGCCGTCGCGATCCACGCCGCCGGCTGCGACGGCGTGATGGTGTCCAACATCGGCGTGCGCCAGTCGTACCGTTGGGCGCCGGTGCCGGGGCAACTTGAAATCGTCAGCGCCGCGCTCGACGCCAGCGCCACGATCCTCGTGGATGGCGGCATTCGCCACGCCGCCGACGTGGTGGCCGCCTGCGTGCTCGGCGCCGATATGTCGATCGTCGTGCGCCCCGTGGTGCATGCGCTGGCCGGCGGCGGGGAGGCCGCCGTGAGCACGCTGCTGCGCGCCACCGTCGGCGAACTGCAATCCCTTTGCGCGTGGATGGGTGCCGCCCGGCTCGGCGACATCGCGCGCGATCAACTCATTACGGCATCCTGATTCTCATGTTCGATCTGCTGTTACGCGGCGCGACGCTCGTCGACGCCACCGGCGAGCGCCGTGCCGATCTCGCCATCGCGGGCGACGCCATCGCCGCGATCCTCGCGCCCGGCACGCCGGCCGAAAGCCGCGCCACGCGCGACGTGAGCGGCCTCGTGATGCTGCCCGGGCTGGTGGATGCGCACGTGCACCTGTGCGATCCCGGCTACACGCACAAGGAGGATTTCGCGTCCGGCACGCGCGCCGCCGCGGCCGGCGGCGTGACCACGCTGCTCGACATGCCCACCGATCTGCCGATCACCACGCATGCCGACGAGCTGCGCGACAAGATGGACGGCGCGCGCGGGCGGATTCACGTCGACGTCGGGTTCCAGGTGGCGAAGTTGTGTGCGCACCCGTCGCTCGACGCCGTGCGCGCGCTCGATCCCGTCTCGTTCGAGCTGTTCATGGCCGGCGTGCCCGAGGCGTACCGGCACGACACGCAGGCCCGGCTCGTCGAGTCGATGCAGGCGTTGCGTGCCGTGGATGCGATCGCGTGCGTGTCGCCCGGCGATCATTCGCTGCAAAGCGCGCCGCAGCAGGCCACCGGCCGCGCCGGGCTCGATGCGCTGCTGGCGAGCCGCCCGCCAGTGGCCGAGGCCGCCGGCATCGCGCAGGCCGTGCTTGCCGCCGCCGCCACCGGCGCACGCGTGCACCTGCGGCAAGGCAATTCGCAACTCGGTTTCGAGACGTGGCGGCGGCTGCGCGATCTGGCCGACGTGACCATCGAAACCACGCCGCAGGCGCTGCTGCTCGCCGACGATGCGTACGACACGCGCCGCAATTTCTTCAAGGCGCTGCCGCCGCTGCGGCCCGCGCGCGATCGCGACGCGTTGCGCGCGGCGCTGCGCGACGGCCTGATCGACATGATCGTGACCGACCATGCGCCGCACGCGTATGCCGAGAAGGCTGCGCATTACGACGATTTCCGCGACGTGCCGAGCGGCATGCCCGGCGTGCAGACGTTCCTGGCCGCGATGCTGCGGCTCGTGGAGATGGGCGACCTCGACCTGCGCGGCGTGGCCACGCTGTGCGCGCGCAATCCGGCGCAGCGGTTCGGGCTGGGCGCGTCGAAGGGCCTGCTCGCGCCGGGCTTCGACGCCGATCTCGTGCTGCTCGACCCGGCCGGCACGATGACCGTGCGCGACGCCGACCAGATTTCGAAGGCCGGCTATTCGCAGTTCGACGGCATGACCGTGCCGTGGGGGCTGGCCGCTGTGTACGTGCGCGGCCAGCAGGTGGGCGAAACGGGGCCGAGGGGGCAGGTGGTGGTATCGCGGGCGCGGTGAGCGCCCGGCGAGTTCGGGTAACATCGGCGGATCGTATTCAGGAGTGCTTCGATGCGTCTCATTCTCGCAATCCTTTTGCCGTGGTTCCAGTTCTTCACGATCGGCCGCCCGTTCGCCGGGATCATCTGCCTGCTGCTGCAGATCACCATCATCGGCTGGCTGCCCGCCGCGATCTGGTCCGTGTACGCGCTGAGCCAGTACAAGACCGATCAGAAGATCGCCAAGGCGTTCGGCGGCCGGGGCTGAGCGAAGTCAGGCCCGAGTCAGGCCCGGATCATCCCGCTCAGATAGCCGAAATCGTGCTGGAACTGCTCCGCCTCGGTGCGTGCTGTGGCCGGTGCGGACGAGGCAGGCGCGGTGGAAGTCTGGCCTGAGGTTTGGCCGGAAGTTTGGCCAGAAGTTTGAGCAGAAGCGGCCTGGCCCGGCTGAAGCAGCGCCTGCTCGATGGCCGGGAACTGGTTGTGCATGGCCGAGAAGCTGTCTTCGTGCTCGCTGCCGGTTCTGCCGCCCGTCACCTCGAAGCCTTGCGCCGTCAGCCGCTCGCGAAGCTGTTCGCCTTCCCGGCCCAGCCCCTCGTTGTCCGTCAGCATCACCACTTTCGTATCGGCCGCCTGGCCGCGCAGGTTCTTCTCGACGCTGAGCGTGCCCACCGTGCGCTTCGCGATCTGGCCGGGCAGCGCGCCCGCGTGCGGATGGTGAGCGCGCACGCCTTTCGTCGTGCTCGGCATCGGCCGGTCGAGCACCAGCCCGCCCAGTTGCTTGCCTTCCGATTGCGCCTTCGCCGTCAGGTGCGCCGCCACCGCGCCGCCCATCGAATAGCCGTGCACCACCACGTTTTCGGCCGGCACGTGCATCGTGTTCGTGACGTGATCGAGCATCGTTTCCGCGTCGCGATACAGCCCTTGCTCGCTCGGCGTGCCCGCGCTCGCGCCGAAGCCGCGATAGTTCATCGACAGCACGTCCACGCCCGCGCGCTGATAGGCCGCCGCGATGTCCGGCGTCAGCGCTTCGGCCGGTGCGCCCGAGCCCGACAGCACCAGGGCGACCTTGCCCGTCGAGCCGCCGTCGTGCGCCTTGTAGAGATGCCCCGCCAGTTCGCCCGCCTCGCCCTGCACCTTGACCGGCTGGACGTTGCCCGTGGCCTCGCCCACGCGCAGGCGCGTCTGGTCTTCCGGTTCCAGCGTGCGGCGCTCGCGTTCCGAGCCGAACAGTTGCCCCGCCATCATCCGGCCGACCATGCCGTTCGGCTCGCCTTTCGGCCGGCGCGGCTGCGGGGCACGCTGCGACAGGCCGGCCAGCGCGCCGCCCGCCTGCCGGGCTTGCGCCG
>NZ_JAAGPF010000514.1 GCF_017104645.1 Burkholderia sp. Ac-20379
TCTACGTGAAGCGCCACGTGCCGGGCGCGTGGTATGCCATTCGCGCGCAATTGCGCGAGGCGCTGGCCGCGATTCCGGCCGCGCGCCGCTACGTGGTGACCTGCGGCACCGGCCAACTGGCGGCGTTCGCGGCGGCCGACCTGCGCGCGCTGCTGCCGGCCGATGTCGGCGTGTACCTGCTCGACGGCGGCACGCTGGCCTGGATCGACGCCGGCCTGCCGCTCGAAACCGGCGAGACGCGCCTGGCCACGCCGCGCACCGACCGCTACCGCCGCCCGTACGAAGGCACCCAGAACGCGGCCGCTGCGATGCAGGCCTATCTCGATTGGGAATTCGGCCTCGTCGAGCAACTGGGCCGCGACGGCACGCATCACTTCAACGTGATCTGAGCCTCGCAAGGCGGGCGGCGCGCCGTCGAGCCGCCGCCCGCGTTTTCATCCCGCTGCGGGTAGGGACGGACGATTTCGCACGCCGTCATTGCCACGGTTCCCGATTGACACGCCGGCCCGATGCGGCGTGTCCCGATCGTCTCCCCCCGGCCGCCGGCGAACCGGCGCGCCATGCACCTGCCACGTCCCCCCGAAAGCGCCGCCGCGCGCCAGCCACGCCGGATTTGCCTTGCGATCCGTTCGGCGAACGAGGTCGTTCGCCGCGCGCCGGGCCGAGAAATTCATTTATTACGTTTATCGTTCAAATCACGTTGAATTGAAAATAATCAGTAAGATTTGATGCGTGCATGCCACGGCGCCAAATTAAGCGTTTGCGTAATCGCAATAGATGCTGCGACGCAGCATGGCAAACGTCATATGACAATTTGGTTACGGCTTATGGCGACCCAAAAGTAAATCAGGGTTTATGCCGGGAGCTGTTTCCGCACCAGCCCTTTCAAACGGAAAAACGCTTTGTGCAGCGCGCCTTAGCGCTAACCGTTTAGTGAATTCCCTCGTTGCAATCCGCCTACGTCGCCTATTTGTCTGATAGGGATTTGTCAGCTTATCGGTCAGAATGGCTCCCACATGGAACTCGCCCATGTCGCAGGAAAAGACCAAAGAATCTTGAGGATGGAGAAGCAATGAAAAAGAACGTAGCGGTTGCCATGACGGCCATCGGTCTTGCAGTGTTGGCTACGGCCGCGCAAGCGCAGAGCAGCGTCACGCTTTACGGGATCGTCGACAACGGCCTGGCTTACCAGAACAGCAGCGGCGCGCTGGGTCAAACCTCGGGCGGCCATTCGTCGGTGAAGATGTCGACGGGCGTCTGGGCAGGCAGCCGCTTCGGCTTCAAGGGCGCGGAAGATCTCGGCGGCGGCACGAAGGCCGTCTTCACGTTGGAAGCCGGCGTCAACACGGCGAACGGCACGTCGCAATTCACGGGCGGCATCTTCACGCGCCAGGCCTTCGTCGGCCTGTCGGATTCGAAGTACGGTACGTTGACGGCCGGCCGTCAGTACACGGCTTACTACACGCTGCTGTCGCCGTATAGCCCGACCACCTGGCTGACCGGTTATTTCGGCGCGCACCCGGGCGATATCGATTCGCTCGACACCAGCTACCGCGCGAACAACTCGCTCGTCTACATGTCGCCGAAGTTCTACGGCTTCACGTTCGGCGGTTCGTACTCGTTCGGCGGCCAGCCGGGCAGCGTCAACGCCGGCTCGACCTGGAGCGCGGGCGTGCAATACATGAACGGCCCGCTCGGCGTGGCGGCGGCGTTCCAGCGCGTGAACAACGCGGCTTCGGGCGGCGGCGCATGGAGCGCGAACTCCACGACGTCGAACGGCGGCGCGCAAACGGCCGTCTCGGCGATCAACAACGGCTACATCACGGCGCAGGCGCAGCAGCGCGTGGCCGTCACGGCCGGCTACCAGTTCACGCAGCAGTGGGACGTGTCGGTGTCGTACTCGAACGTGCAGTACATCCCGGGCTCGAACTCGACGTTCCGCAACACGGCGATCTTCAACACGGCCGGCGCCGTGCTGCACTTCAAGCCGGTTGCCGTGTGGGATCTGGCGGTGGGCTACAGCTACACGGCCGCCACGCTCGCCAACGGCGTCGCCAGCGCAGCGCGTTACCACCAGGTCACGGCTTCGCAGTACTACAGCCTGTCGAAGCGCACGGGCCTGTACGCGGTCGAGGCTTACCAGCACGCATCGGGCAACACGGTGTCGAACGGCCGCGTGATCGCCGCCACGGCATCGATCGGCGACGGCTTCAACTCCGTGCCGGCCACGACCAAGAACATGGTCGGCGTGGGCGTGGGTATCATCCACCGCTTCTAAGCGGCAACATGTGCGCGGCGCCCGGCGTCGCGCGCATGACGAAACGGGCAGCATCCGCATTGGCGGAGCTGCCCGTTCTGCATTGGGGGAAACGGAAACGTGTGCCGGGTGGGCGCGGCGTTCAGCCGTGGCTGTCGACCCAGGCGCGCGCCCAGTCGAGGCCGGCGAAGCGCGCTTCGTCTTCGGTGTCGAACACGCCGAGCACGCTCGACGCCTCGACGAGGCGGTTGTTGCGCGTGATGGTGCCGCTGGCCGCGTAGCGGTCGGGCTGCATGATTTCTTCCTGCTGGAGGATGGCGTGCCCCCAGATCTGATAGCCCTTGTAGCTTTCGGCTTCCATCAGCGCAGCACCTGGGCGCGCACGCCGCCCGGCGCGCCGACGCGCAGCACGTTGCCGTCCGGCGTGAACAGGCGCGGAATGTCGGGCGCGCCGGGCGCGGCATGCGGCGTCGCGGCTTCGCCGACGTGCGGCTTCGTGATGGCCTTCTGGGTTTCCAGCGCGGGCGGACGCACGCCGGCATCCACCAGGCGCGGCGCGACGTGCTTGTGCTTCTGCGCTTTCGGCAGGGCGGCCTGCGTATCGCGGTCGCGATGGGCGCCGCCGCGCGATTCGGGCGGGTTCCAGATTTCGACGTAGTGATCGCCTGCGAATGCCGGCGACGCAACCGCCAGCAACAGCAACCCGCATCCAACCAGTTTCATGTGTTCTCCGTGTGCGCCGGAATGGGCAAGGCCCGGTTCCGGGCTGGTTCGCACCCTGCGCGTCGACCTCGCGCGACGGGTGCTGGCCAGCGCGTGATTGTCTCACGGACGTGCGGCCGGACAG
>NZ_JAAGPF010000515.1 GCF_017104645.1 Burkholderia sp. Ac-20379
TGGTGGCAGTGTAGATCTCGGTGGTGGGCGTATCATTAAAAAAAAAAAAAAAAAAAAAAAAAGAAGCAAGATAGTAAGAGAAAAATAAAAAAAAGAAGGAGGTAGAATCTAAGATAAATGTAGATTGAGATAGAAAAATAATCAAGAAGCAGTGTCGCTGGTTAGAGTAGAGGTGTAGATAGTGTGTGAACAGCAATTGGTATAGATAATGTCTGAGAACAAGAACGAGATGGTTGACTCACGTACTAACTGTGTAACTACTCACGCACA
>NZ_JAAGPF010000516.1 GCF_017104645.1 Burkholderia sp. Ac-20379
TCCCGACGCGCCGCTCTGCCGACCCTTCGGCGCGGGCAGCGCCGCCGCTTGCGGGCGGCGCGCCGGTTCGGCCACGGCCAGCGTCAGCGAGGCAATGCCGCCCTCCACGCGCCAGCCCGACACGACCGCCTTCAGTTGGCGCGTCTGATCCTCGAGCGACGCGGCCGCCGCGGCGGCCTGCTCGACCAGCGCGGCGTTCTGCTGCGTGACGGCGTCCATCTGGCCGACCGCGCGGTTGATCTGCTCGATGCCGGTGGATTGCTCGTGCGACGCGGCGCTGATCTCGCCGATGATGTCGGTCACGCGGCGCACCGCCTGCACGATCTCGGCCATCGTCGCGCCGGCGCGCTCGACCAGCTCCGAGCCGTTGCGCACGTTGTCGGCCGAATCGCCGATCAATTGCTTGATTTCGCGCGCCGCCGTGGCGCTGCGCTGCGCGAGCGAGCGCACTTCGCCGGCCACCACCGCGAAGCCGCGGCCCTGTTCGCCGGCCCGCGCCGCTTCCACGGCCGCGTTCAGCGCGAGGATGTTGGTCTGGAACGCGATGCCCTCGATGGTGCCGATGATGTCGACCACCTTGTTCGAGCTGACCGAGATCGCCTGCATGGTGGACACCACCTCGCTGACCACCTCGCCGCCGCGCGTCGCGATGTCCGAGGCGTTGACGGCCAACTGGCTCGCCTGGCGCGCGTTCTCGGCGTTCTGGCGCACGGTGCCCGTCAGTTGCTCCATGCTCGACGCGGTTTCCTGCAGCGATGCGGCCTGCTGCTCGGTGCGCTGCGACAGATCCACGTTGCCGCTCGCGATCTCGTGCGCGCCGACGTCGATCGATTCGGCGCCGCGATGCACGGATTTCACCATCGACGTCATCGCTTCCTGCATGTGGCCGATGCCGCCGAACAGGCGTCCGATCTCGTTGTTGCCCTGTTGCTGCACGCGCTCGGACAGATCGCCCGCGGCGATCCGCTCGAACTTGCCGATCGCGTCCTCGAGCGGGCCGACGATCAGGCCGCGCAGCATAAAGCGCACCAGCACGATCATCAGCACCGACAGGCCGATGCCGACCGCGATGCAGGTCAGCATCAGCGAGATCTGCGATTCGGTGCGGTCGTGGTGCGCGGCGATGCGTTTCTCGAGCGCGGTCACCACGGCGCTGGCCGCGGTGTCGTAGGCCACGAACATCGGGCTGATCTGGGTATCCGCGATCGCGTGGTAAGCGGCCATGTCGCCGCCCTTGACCGCCGCGATCTCGGCGTCGAGCGCCGTCTTGAGCGTATCGCGGCGCGCCGACACCTCGTCGAGCTGCGCGCTGTCCACGCCGGCTTTCGGCAGCGCCTGGAACGACTGCCAGTTCTGCACGGCCAGATCGTAGAGCTGCTGCGTGCGGGCGACGGCGCTTTGCGCGTCTTCGGTCTTGCCCGATTCGGTCAGCGCGCGCACCCGGTCGAGCGAGACGCGCGTGCGCAGCAGGTACGACGAGCTGTTGGTCAGCGAACGGATGGCGGGGATGTCGCCGCCCACGATCTCGTCGAGCGCGCCGCCCGTCTGGTTCAGCGCCACGAGGCCCAGGCCGCCGACCACGGCGGTAAGCAATACGAACGACAATCCGATCGCGGTTAGCGTCGTGCGGATCGACCAGTTGTGCAACATCGTGACTCTCCCCGTGAGAAGTCGGGTTGGCGCTTACACGCCGAATTGGTCGATGAGGGCCATTTCGCGGCTGGTCATCAACTTTTCGATATCCATCAGGATCAGCATCCGGCCGTCCACGCTGCCGAGGCCCGTCAGGTACTCGGTGGTCAGCGTCGCGCCGAATTCCGGCGCCGGCATGACCTGGTCCGGGGTCAGCGTCAGCACGTCGGACACGCCGTCCACCACCATCCCGACCACGCGATGCGCGACGTTCAGGATGATCACTACCGTCTGGTGGTCGTACTCGATGCGGCCGAGGTGGAACTTGATGCGCATGTCGACGATCGGCACGATGATGCCGCGCAGGTTGATCACGCCCTTGATGAACTCGGGCGCGTTCGCGATGCGCGTGACGCTGTCGTAGCCGCGGATTTCCTGAACCTTCAGGATGTCGATGCCGTATTCCTCGTCGCCGAGCGTAAACACCAGGAATTCCTGGCCGGCGGCGTCGGCATGCGCGGCGTCGCGCCGGTTGGCGCCCGCGAGCGCGGCCGCTTGTTGGATCGATTGGACTTCGGACACGTTGTCCTCCAGTGCGGCCAGGCCGCGTAGCGGTTAGAAAGTCGCGAGCGCCCCCGCGCCATGCGCGGCGCGGGCATCGCGGTTGAGGGCGGCCACGTCCACGATCAGGGCGACGCTGCCGTCGCCGAGAATGGTTGCGGCCGAAATGCCATGAACCTTGCGGTAGTTCGTTTCGAGGTTCTTCACGACCACCTGCTGCTGCCCCACCAGTTCGTCGATCAGCATCGCGAAGCGGCGGCCTTCGGTTTCCATGATGGTGACGATGCCCTGGGTCGGATCGGTGCGCGCATCCGCCACCGTGAACACCTCGTGCAGCGCGACCAGCGGCAGGTATTCGCCGCGCACGCGCACCACGCGCTCGCCGTTGCCGACCGTGTAGATATCGGCGGCGGCCGGTTGCAGCGACTCCATCACGAAGTTCAGCGGCAGGATGAAGATCTCGTTGCCGACCTTCACCGACATGCCGTCGAGAATCGCCAGCGTCAGCGGCAGCACGATCCGGGTGGTGGTGCCGCGGCCCGCGAACGATTGAATTTCGACGTGGCCGCCCATCGACTGGATGTTGCGCTTGACCACGTCCATGCCGACGCCGCGGCCCGACACGTCGGTGATGGTTTCGGCGGTCGAGAAGCCCGGCGCGAAGATCAGGTTCCAGACTTCGTCGTCGCTGATGTTGTCCGCCACCGGGATGCCCTGCTGGGCCGCCTTGGCGAGAATCCGTTCGCGGTTCAGGCCGGCGCCGTCGTCGCTGACCTCGATCACGATGTTGCCGCCGTGATGCGCGGCCGACAGCACCAGTTGGCCGACCGCATCCTTGCCCGCCGCGCGGCGCTTCTCGACCGTTTCGATGCCGTGGTCGAGGCTGTTGCGCACCAGGTGGGTCAGCGGATCGATGATCCGTTCGATCAGGCTCTTGTCGAGTTCGGTCGCCTGGCCGAACGTGACCAGCTCCACTTCCTTGCCCAACTTGGTCGCCAGATCGCGCACCAGGCGCGGGAAGCGGCTGAACACGTAATCCATCGGCATCATGCGGATCGACATCACCGCTTCCTGCAGATCGCGCGCGTTGCGTTCGAGCTGCGCCATGCCGTTGTAGAGGCGGTCGTGCAGCGCCGGATCGAACGCGCTGGTGGTTTCGGCCAGCATCGCCTGCGTGATCACGAGCTCGCCGACCAGGTTGATCAGCTGATCGACCTTTTCCACGCCGACGCGGATCGAGCTGCCTTCGGCGTTGGCCGGGGCGTGCGCGCGGGCGCGGCGGTCCTCGCCGTGCGCGGCCTTGGCGTCGCCGTCGGCGGCCGGGGCTGCGGGTGCGG
>NZ_JAAGPF010000517.1 GCF_017104645.1 Burkholderia sp. Ac-20379
TGCGGTGCGTGGCGTTGCCGGGCGAGCGGGCTTCGCCGCTCGGGGTGGGGCTGGCGGTGTTCAGGAACGACGGAAGGCGAAGCGGCATGGCAGACCTGTCAAACAGCGGGGGACCGGGCGCGCAACCGGCGCGCACCGGCCATTTCCGGTCGCGCGAGCGGCTCGGCGCTTCATTTTTTTATCAGACCCGGCGCGTTGTACAGGAGGCCGAACGGAACGCATGGCGCGGCATGCGAAGTCGAAGGGGGAGTGAAAGGCGGCCACGCCGGCGCTGCCACCCGCGCCGCACCCGCTAGAATTGCGGTTTTCGCCCGGAACACGCCCCATGTCTTTTGCCTCGCTCGGCCTGATCGCACCGTTGCTGCGTAATGTGCAGGATCTCAATTACCAGACGCCCACCCCGGTGCAGGCCAAGGCGATTCCCGCCGTGCTCGGCGGCAAGGACGTCATGGCCGCCGCGCACACCGGCACCGGCAAGACCGCCGGCTTCGCGCTGCCGCTGCTGCAGCGGCTCGTGCAGCACGGCCCGGCCGTCGCCAGCAACCGCGCGCGCGTGCTGGTGCTCGTGCCCACCCGCGAGCTGGCCGAGCAACTGCTGCAGAGCTTCGCCGACTACGGCAAGGGGCTCGACCTGCGCTTCATGGCCGCTTACGGCGGCGTGAGCATCAATCCGCAGATGATGAAGCTGCGCAAGGGCGTGGACGTGCTCGTTGCCACGCCTGGCCGTCTGCTCGATCTGAACCGCCAGAACGCCGTGCAGTTCGATCAAGTGCAGACGCTCGTGCTCGACGAGGCCGACCGCATGCTCGATCTCGGCTTCGCGCGCGAGCTGAACGCCGTGTTCGCCGCCTTGCCCGTGCAGCGCCAGACCTTGCTGTTCTCCGCCACCTACACCGACGACATCCGCGAGATGGCCGCCAGCATTCTGCGCAGCCCCGTGGACATCAGCGTCAGCCCGCCCAACACCACCGCCAGCAAGATCCGCCAGTGGGTGGTAACCGTCGACAAGCGCAACAAGCCCGACCTGTTCATGCATCTGGTGGCCAAGAACCGCTGGAAGCACGCGCTGGTGTTCGTCAAGACGCGCAACGGCGTGGATTACCTGGCCGGACTGCTCGACGAAGCCGGCTATGCCGTCGACACCATCCATGGCGACAAGCCGCAGCCCGCGCGCCTGCGCGCGCTCGAGCGCTTCAAGACCGGCGAGGTGCAGATGCTGGTGGCCACCGACGTGGCCGCGCGCGGGCTCGATATCGACGATTTGCCGCTCGTGATCAACGTCGACCTGCCGATCGTGGCGCAGGACTACGTGCACCGCATCGGCCGCACCGGCCGAGCTGGGGCGAGCGGCGTGGCCGTGTCGCTCGTGTGTGCCGACGAGGCGCCGTATCTGGCCGCGATCGAGGCGCTGATCGGCAAGACGCTGGCGCGCGAGGAGGAGCCGGGGTTCCTGGCCGAGCATCGCGTGCCGGAGACGAGTGCGACGGGGCAGTTGATCAAGAAGCCTAAGAAACCGAAGAAGTCGAAGGTGCAGGCTGGGGCTGGTGGTGTGCAGGCGGCTGGGAAGGCGCTGCGCGAGGTGGATGAGGGGTTCGACCGGAGCGTGTTGGTTGGGAGTCCGTTCAGTTCGCAGAAGCCGCGCGGGAAGATGGCGGGGAAGGCTGGGGGCGGTGGGAAGCCTGGTGGCGGGAAACCTGCGGTGAAGAAGCCAGGTGGGGCGGGGAAGAAGCCTGCTGCGGGGAAGCCGCAGGGGAAGGCGGGTGGTGGGCGCGGGCCGCGGTGATCGAGGCCTGAAAAGAGCCGGGCAAACGGGAGTTCAGGATGGCGCTGGAAGACATCAATCGGATCTGGGTGCCTGTCTACGGACATCCTGCCTGGTCCGTGAAGCAAGGCCACGGAAGCTTTCTTGCCTTTGAATTCGGTTCGCCGTCCCTGCGAATTCGCGAACCGGCCAGCGCATCGCCACATGCATCGGAGCGGGTCAAGGCAAGCATGGCGCGGCGACGCGTTCAGGTTGTCGGCAACTGGCATCTATGGATTTATTGCTGCCATTGGGTGATTTCGTTTCACGGAAAAGAGATGGCTCACAGCGAATCTCCGAACACCATGATCGGCCTTGCCGTCGAACTGCTCGACGGGCAGAAACTCGTTTCGGCTGCTCGCGGTGCCGAGCAGGGTTCGTGGTTGTTCACGTTCGACCTGGGTGGCGCGCTGCGAACCTGGTCTTACGGTGAAGATCCGACCGACGAGCAATGGTTGCTGTATGAACGCGAGTCGGGACGCGTCCTGACGGTTCGATCCGACGATCATTACGCTTATTCGCGGGAAGATGAGCGACCGGAGAACACGCGCTGGCTTCCGATTTGAAGCCTCGCCTCCGTTCGCGTTGCAAACGGGGCATCGGCGTGCGACTGCCGTGCGATGATGCGCCACGATGATGATGAGGTAGGCAATGACAACGACATTCGACGAAGCAACGATGGCGGCGATCGCCGCATTCGCACAACTGGACTTCGAAACGGCGGCGCAAGCCATGCGCGCCGAGGCCGATTACGACTACGAGCGCGATCAGTGGATCTCGCGCTTCATCGACGAGGCCGGCGGTGGCGAGGACGATTCGGAATACGACGCGCTGCATGCCGAGGCGCAGACGACGCCGGAATTTGCGCAGTTCATCGATGGCGCGAAGAAGGAAATTCTGGAGTACTTCGGGGTGACCGAGGAGCAACTGGAGTGGGTGGTGGTGCTGCGCGAGGACGATAGCGATGCGCTGTGGGATGAGGTTAATCGGCAGCGGAAGGCGTTGGGGTTGGAGGAGGTGAGGGGGGATCTTTGAGGGGGCAACGGGGAGGGGGAAGTTGCGACGGGATGATTGGCGTGATTGAACTTCGATCAGTTCGAAAGCCGCCTGTTGTAGTTGGTTGCTTTCGACCCTTAGAGGCCAGTTCAAAACGGGAATTCGCTGGAATCACTTGCCGACTCGGCTGGGCTTCGGCTCGGGCGCAACTTGCGATCCTCGTAGACGCCAACGGCGTTCCTCTCGTCGCGATCCTGACTGGCGCGAACACCAACGACGTCACATAGTTGCTACCGCTCGTTGACGCGATTCCAACCATTCGCGGTGTTCGTGGCCGACCACTTCAGAAGCCAAGTGCCATCTACGCCGATCGCGGCTACGATTCCAACCGACATCGTCGCGCGTTACGCGAGCGCCGGATCAAACCCGTGATCGCCAAGTGCCGGATCGAACATGGCAGCGGTCTCGGCAAATATCGTTGCGTGGTCGAACGTACGCACTCCTGGCTCCACAGTTTCCGTCGCCTACGCACGCGCTTCGAGCGACGTGCCTACATTCACGAAGCATTCCTGAAACTTGGCTGCTCGCTCGTCTGTTGGAACATCTTCAGGCGCGCTGAGCAGGGCTTTTGAACTGGCCTCTTAG
>NZ_JAAGPF010000518.1 GCF_017104645.1 Burkholderia sp. Ac-20379
CTGTCTGGCATCAGTGGAGCTGAGCGATATTGTACGGTCCGAGAGGTGAGAAAGTCGTGTGTGCACCTGATTCAATGAGTGTGCGTGCAACAAATGGTCTACACACTATCTGAACTCAGTCTCCACGATAGGACTCGGAGTTATGTATAGTAATTATCAGGAGAACTCTAGACTTCGTACTATAGACGCTAAGTAATACAGTTGCTTATTTTCTGTTATTTTTTTTTTTTTTTTTTTT
>NZ_JAAGPF010000519.1 GCF_017104645.1 Burkholderia sp. Ac-20379
TGGGCGCGGATCGCGAGCCGCACCGCCGCGAAGATCCGCTCCACCAGCCCGTGCGCGGGCACGTCGGTCAGCGCCGCCAGCGTGGCGCGGTCCAGCACGAAGCCGGTCCCGGCTCTGGGCGTGCCGGCGTCGGCGGGAGGGGGCGGGCTCACGCTTCGCGGATCAGCACGAGGTAGTCGCCGACCATGTCGATGCGCAGCGGCAGGGCTTCGGCCAACTGGCGCAGGACGCCGTCGGGATCGCGCAGATTGAACACCCCGCTCACGCGGCGTCGCGCGGCCGCCTCGCTGGCGCGGATCATGCCGGGGCGGTAGCGGCGCAACACGCTGAGCACGTCGCCCACCGCCTGGTCGGAGGCCATCAGCATCGCGCCGGTCCAGGCCAGCGCCATCGCCACCGATTCGCGCGCGTCGCGCAACCGTCCGCCGGAGAAGCGCAGCGTTTGCCCCGCACGCAGCACGTGCCGGCTGCCGTCGTTCAACGCAAGCGTGCCTTCGCCCTGCGCCACCGCCAGCAACGAGTGATCGTCGAACACGCCGAGGCTGTAGCGGCCGCGTTGCAGGGCGAACGAACCGTGCGCCGTCGCGGTGACCAGCATGGCATCTCCGGCCCGCAGGGCCGCGTCCACCAGCACGCAGCCGGCGTCGAGCCGCCACGCGTCGCTTGCCGATGCGCCGACGCGGTACAGCGAACTGCCGGCGTCGAGCCGCGCATTGGCGTTTGGCCCGAGCGCGATGGTGCGCTGCTCGCCGATGCCGGTGCGGAACGTTGCGTCGTAGCCGAGCGAATGCATGGAGCGATAGCCGAACACGCCGAGCATGGCCAGGCCGAGGCCTGTCTTTAGGCCGGCTTTCAGTGCGCGCCGGCGCGGCAGATCCGCATGCAGCAGCGCATCGCGGCTCGCGTGCGCGCCGCTGTCCGCCAGTTGCCGGAACGGTCCGAGCTTGCGTTGCAGCGATTGCCACGCCGATTCGTTGGCGGCGCTGGCCTGACGCCAGCTATCGAAATGCGCGCGCTCGGCGGTGGTGGCTTCGCCGGAGCGCAACAGCACTTCCCAGGCGATGGCGGACTTGACGGGATCGTTCAAGGCGGTCGGGTTGATCGTGTCGTTACGGAATGCCAAGCAAGCGCTTCAGGCAGCCAGGATGCACGCCAGCGCCTGCGCGATGTACTTGCGCACCATGCTGGCGGATACGCCCAGCAGTTCGGCGATCTCGCTGTAGGTCAGCCCGTCGAGCTGGCTGTACAGGAATGCCTGGCGTGCCTTGCGCGACAGGCCGCGCAGCAGTCGATCGACGTTGACGAGGGTCTGCACCACCTCGAGCACCGATTCGGGCGAGGGCGTGCTGGCTTGGTCGGCGGCCGCCAGCGCGGCCAGATAGGCGGCCTCCAGATCGCGGCGGCGCCACATGTCGAATACCAGGCGCCGCGAGATGGTGGTGAGCAGCGCGCGCGGGTCGCGCACCGCGCGCACGTCGGGCAGCGTCGCCAATTCGACGAAGGCCGACGACGCCACGTCTTCGGCTTCCGAGGGGCAGCGCACCTGGCGGCGCAGCATCTGCTTGAGCCAGCGATAGCTGTGCGCGAACTCGGCGGCGAGAAACTGGTTGCGGTACGCGAGATCGCCCGCTTCGGCGGCGCCGGTGTGCCGAGGCTCATCCGCGTTTGCGCAGGGCGCCTGCAGTGCTACCGCGTCTGAGACTGTCGCGTTCATACCGTAACCGTTCCGATCCAGCAGTTCGTCATCACTTTACCGTGAGAAAAAAATGCACGGCAAGTCGTTGCGCAATTTCGTGACGGCGTTGCGCGCATCGCACGCCGCCGCGCCGGGTTGCGCGACGACGCAGTATAAGGACGCCGGCGCGCCTGCCTAAATATGGATTCGTGCGTTCGTTATCAGTCTGCGGATTCATTGCGCATCTCCACGCGAGGTTCGTCGGGACGACTGATTGACGCATCGCGCGCGCCCGTTCGCGGTTCGGCGATGCGAGTCGATCTTAGTGCGCCGAATTCTCGGCGGGCCGGTTGCGGCGCGGCTTTGTGCGATTCGCGCGCCGTCAAGATATGGCATGCCCTTTTCGCCGGAAATTTGCCGCCTGCCGAGCATGAAATTCCATTGCTCGCGACTATGCCGTTGCGTATTTGCCGCAAGCCGGCGGGTCCGCATGCGCCGCGCGGGCCGAATCGCGGAATTTTTTTTCGTCCGACGGTATCACTTTGGTCCGCCTCGTTCGACATAACCAATGAAGGCGCGCCGCGATTGCCGCGCGCATATCCGGGAGCCGCTCGCGGCGGAGGACATCGTGATAGACCGAACCGACCGACACATACTGGAAATCCTGCAGGAGAACGGCACCTGTTCGGTAGCCGAGATCGCGGAGCGCGTGAGCCTGTCGACCACGCCGTGCTGGCGGCGCATTCAGCGCCTCGAACAGGAGGGCGTGATCCGCCGCCGGGTGGTACTGCTCGATGCGGGCAAGCTCAACCTGGACGTGACGGTGATCGTGCTGATCCGCACCGCGCATCACGGCACCGCGTGGCTCAAGGCGTTTCGCGACGCGGTGGTGGAGATTCCGGAAGTGGTGGAGGTGCACCGCATGAGCGGGCAGGTCGATTACCTGCTCAAGGTCGTCGTGCCGAACATCGCCGCCTACGACGCCGTCTACAAGCGCCTGATCGGCATCGTCGAACTGCACGACGTCAATTCGAGTTTCTCGATGGAAACCATCAAGTCCACCACGGCGCTGCCGCT
Source organism: Burkholderia sp. Ac-20379 (assembly GCF_017104645.1). GTDB lineage: Bacteria > Pseudomonadota > Gammaproteobacteria > Burkholderiales > Burkholderiaceae > Burkholderia. The sequence continues at coordinate 2,753 of NZ_JAAGPF010000519.1, forward strand.
GTCCTACAGCGGCGGGGTGCCCGCATGACGCCGAGCATGTCGCCGCGCCGGGCCGGGCCCGCCGCACCGCGCGCGCTGCCGGGCCCGAAGCCGCGCGACGCGGTGATCGTGCTGGTGATCGCCGCGCATGCGTTGCTGATCTGGCTGCTGGTGCATCGCACCCGCATCGAGCTCGAATCGTCCGCGTCGGCCGCGAGCGGCGGCCGCTCGATCGCGGTGCAACTGATCAGCCGCCCGTCCGCGGCGACGCCGCCGTCGCCCGTGCCGCCGTCGCACGTGCCGGTGCCGG
>NZ_JAAGPF010000520.1 GCF_017104645.1 Burkholderia sp. Ac-20379
GTTGCGCGTCGGCCAGCCGCGCGCGATCGCCCACCACCGAGCGCGCCAGCGCCGCGAGATCGACGCTGCGATGCGCGGCCGCCTGCGCGTCGGGGCCGTGGCGCGGCTCGAGCCGCGCGAGCGTCAGCAACTGTTCGGCAAGGTGGCCGAGCCGCGTCGCACCCGACTGGATCTGCGCGACGATGCGCGCGCGCTCGGCGTCGCTCGTCGCGCGGCCGAGCAGTTGCGCCTGGATCGACAGGCCCATGATCGGCGTGCGCAGCTCGTGCGCGGCATCGGCGATGAAATGCCGTTGCAGCGTGAACGATTCGTCGAGCCGGCCGAGCAAATCGTTGATCGCGCCGGCCAGCGGCTTGACCTCGTCGGCCACGGCTTCGGTATCGAGCGGATCGAGATGCGTGGCGTGACGCTGGCGCAGGCCTTCCGCGATCATCTTCAGCGGCCGCAGCCCGTAGCCGACGCCGAACCACAGCGCGATCGCGAGCAACGGCAGCAGCGACAGCACCGGCCACAACAGATGGATCGCGATGCGCGCCAGCGCGTCCCAGCGCGCCGTGCGCGGCTGCGCGACGCGGATCGTGGTGCCGCCGCTCTCGCGTATGTAGGTATGCCAACTTTGTCCGTTGGCGTCGAGCGTGGCCAGCCCCGGCGCGCCGGGCGGCGGCAGCACGATGCCGGGATCGGTGGTGAACGCCAGCTCGCCGCCGCGCCAGAGTTGCAGCACCACGTCGTCGGCGTCGTTGAGCTTGCGCGCGGGGGCCGCGGCCCCGCCATGGCCGGCGAACGCCGGCAGGCCGTGCTGATTGATCTCGACCTGCTGCGACACGCTGCGCAACTGGTCGTCGAGCAGGAAATCGAGCTCGCGCACGGCGGCCCAGTAGGTGCCGGCGCTGGCCAGCACGCCCACCACGCAGGCCGCGGGCAGCAGCCACATCAGCAGCCGGCCGCGCAGCGACGTGACGAGCCGGCGCGCAAGCGACACGCTCATGCCGCCTCGCCGATCCGGTAGCCCACGCCGCGCACCGTCAGGATCGCGACATGGCCGAGCTTCTTGCGCAGGTTGTGGATATGCACCTGCACGGCGTTGCTCTCGATTTCCTCGCCCCAGCTGTACAGCCGCTCCTCGAACTGCTCGCGCGAGATCACCGCGCCCGGCTCGACCATCAGCTCGTGCAGCATCACGAATTCCTTCGGCGACAGCGCCACCTCGTCGCCCGACAGCCAGACCTGATGGCGCGCCGGATCGAGCCGCAGCGCGCCGGCCGACAGCGTGGTTTGCGCGCGGCCCGCGTGGCGGCGGTTCACGGCGCGGATGCGCGCCAGCAGTTCCTCGAGCACGAACGGCTTGACGAGATAGTCGTCGGCGCCCGCGTCGAGCCCGGCGATGCGGTCGGTCACGGCGTCGCGCGCGGTGATCACGATGGCGGGCAGCGCGTCGTCGCGGCGGCGCAGCGAGGTCAGCAGCGTCAGGCCGTCCTTGCCGGGCAGCCCGAGATCGAGCAGCAGCAAGCCGTAAGGCGTGGTGCGCAGCGCGAGCGTGGCCGCATCGCCGTCGCGCACCCAATCCACCGCGAAGCCTTCGTGGCGGAGTCCTTCTTCCAGTCCGCTGCCGATCAGCGGATCGTCCTCGACGAGCAATACGCGCATGGTGCCGTTCCGTTACGTGTCGCGCCCGCACATCGGGCGCTCGATAAACACGAATCTTAGGCAGCCGATCCTTAGCGCCGCCTTAGCATCGCCGGCCCCGCGCGAAGGGCCCGAGCGGCGCGCTGTCGCACCCGCGGCGGCGGCGCGATCCGGCGCCGATTGTTAAGGCTCCCTTAATGCTGGCGCTCGGACAATCCGCCACTCGTCAACGCCGATCCCAAGGAGTCCAGATTGCCCCGAGTCCGCCCTCACCCGGTGCGCCGCTCCGAACCGCACCGTCGCCCCCGGCGGACGCTCGGCGCGCTGGCCGCCGCATGCCTGCTGCTGACGGCCGGCTGCGTGTCGTACCAGCCGAAGCCGCTCGCGCGCCAGGCCAGCTTCACGACCGCCGCCGGCCTCGCCCGCCTCACCGTCGATCCCGCCGCGATGCCGTTGCCCGCGCTCGCGGCGCATCGCTTCGATCCGAGCGACGGCTTCGACATCGACGAGGTGGCGATGCTGGCCGTGGCCAACAACCCCGACCTGCGCCTCGCCCGCGACGACCTCGGCATCGCCCACGCGCAGGCGTTCGCGGCGGGCCTGCTGCCCGATCCGCAGATCAGCCTGTCGAGCGACTACCCCGGCCAGGTCGGGCTGGCCCGCGCGTTCTCGTACGGCCTCGCGATGGACGTGATGGCGATCGTCACGCGCGGCGCGAACCGCAAGGCCGCCGACGCGGCCGCGCGCAAGACCGATCTCGCGCTGCTGTGGCAGGAATGGCAGGTGGTGGTGCAGGCCAAGCAACTGTTCGTGAAGGCGCGCTTCCAGGCGGCGGTGCTGCCGCTGCTCGACGCGCAACGCGAGCTGGCCCGCACGCGCTTCGAGCAGACGCAACGCGCGATCGCGCGGCACGACACCACCGACGACGTGGCCACCGCCGCGCAACTGGCCTACGCCGACGCCACGAAGCAGGCCAACGACATGCGCCACGCGCAGGCGCAGACGCATCACGATCTGAACCTGCTGCTCGGCCTCGCGCCCGACGTCGTGCTGACGCTGACCGGCAGCGACGCCGTCGCGCCGCTGCCCGACGCCACGCTCGACGCCGCCGTGGCCGCGCTGCCGTCGCGCCGCCCCGACCTGATCGCGCTCGAAGCCGGCTACGCCGCGCAGGAGCAGAAGCTGCGCGCGGCGGTGCTGAACCAGTTCCCGAGCCTGCAGGTGGGCTTCAACCGCTCACGCGACACCTCGGAAATCTATTCGACCGGCTTCCAGATCAACTTCTCGCTGCCGGTGTTCAACCGCAATCGCGGCAACATCGCGATCGAGACGGCCACCCGCCAGCGCCTCGCCGACGAATACGCCACGCGCCTGAACGCGGCCCATGCCGACATCGCGCACCTGCGCGCCGACACGGCGCTGTCCGCGGCGCAGCTCGCGCGCGCCGAAGCCGCGCTGCCCGCGCTAGAGGCCGCCGGGCAACGCGCGCGCAGCGCCTATGCGGTGCACGACATCACCTTGCAGCAGATGAGCGACGCCGTGACCGCCGCGCTGGCCCGGCGCATCGACGCGGCCACCCAGCAGGAGGCGCTGGCCGAGCAACGGATCGGCCTGCAGGCGATGCTCGGCGCGGCGATTCCCGATCCGGGCGCGCCGGCCGATTCGTCAACACCCCAAACCGTCGGAGCGACGCCGCTCGCCGCGCGTTGATTGCTCCCGTTGCTTGATACCCGATGCGCGGCCGCGCCGCGCCCCCTCCCGATTTCGAAAGCGATTCCGCCCATGCCCTTCTCATCGTATTTCCGCGCCGCGCCGCCGCTCGCCGCGTTCGCCGCGGCCCTGGCCGCCATGCTCGCGC
>NZ_JAAGPF010000521.1 GCF_017104645.1 Burkholderia sp. Ac-20379
TGGGGCCGGTGCGGGCGCTGCGGCAGGGGCGCTGGCGGCGGCGTCCGAAGCAACGGCGGCCGAGGCGGCGGCAGGCGCGGACGACGCGTCGTCGGCCATCGCGGCGCCAATGCCGGTCGCGACGAGCGATCCGGCCATCAGCAGTGACATCAAAAGTTTGCGCATCTTGGGTTTCCTCTTGTCGCTTGTCGTTCTGTTTGATTTACAGGGCGTCGGCGCCCGTCTCCCCGGTGCGAATCCGGATAACCTGTTCGATCGGCGTGACGAAAATCTTGCCGTCGCCAATCTTCCCCGTGCGGGCCGCCCGCTCGATGGCCTCGACGGCCTGGTCGACGAGATCGTCGGACACCGCTGCCTCGATCTTCATCTTCGGCAGGAAGTCGACGACATATTCGGCGCCGCGATAGAGCTCGGTATGGCCCTTCTGGCGGCCGAAGCCCTTCACCTCCGTCACCGTGATGCCGGAGACGCCGAGGGCCGAGAGCGCCTCGCGCGTCTCATCGAGCTTGAACGGCTTGATGATTGCGGTAATCAGTTTCATGAAGTCCTCTCGCTTTCTGGTTGTCAGGTCGGAGGTCCGACCAAGCGCGTTCCGTAGGTAGCGGAACACACTCAGCAACTCGCGTGCCAAGTCGCGCGCCGAACGCGTTTTCATCGCCGGAAAGTCATGCCGGGGCCGCCTGGAGCCCGACCGAACGGCCAGCATGGCGGCGCGTTGCTGGCGCGTGTAATCGAAGGTTGTTAGAGTGCACGGACATCCGGGGCCTCCGGCGCGCCGCAACGGGGCGCGCGATGCCCGGAAACGGGTCCGCGGCACGCACCAAATCCGCTCATGCGTGCATCGCGGGCACGAACGCAACGAAAATTGCACATTTTTTGTGCAGAGAAGGGGAATCCCATGAAGCAACCCAGCGACGTTTTCAACGATCTGCAGTCGCGCGTCAGCGATCTGCTGAAAAACTCGCCGGCCAAGGACGTCGAGCGCAACGTGAAGGCCATGCTCACGCAAGGCTTCTCGAAGCTCGACCTCGTGACCCGCGAGGAATTCGACACGCAAACCCAAGTCCTGGCCCGCACCCGCGCGCGCCTCGAAGAGCTCGAGCGCCGCGTGGCCGATCTGGAACGCAAGCTCACGGAGCGCCCCTCGGGCCTCTGATCGTCCCGCCGCGGCCCGGGCCGCGGCTCCCCCGCTTCACCCGCCCGCGCCACGCCGGCAAGCGCGCACCTCACTGGAATCTCCCGCCGGGCGGCCCCCCGCCCGCGGGCCTGCCCCACGGAGTGCCTCATGTCGCTTGCCGTCGTGCGTTCGCGCGCGCCCGCTGCCGGCCGTGCGCCGGAAGTCACCGTCGAAGTCCATCTCGCGAACGGCCTGCCGTCGTTCGCGATCGTCGGCCTGCCCGATCTCGAAGTCCGCGAAAGCCGCGAGCGCGTGCGCGCGGCGCTGCAGAACTGCGGCTTCGATTTCCCGGTCAGGCGCATCACCGTCAATCTGGCGCCGGCCGACCTGCCGAAGGAATCGGGGCGGTTCGATCTGCCGATTGCGCTCGGCATCCTCGCCGCGAACGGCGATCTGCCCCCCGCCGCGCTCGAAGGGCGCGAATTCGCCGGCGAGCTGTCGCTGACGGGCGCGCTGCGGCCGATGCGCGGCGCGTTCGCTGTGGCCTGCGGGATCGCGCGCGGCGCGCTGGCGCTCGACGGCCCGCCGCCGGCCCGTGCGCCCGAGTTGTACCTGCCGCTGGCCAGCGCGGCCGAGGCGGCGCTCGCGCCCGGCGTGACCGTCTACGGCGCGGCCGATCTGCCGTCGCTCTGCGCGCATCTGAACGGCGACGCCGACGCGCGCCTGAGCCCGGTGGCCGTCGCCCCGTCCGACGTCGCAGCCGATGCCGCCGCCCCCGATCTGGCCGACGTGGTCGGGCAGCAGGGCGCGAAGCGCGCGCTCGAAATCGCCGCGGCCGGCGCGCATCACCTGCTGATGATCGGGCCGCCCGGCGCGGGCAAATCGATGCTGGCCGCGCGCCTGCCGGGCCTGCTGCCGCCGATGACCGACGACGAGGCGCTGACCTCGGCCGCGCTGCTGTCGGCGAGCCGGCTCGGCTTCTCGCCCGCGCAATGGCGCAAGCGGCCGTTTCGCACGCCGCATCATTCGTCGAGCGCGGCGGCGCTGGTGGGCGGCCGCAATCCGCCGCAGCCCGGCGAGATCACGCTCGCGCACCACGGCGTGCTGTTTCTCGACGAACTGCCCGAATTCGACCGCCATGTGCTCGAAATGCTGCGCGAGCCGCTGGAAGCGGGCCGCATCACGATCTCGCGCGTGGCGCTGCAGGCCGATTTCCCGGCCGCCTGCCAACTGGTGGCGGCCATGAACCCGTGCCCGTGCGGCTGGCGCGGCGATCCGTCAGGCCGCTGCCGCTGCACGCCCGATGTGGCCGCGCGCTATCTGCGCAAGCTGTCCGGGCCGCTGATGGATCGCATCGACCTGCAGGTGGCGCTGCCGGCGCTCTCCCCGGCCGAACTGGCCGAACGCGGCGCCACGCCCGCCGAGCCGAGCGCGGCCGTGGCGCGGCGCGTGGCCGCAGCCCGCGAGCGCCAGTTGGCGCGCCAGGGCAAGACCAACCAGATGCTGAGCGGCCGCGAAACGGACGCGTTCTGCCGCCCCGATGCGACCGGCGAGCGGCTGCTGCGCGAGGCCGGCGAGCGCTTTCGCTGGTCCGCACGGGCCTATTACCGGGTACTGAAAGTTGCGCGCACGATCGCCGATCTGGCCGGCGACGCCGATCCGGACGCCACGCAGATCGGCGAGGCGATTCGCTACCGGCGCGCCGTCGAGCTGGTTTGAGCCGAAAAAGTGGCCTGTCAAGACTTGACTTATACACATTTACCGGCATCGAAAGCCGCAGGCACTGCGCATCGCGCGTGCCTGTAAGGGCCGGCGCAAGGTACTGAATTGTCAATCGTTTTTTAAGAAATAAAAATCGATGAAACGTATTTGAAAGCACGCGGCACGAGGCGCGCCCGGGCGATGCGAAGGTTGTCAACAAAGTTATCCACACCCGCTGTGGATAGTGGAAAAGTCCAGGCAAATCCGGCGATTAGCGCGGCTTCCTGCGGGCAGACCTTCAATGCGTCGACAAATCGCGCGGCGCCCGCGCATCCTTCAGTCGAGCTTGAACGAGCCGAAGAACTGATCGAGCGCGTCGGCCGGCAGCGGCGCGTCGGCGATCGCGACGGCCTGATAGACATGCGCGCCGCGCGCGACGAGC
>NZ_JAAGPF010000522.1 GCF_017104645.1 Burkholderia sp. Ac-20379
GCGCCGCCGCCCGGCGCTGCGCCGAGCTCGCCGCCCAGTTCGCCGACGCGATCGACCGCGAGGCGCGCTTCCCGTTCGAGGCGTTCGAGGCGCTGCGCCGCGAGCGCCTGCTGTCGGCGCTGGTGCCGGCCGCGTACGGCGGCGCGGGCTTGTCGCTGGCCGAAGTCGGCGAGATCTGCGAGACGCTCGCGCACGGTTGCGCGTCGACCGCGATGGTCTACGCGATGCACCAGATCCAGGTGGCCTGCATCGACCGCCACGCCAACGGCAACGCCTGGCAGCGCGCGCTGCTCGGCAAGCTCGTCGAGCATCAATGGCTGCTCGCGTCGGCCACCTCGGAGGAGAACATCGGCGGCAGCATGCGCACCAGCGCCTGCTCGGTCGAACTGGACGGTGCGCGCTTCCGGATCGACAAGGCCTGCCCGACCATCTCCTACGGCGCGCACGCCGACGCGATCCTGGTCACGGCGCGCCGCACCGCCGACGCGCCGGCCTCGGATCAGGTGCTGATCGTCGCGCTGCGCGACGAGACGCGGCTCGACAAGCGCAACGGCTGGGATGCGTTGGGCATGCGCGGCACCTGCAGCGAGGGCTTCGGGCTGATCGCCACCGGCCACGCCGACCAGATCCTCGCCACGCCGTTCGCCGAGATCGCCGACCGCACCATGCTGCCCGTCTCGCACACGCTGTGGGCCGCCGTCTGGACCGGCATCGCCGGCGACGCCGTGAACCGCGCCAAGGCCTTCTTCCGCGCCCAGGCGCGCGCCAGGCCCGGCTCGGTGCCGCCCGGCGGCGTGCGTCTGGCCGAGGCCGTGGGCCTGCTGCAGATGATGCAGGCGCGCCTCGCCGCCGCGTTCCAGGCCGAGCACGCCGAACACCGCGCCGCGCGCTGCACGGCCGACGACGACGCGCCGCTCGCCGCGATGCTCGGTTTCGCCGCCGACATGAACACGCTGAAAACCGCCATCTCGCAGACGGCCCTGCAGGTCGTGCAGCAGGTGCTGATGATCTGCGGCATGGCGGGCTACAAGAACGGCACGCCGTTCAGCGTCGGGCGGCACCTGCGCGACCTGCACTCCGCGCCGCTGATGATCAACAACGACCGCATCGCGCAGAACACCGCGAGCCTCCTGCTCGCGCAGCGCCCGGCCACCCACGCGAAGGGATGACACGATGAACACCATGACGATCGACGCCGCCGCCGCCGCTCCCGCGGCGCAAATCGAAGCCGCCGGCCTGCGCGACGCGCTGCTGGCCGCGGGCATCCTGATCGAAACGGGCGAGGACGGCCTGTACGGCCGCAGCCAGGTGTTCGAGGACGTGATCGAGCGCCTGAACGTGGCGATCACGCACCTCGGCGCGGATCAGCAGGCCGAGCTGCTGCGCTTTCCGCCCGCGATGCGCCGCACCGATTTCGAGGACAGCGAATACCTGAAGAACTTCCCCGACCTGGCCGGCACCGTGCACGCGTTCTGCGGCAACGAGATGGGCCAGCGCCGCCTGCTGACCGCGCTCGACAAGGCGATGGAAACCAGCCCGGACGATCGCGACACGGCGTGGATGGACCAGCAGCAGCCCACCCGCATCGTGCTGACGCCGGCCGCCTGCTATCCGATCTACCCGGTGATCGCCAAGCGCGGCCCGCTGCCGGCCGGCGGGCGCACCGTCGACGTGATGTCGTACTGCTTCCGCCACGAGCCGTCGCTCGATCCGGCGCGCATGCAGATGTTCCGTCAGCGCGAATACGTGCGGATCGGCAGCGGCGCTCAGGTGCTCGCGTTCCGGCAGCGCTGGATCGAGCGCGGCTCGCTGCTCGTCAAGCTGCTGAACCTGCCGCTCGAGGTGGATCTCGCCAACGATCCGTTCTTCGGCCGCGGCGGCAAGATCGTCGCCGACAGCCAGCGCGCGCAGGCGCTCAAGTTCGAGCTGCTGATTCCGGTGTCGAGCGACGAGAAGAAAACCGCCTGCCTGTCGTTCAACTATCACATGGAGCACTTCGGGGAGATCTGGCGCATCGCCTGCGCCGACGGCGCGGTCGCGCACACCGCCTGCGTGGGCTTCGGCATGGAGCGCATCACGCTCGCGCTGTTCCGCCATCACGGCCTCGACGTGCAGGCCTGGCCGGAAGAAGTGCGCGCGCTGCTGTGGGGCGACACGGGCGCCTGCGTGGCGCTCGGCATCGATGGCCTCGCGGGCACGCCGGGCGCGCGCCTGGCCGGAGACATCGCATGACGCCGGTCCTCCACGCACAGCCCGCGCTCGCCGAGCCGCCGCGCCGGCACGCCTCGCATGCGCTGCATCAGGGCGAGCGCGTCTGGCAGGAAACCAACTGCTATGTCGACCTGTGGATCGAGCTGCTGCACGGCTCCGGGCTCGACCCGCGCGCGGCGCTCGCGTTCACCGTCACGCAGGATTTCGAGGGCGATCAGTTCACGTTCTTCAAGTTTCCGCTGGAGGACATCGAGCGCCTGTACGGCACGCAGGTGCAGGAGCTGGCGATCTACGATTCGATCGAGGCGCATGTGCTCGCGCAGACGCAGCGCGGCAACACCGTGCTCGCCGAGGTGGACGGCTTCTATCTGCCCGACACGCGCGCCACCTCGTACCGGCGCACGCATCCGAAAACCACCATCGGCGTGGATTTCATCGATCCGGCCACGCGCCGCTGCGGCTACTTCCACAACACCGGCTATCACCTCGTGGAAGGCGACGATTACGACGGCGTGTTCCGCAAGCTGCCGCAATTCGCGGGCCGCGACGATCTGCTGTTCCCGTACGTCGAGTTCGCCAAGCAGACCCGCCGCCCGCTCGAAGGCGGCCAGCTCGCGGAGGAATCGGCGGCGCTGCTGGCCGCGCATCTGGAGCGGCGGCCGGCCGTCAACCCGATCGCGCGCTGGCGCGCGGCGTTTCCGGGGCATCTCGACACGCTGCTCGAACGCGGCGAAACGTACTTCCATCTGTACACGTTCAACCTGATGCGGCAGCTCGGCGCGAACTTCGAATTCCTGTCGAAGTATCTGGCCTGGCTGTCCGAGCAGGGCTTCGCGATCCCCGATTCGATTCCGGCCTCGGCGCAGACGATCGCGTCGGAAGCGATGGTCATGCAGTTCCGCCTGATGCGCGCCATCGCCCGCAAGCGGCGCGACCTCTGCGAGGATTGCTTCGATCACCTCGAGCACGCCTACGACAACACGCTGCCGCCGCTCGCCGCCCTCGCGCAGTGAAGGCGGGCCCGCCCAGGAGACGCCGTGCGCATCGCGCTGCCCGATATCGAAACGATCGACGCGCCGGCGACACCGGCGCACCATGACGCGGCCGATGCGGCCGGCGCGTCGCCGTGGCCCGTGCGAATCGACACGGGCTGGCGTTGCCTGTCGACGCCGGCCGGTGCGTTCGCCGCGCCGTCGATGCTGCCCGCCGCGGGCGACTGGCTTCCCGCCGCCGTGCCCGGCACGGTGGCA
>NZ_JAAGPF010000523.1 GCF_017104645.1 Burkholderia sp. Ac-20379
GCCGGTCGGCGTGCGCCCGCTGCTGGTGACCGGGCGCGGCGCGCCCGCGCCGGCGGTGCCGGGGGCGCTGGTCGTGGAGGATCGCGACGGGATCGTCGCGCAGCGTTTCGATGCCCGGCCCGGCACGTTCTATCTGCTGCGTCCCGACCAGCATGTCTGCGCGCGCTGGCGCGCGCTCGACGTCGTCGCGGTATCCGCCGCGCTCGACCGTGCAACCTGCAACCGCTGAACGACCATGAGCCATCTGAATCTCGAACCCAATCTCGCCGACATGGATCTGTTCTACGAGCGGCTGATCGATACCCACCAGCAGCTCGACGATGCCGACAGCCAGTGCCTGAACGCCAAGCTCGTGCTGCTGCTGGCCAATCACATCGGCGACATGACGGTGTTGACCGAAGCGTTCGCGAAGGCGCGCGAGGGGCTCGGCGCGGCAGCCGCCGCGGCCTGAGCGGCGGCGCGGCGCGAACGGATACGCAAACGGGCTGCCCGCGGGCAGCCCGTTGCGTCGAAGGCCGGGCACGCCGGCATGCCGCGTTACGCCGTGGCGTCCCCGGTCGCGCCGAACCGCCACGACAGCCGTTGCGCGGCCGCCAGCAACGCGCGCGCGATCGGGCTTTGCGCGTCGCGCTCGAAGCGGCTCGACGGGCCGATCACGGCCAGCACCAGCCGGATGCTGCGCGTGTGATCGAACACCGGCGCGGCGTAGGTGCTGATGCCGGGCACGGGCGCATCGAACGCGTCGTCGAGCCCGGCGGCGCGGATCCGTTCGAAGCGCGCGCGCAACGCGGGCGTCAGCACGCGCCGGGCATCGGCGGCATCGGCGATCTCCGGCGCGCCGGCCAGGCGGATCGGCTCCTGCACGAGCAGGCCGTCGAGCACGTCGTCGGGCAGATGCGCGGCGAACACGCGGCCGATCGCGGTGTTCGCGAGCGACATCACGGTGCCGACATGCAGGTTCACATGCAGCGGATAGCCGCCGCGCTCGTAGCGCACGATCATCGGCCCCTGCACGCCGGGCACGCACACGGCCACGCTGAAGCCGATCCGCTCGGCCAGTTGCGCCGCGTGCGGCACGGCCACGCGATAGGCGGGCTGCTGGCCGACGTGGGTCAGGCCGAGCCGCAGCGACAGCGGGCCCGGTTCGTAATCGCCGCTCAATGCGTCGCGCTTGACCAGCCCGAGCCGCGTGAGGCTGACGAGATAGGTGTGCGCCTGCGCGGTGGACAGCGCCGCGGCCCCGGCCAGCTCGCTGAGCGCGGCCGGCTCGCGCCGCCGCGCCAGCGCCTCGAGGATGCGCCCGGCCACTTCCACGCTCTGGATGCCGCGCTGCGGCTTGTCTGCTGCTTCTTTCAATTTGTCCTTCGCTCGTGCAAACCAGCGCCCGATGCTAGCGCATCCGGCGAAACCGTCAAGGCGCGGGGTTTTCCCGTAGTTGGTATATAGCAAGCAGATTTGCTATTGACAAATAATCGATGCCCCCCGACCATGCAGCATCCCCGCCGAACTACCGGAGACGAACATGGCAAAGGCATTCGCATCGCAAGCTGACATCGAGGTCAAGCAGATCACCTGGACGCAACTGTCCGAGAACACCTACGCGTACACCGCCGAGGGCGACCCGAATTCGGGCGTCGTGATCGGCGACGACGGCGTGCTGATCGTCGACACCACCGCCACGCCGGCGATGGCGCAGGATCTGATCGCGAAGATCCGTACGGTCACCGACAAGCCGATCAAGTACGTGGTGCTGTCGCACTATCACGCGGTGCGCGTGCTGGGCGCGTCGGCCTATTTCGCCGAGGGCGCGCAGCAGGTGATCGCGAGCCAGGGCACTTACGAGATGATCGTGGAGCGCGGCGAGCAGGACATGAAGTCGGAGATCGAGCGCTTTCCGCGCCTGTTCGCCGGCGTCGAGACGGTGCCGGGCCTCACGTGGCCCACGCTGGTGTTCGAGAAGGAAATGACGCTGTGGCTCGGTAAGCTCGAGGTGAAGATCGCGCATCTGGGCTCGGGCCACACGAAGGGCGACACGGTGGTGTGGGTGCCGTCGCAGAAGGTGCTGTTCTCGGGCGACCTGGTGGAATACGACGCGGCCTGCTATTGCGGCGACGCGCAGCTCGAACAATGGCCGGCCACGCTGGAAGCGCTGCGCGCGCTCGGCGCCGAGAAGCTGGTGCCGGGCCGCGGCCCCGCGCTGCTGTCGCCGCAGGACGTGAACAAGGGCCTCGACTACACCAAGGATTTCGTGACGACGCTGCTGCAGGCCGGCCGCGAGGCGGTGGCCGACAAGCTCGACCTGAAGGCCGCGATGGCGCACACGCGCCGCTCGATGGATCCGAAGTTCGGCCAGGTGTTCATCTACGAGCACTGCCTGCCGTTCGACGTGTCGCGCGCGTTCGACGAGGCGAGCGGCATCGCGCATCCGCGCATCTGGACGGCCGAGCGCGACAAGGACATGTGGGCCGCGCTGCAGGACTGAGCGCGTTGCCGGCGCGGCGCCGCGGGCGGGTGATCCGGCCGGGCGGCGCCGCCTGACCCTTCAGGGCGCCTCGCCGCCCGCACAGCGAGCGCCCCGCACACGACAGGCGGCGCCGTGGAGACGAATCATGCAGAACCGCCCCGATCCCCTCGATCCTCTCCAGGCCGTGGCCGTGGACGCCGCGCACCGGCCGGCCGACGACGCCCGGCTCCTCGCGCGCGTGGCCTGGCGCATCGTGCCGTTCCTGTTGCTCTGCTACGTGGTGTCGTTCCTCGACCGCATCAACATCGGCTTCGCGCAGTTGCAGATGAAGCACGATCTCGGCTTCAGCGACGCGATGTACGGGTTCGGCGCGGCCGTCTTCTATATCGGCTACGTGCTGTGCGAGGTGCCGAGCAACCTGCTGCTCGAGCGCTACGGCGCGCGCCGCAGCTTCGCGCGGATCATGCTGCTCTGGGGGCTCGCCTCGGTGGGCATGATGTGCGTGTCCGCGCCGGCGCATTTCTACGTGCTGCGCTTTCTGCTCGGCGTGTTCGAGGCCGGCTTCTTCCCCGGCATCGTGCTGTATCTGACCTACTGGTTTCCGGCGCGCAGCCGGGCCGCGCTGATGTCGGTGTTCTTCGCCGGCGTCGCGCTGGCTGGCGTGCTCGGCGGGCTGGCGTCGGGCTGGATCATGCGCGACATGGCCGGCGTGCTCGGCCTGTACGGCTGGCAGTGGATGTTCGCGATCGAAGGCGCGCCGGCCGTGCTGCTCGCGTTCGTCGCGCTGCGCTGCCTCAGCGATGGGCCGCGCGAGGCGCGCTGGCTCGGCGCGGCCGAGCGCGAACGGCTGATCGCGCTGTGCGCGCAGGATGCCGCGG
>NZ_JAAGPF010000524.1 GCF_017104645.1 Burkholderia sp. Ac-20379
CGCAGCCCGTCAGGTAACCGAAGCATTCGGCCCGCTCGACATCTTCTTCGCGAACGCCGGCGTCGCGTTCGCCACGCCGCTGGCCGCCACCGATGAGGCCGCCTACGACGAGCTGATGGACATCAACGTCAAGAGCGTGTTCTTCTCGATGCAGACGGCCGAGCCGATGCTGCGCGACGGCGCGTCGGTGATCCTCAACACCTCGTTCCTCACGCATGTGGGGCAGCCCGGCCTGTCGCTGCTGTCGGCCTCGAAGGCGGCCGTGCGCTCGCTGGCCAGAACCTGGTCGAGCGAGCTGCTCGAACGGCGCATCCGCGTGAACGCCGTCAGCCCCGGCTATATCGACACGCCGCTGCATGGGCGGCGCGGCGGCGCGCCGGAGGACATCGACGCCAGGAAGGCGCGGTTCGCCGCGCGCGTGCCGGTGGGCCGGCTCGGCAGCGCCGACGAGATCGCCGAGGCCGTGCTGTTCCTGGCCAGCGACGCGTCGCGCTACATCGTGGGCGCGGAGATTCGCGTCGACGGCGGGATCTCGCAGTTGTAGGGGCGCGGGCAAAAAAAACGGCGCCGCGGTCCAGCCGGCGCCACAAATACCCCACCCCTCTCAGAACCCCTGCCGCACGGCGCGGCGCAGCTCAATGCGCCGCCGCCGCGCGCGGCTTCTCCTGATGCGCGCCGCCCATGCGCGCCAGCACATGCTCGGTCATGCCGCGCGCCAGCTCCGTCTCGCTGATGAACACGGTGCCCACGCCCTCGCTCGTCAGCAGCGCCGCCTCGTCGCCGCTGTGCGTGCACAGCGCGATCTCGATCGACGGGTTCAGCGTGCGGGAAATCTCGACGATCTGCCGCACGTCGAACGTGTCGGGCAGCGTGACGACCAGCATGCCGGCGCGCGCGATATGCGCCTGCACCAGCACCACCGGCTCGATCGCGTCGCCGCTGACGGCCGCGATGCCCTGCTCGCGCAGCTTCTCGACCGTTTCGCGATTCTGTTCGACCACCACGTAGGCGATGCCGCGCTCGCCGAGCGCCTGCGCGATCCGCGCGCCGACGCGCCCGTAGCCGACGATCACGACCTGGCCGGTGAGGTGCGTCTGCGGCGTGGACATCGGCAGCGCGGCCAGCGGATCGTCGCGCGATTCGAGGCGGCGCGCGAACGCCGAATGCTTGCGGATCCACACCAGCGCAGGCTCGATCATCGCGAACAGCAGCGTGTTCATCGCGATGGAGATCAGCGCGACGGCCAGGATCAGGCTCTGCCCCTCGGCCGACAGCAGCCCGAGCGAGCGGCCGAGGCCGGCCAGGATGAACGAGAACTCGCCGATCTGCGCGAGGCCCGCGCCCACGGTGAGCGCGGTATTGAGCGGATAACGGAACGCCAGCACGAGCGCGACGGCGGCCAGCGTCTTGCCGATCACCACGATCAGCGCCACCTCGATCACGTGCAGCGGCTGCTCGATCAGGATGGCCGGATCGAACAGCATGCCGACCGAGATGAAGAACAGCACCGAGAACGCGTCGCGCAGCGGCAGCGTTTCGTCGGCCGCGCGGCGGCTGAATTCCGATTCGCGCATCATCATGCCGGCGAAGAACGCGCCCAGCGCGAACGACACGTCGAACAGCTTGGCCGCACCGAACGCCACGCCCACGGCCGCCGCGATCATGCACAGCGTGAACAGCTCGCGCGAGCCGGTGCGCGCCACCAGCCACAGGATGCGCGGGAACACGCGCTTGCCGACCACCAGCATCAGCGCGATGAACGCCGCCACCTTCAGGAACGTGACGCCGAGCGTGCCCCACAGGCTGCCGCCCGCCTCGGCCGCATGGCCCGCCGCGCCCTCGGGCGAGCCGCCGAGCAGCCCCGCCAGCGGCGGCAGCAGCACCAGCACGAGCACCATGACGAGATCCTCGACCACCAGCCAGCCCACCGCGATGCGGCCGTTGACCGTCTCGACCAGGCCGCGCCCCTCGAGCGCGCGCAGCAGCACCACGGTGCTCGCCACCGACAACGCCAGCCCGAACACCAGCGCCGCGCCGATGCTCCAGCCCCAGGCCAGCGCGAGCCCGCCGCCGAGCACCGTGGCCACCGCGATCTGCACGACCGCGCCGGGCAGCGCGATCTTGCGCACCGCGAGCAGGTCGCCCAGCGAGAAATGCAGGCCGACGCCGAACATCAGCAACATCACGCCGATCTCGGCCAGTTGCTGCGCGAGCGCCAGATCGCCGACGAAGCCCGGCGTGCCGGGGCCGATCACGATGCCGGCCAGCAGATAGCCGACCAGCGGCGGCATCTTCAGCAGCGAGGCGAGATAGCCGAACACCATCGCGAGCGCGAAACCGGCCGCGAGCAGTGCGATCAAGCTGACGTCATGCGGCATTCATCCCCCTTTGATATGTAATGCATTCGAAAGAATACAAGAATAAGGGATGTCGACGGCGTGAGGGGTGGATTGAGTGAAAAAAGCCGGGAAAAAATGCGTGAAATCGGCGGCGGGCGGCCATTTCCGCCGGGATTCGGCAACGCCGCGCACACGAAGCGCCGGCATGTCGCACAGCCCGCGCCCTTCGCGGCTTCGCCTTTCCGTCTTCCGCTTCGCGCGCCGTCAAGATGACAAATTAATGACTGCCTAGCATCCCCGACGGTCGCCTTCCACCCTGGCATACCGCAACGCAGTCGTGAGAGCGGCCGCCTGCTCGGGCAAGCGACGTGCAGAAGATCAATAACTCATATCGAGCTGGAGCCTGCCATGAAGCCGAACAGCATCGCTCGCGGGCCCGTGCGGGCCGAGCCGCAAGACGAATCCGCGACGCCCGGGCCCTTGCAGGCTGTCGAGCGGCGCGCCGCCCAAAGTTCCGCCATGCCGGAAGGGTTGCGCAACCTGGCCGACAAGCTGACCGCGCGCAAGCAGATCCATGCCGCCAGCAACCTCAGCGGCCAGGAACTCCTGATGGCGGCCAGCAACCCGAACCTGAACGGACGCGGCGCGCGGGCGCTGCAACGCGAGATCGCGCACCGCCGCGCGACCAACACGCCCGCAACGACAACAACGACACCGCCCGCCCCGGCCACTGCCCCCGCCCAGCGGAAATCGGCCCTGCCGAACGCGATGCGCGGGATGCTCGACAAGGTCACCGCGCGCACGCAAACCGCCCAGGCAGCGGCGCTCAGCGATGCGGAGCTGGCGGACCGGCTGGCCGGCCCCGCCCCGCAGGTGCAGCGCGAGGCGCGGGCATTGCAGCGCGAAGCGGCGAAGCGCCAGGCG